>DAOMFR010000142.1:1326-15961 GCA_035429885.1 Blastocatellia bacterium
GTTTCGCAACAAGGTGATTGCCGCGCGCGACCGGTTGCCGAAACCGCAAATTGGCAAACACGGCCAGTTGATGGAATGGCTGGAAGATTACGCCGAACCCGATCCCGGTCATCGCCACATTTCGCATTTGTTTGCGCTGCATCCCGGAAATCAAATCACGCTCGGCGGCACGTCCGAACTTGCGCAAGCAGCTCGCACAACTCTGGAACGCCGTTTGACAGCCGGAAGCGGTCACACTGGTTGGAGCCGTTCGTGGATTATTAATTTCTGGGCGCGGCTGGGTGAAGGCGACACGGCGCACGAAAACATCACAGCGTTGCTGGCAAAATCAACTTTGTGGAACTTGTTGGACAATCATCCGCCATTTCAAATTGACGGTAATTTTGGCGGCACAGCTGGAATGATTGAAATGCTGTTGCAAAGCCACGCCGGTGAAATCCAGTTTCTGCCTGCGCTGCCCAAAGCCTGGCCGGATGGTTCCATCACAGGCATTCGCGCTCGCGGAGCTGTCGGCGTGGAGTTGAAATGGAAATCCGGCAAAGCAACCGAAGCCGTGTTGCGGCCCAATGTCACCAGCGAATATCGGTTGCGGGCTCCGCGCGGCCAGCAAATTTCCGCGATCACCGAAGCTGGGCGGAAGGTGGCAGTTGTGGCGAATGCCGCTGGCGGCGTCGGCCTGAAATTGCTGGCGGGAAAAGAGTATCGAATCAGTTTCAGCGGATAAACAGTGACCGTGCGCAGCGCCAGACCGTCAAAGAATGCAAGGAGAAGGAACATGTCCAATACCAATCGTCCCTTTGTTTTCTTTGCGCTGCTGGCGCTGTGTTTTTGCAGCTTGTCGCCCGTCCAATGGGCTCAGCAACAAACGCAGCCGCCGCCGCAAACTCCCACTCAAACTCAGGCACAACCAGCGCAACAACAGAATCAGGATTCAGTCGTTCGCATCAGCACACAGCTGGTGCAGGTGGACGCCGTCGTTACAGACAAAAAGGGCAATCACATCGAAAATCTGACCGCTGACGATTTCGAGATGTTTGTGGATGGCAAGAAACAAGACCTGACGCATTTTCGCCATGTCAGTTTGCCGCCCGTGAAACGTGAATTGCCTCCGGTGAAAAAATCGGATGCGCCTCCTGCTCCGGCAAATATGCCGACCAAACAAATTGAACCGCGCGAAGTTCGCCGTACGATCGCCTTCGTCGTGGATGATTTGGGATTGTCCTTCACCAGCACCGAACGCGTGCGAGAAACGCTGCGGCAGTTTTTGGACAGGCAAATGCAGCCCGGCGATTTGGTCGCCATCATTCGCACCGGCAGAGGCCTGGGGATGCTGGAACAGTTCACCAGCGACAAACGGATTTTGTATTCGGCCATTGAAAAGCTGATGTGGAACCCGCTCAGCCGCGATATGGTTCCGAATTTCGGCAGCGAAGGCAGCCTTACCGATTCTGAAGACAGCCAGCAATCCACCAGCGATCAGCAATCCATGGACACCAGCATGGACAGTTTCCGCAACACGCTGTTTGCCACCGGCACACTGGGCGCGATCAATTTCGTCGTCAACGGATTGCGCGGGTTGCCAGGACGCAAAAGCGTCATTTTGCTGTCGGATGGGTTTCGCATTTATCCGCCCAGCAATAACGCCAACGATCCGGACGCCGTCGCGCAAAGCGAAATGGTGCAGCAGGCGTTGAAGCAACTGGTCGAAATGTCCAACCGTTCCAGCGTCGTGATTTATTCGATGGATGCGAAAGGGTTGATGCCGTTGGTTCCCGGCGGAGAAACCGGCGGACGTCCCACCGGAGATTCGTACGCCCAGGCGATGCAGGACAATCAGGAAGCGCTGGAAGGACCGGTTTCGCTCGCCGCGCAAACCGGCGGGTTTGCCACCTTCAACAACAACGATTTGAACCTGGGCATTCAGGAAGCGCTGTACGATCAACAAAGTTATTACTTGCTGGGCTTCGACCCGGACGACGACAAGTTCGACCGCAAGCAGCACAAAATCAAAGTCACGGTGAAGCGTCCTGAGTTGCGTGTGCGCGCCCGGCAGGGGTTTTATGGCGTCAGCGATGAAGAGCCGCACGAAGTGGAAAAGACTCGCGGCCAGCAAATCTTTGGAGCCTTGTTGTCTCCGTTGGGCGTGCGCGAATTGAACCTGCGAATGACGCCGTACTATTTCAACTCTGACAAAGAAGGTTCGCTGGTGCGCACGCTGTTCCACATTGACAGCGCCAAGCTGAATTTCAAGGATGCCCCCGATGGCAAAAAAGCGATCAATTTGGATTTGGCGGCGTTCGCCTTTGACGACAAAGGCACAGCGGTGGATTTGAACACTCGCCATGTGGCATTGACGTTTGACGAAGCTCAATACAAACAAGTGATGAGTGAAGGCCTGACGTACCGCGCGGATTTCCCAATCAAAAAACCGGGCGCGTATCAGTTTCGCGCTGTGCTGCGCGATGCTGCCAGCGGCAAGCTCGGCACCGCCAGCCAGTTCATCACCGTTCCCGATCTGAGCAAAAGCCGTTTGGCAATGTCCGGCCTGGTGCTGAGCCTTCCCAAAGCGGAAGGGGAAAAGGAATCCATTACGGATTTGCGAACGACGCCTTATGTGCGCAATTTCCCCGGCAGCGGCTGGATTAAATACGGCGCGGCGATTTATAACTCCACCGTTGATAAAAAGACCGGGCAGCCTCAATTGACTGTGCAAGCGGAGATTTATCACGACGGAAAATTGCTGAAGCAATTGCCGCCCAAACCGATTGAGCTGCCGGCAAAAGCAAACTCGAAACGCTTCGATTTTGTCGGGCAAATGCTGCTGACCAATTTCCAGCCAGGCGATTACCTGTTGCGCGTGATCGTGACGGACGCGCTGGCGAAAAAGAAAATTGGCCAGGTAGAGCAGTGGATGGATTTCACCGTGCGTTAACGGCCGGTTCAGTACTGCGACCGGCAGGAAGCGCACTTCGACTCAAGCTTAAGGAACGACCGGTGAAACTTCTTACCGGTCGCGGTACTGATTCAACGGAACAATGATGAATACTCAAACCAAACCTCGAATTCGTTTTTCAGTCATTGGCCTGAATCACGGCCACATCAATGGACAAACCGATGCCGTGTTGCGCAACGGAGGCGAATTGGTGTCGTTCTACGCCAAAGAAGCCGACCTGGCGGCGCAGTTCGCCAAACGCTACCCGCAAGCCAAACTCGCGCGCAGCGAAAAGGAAGTGCTGGAAGATCGCTCGGTGCAACTGATTGTTTCGGCTTCGATTCCGGTGGATCGCGCGCCGCTCGGCATCGAAGTGATGCGGCACGGCAAAGATTTCATGGTGGACAAACCGGGCATCATCACGCTGGAACAGTTGGCCCAGGTGCGGCGCGTGCAGGAACAGACCCATCGCATTTACTCGATCATGTATAGCGAACGGTTTGAAAATAAAGCCACGATCAAAGCCGGCGAGTTGGTCAAAGCCGGAGCCATCGGCAAAGTAATTCAAACCATCGGTTTGGGACCGCATCGCATGAATCCGCAAACGCGCCCGGCGTGGTTTTTCGAGCGCGAAAAATACGGCGGCATTATTTGCGACATTGGCTCGCATCAATTCGATCAGTTTTTGTATTTCACCGGTTCGACCAAAGCCGAAATCGTCGCCTCGCAAGTGGGCAATGTGAATCATCCGCAATGGCCCGGGTTGGAAGATTTCGGCGATGTAATGCTGCGCGGCGATGGCGGCATGGGCTACATTCGCAACGATTGGTTTACGCCCGACGGATTGCCGACGTGGGGCGACACGCGACTGACCGTGATTGGAACGGAAGGCTATATCGAAGTCCGCAAGAACGTGGACATCGCCGGAAAGCCCGGAGCCAATCATTTGTTTCTGGCGGACCAAAAAGGTGTGCAGCGTATTGATTGCGAAAACGTCCCGTTGAAATACGGCGAACTGTTAATCAACGACATTCTCAATCGCACCGAAACAGCGATGACTCAGACGCACTGTTTCTTGGCCACGGAACTGGCATTAAAAGCGCAGAAACAAGCGCAACGAATCGTCGCACCAAAGTAGCGTGCAACGGACGCAGCGTTTCACATTCGCGGCTGCGCCTTTTATTTTCTGTGACTGGAAGCAAAGGCGTCGCGTCTTGGGAACTAGAAGGAAAAAGACGTTTTATCAAAACCAACGACAGACTTTTCTTTCTGACTTTATGAAGTTCCCGGCACGTGAACGCGGCTTCCGCGAATGCTTGCCAGGAAGAAAGGCGGTGCTTGGTCTACGCGGAAGGCCAAGCACTGTCCTCCATCTTCTCCTCAAACTTTGCGAACAGATTCAGCCGACTCGCCTCCAATGACCAACCGGATATTTTTCGCATTGCAGACAATGTTTTCTGGCGAACGTTCTTGTGTTTCGAGTATAAACGCTGCGGTTTCGATTCAATCCGGAGGGAAAAATCTATGCAGCATTTACGTGATCATCACCAATCGTCGGCCTGGCTCCATTTGGTTTCAGCATCTGTGTTGACGCTCGCCTTATTTGTCGGCGCCAGCACTGCATTCGGACAGTCAGTTGAACAAAAAACACAGCCGCAAGTTCAACAACCAGCCAAACCGCCTGTGCCAGCCGCTCAATCGGAACCAGCCAAACCCAAACAGCCGGAGAGTTTGACTGCCGAAGAGTTTTCGCGACTGAGCCGCGAATTTTCCGAAGAAGGCGGGCATTTCCGTTCGGACAATTTCACGTCCAACGAAACCTCTTATTTACACGTCGTCAACAAACTGCGCGAAGTTGGCACAACCGGCGGCGCGTACCTGGGCGTTGGGCCGGAGCAGAATTACACCTACATTGCCAAAGTCCGACCGCGCATCGTGTTCCTGTTCGACATCCGGCGACAAGCCGTCATTCAGCATTTGATTTACAAAGCCGTGTTCCAGGTTTCAGATACTCCGGCACAGTTTCTGTCCAAACTGCTCAGCCGTCCGCTGCCACCCAAAGACGCAAAAGAAAGGGCTCTGGCGGCAAATGCTTCGTTCAACGAAGTGCTGAATTTTTTCAGCGCGGCCCCTGTGGATGAAAAGGCTTACGCCGCCAATCTGGCTGAAATCCGCAAATTGATTCAGGAGGATTTCAAATTCCCGCTGTCTGAAACCGATCAAAAATCGCTGGAGTATGTTTACAAAAGCTTTTCTGACGAAGGCCTGACAATTTCTTACCGCACGGATGGAGGCGGCGGTTGGGGAGGTTACTTCCCTACCTTCAAAGAGATTTTGGCGGGTGAAGATTTGAACGGAAAACAGGGAAACTTTTTGGCCGTGCCGGAAGATTACGAATTCGTGCGTTCGCTGCATCGCAAAAACCTGATCATTCCGGTTGTGGCTGACTTTGCGGGCAAAAAAGGAATCGCTTCGGTTGCCGACTACCTGAAAAAGAACGGCCTGACGGTGACGGCTTTTTACCTATCCAACGTCGAACAATATCTGTTTCAGAATGGCGTTTTTGGTGACTTTGCCGAAAACGTTCGCAAACTGCCGTTGACGGATAAAAGCTTGTTCATTCGCGCCATTGCGGGACGCGGCCCGCATCCTGCACGCCAACCCGGCCATCGGCTGACCACGTTGCTGCAAAAGATGACGGTCTTCCTTAAGGATTACGACGAAAAGCTTTACACCAGCTACGGCGAGCTATCGCTGACCAACTACATCGCGCCGTAACGGAACGGCGAAATTTCCATCAACCAAACCGGCTCCCGGTTCGTCATGACTGTTATCCGCAAACAATTCGGATGACACAGAGAACAAGGAGTCGGTTATGTTTTTCTTTTCTCGCTTCGCGTCCTGCCTGATCCTGCTGTTGGCGATTTGCCTGCCAGCGGCTTCGCAATCCCAACAACAACCCAATCGACAACCGGGCACGGCTACCATAAGTGGAACCGTCAAGCTGGGCGATGCGCCCGCCATCGGAATTCCAATCGCGTTGGTTCCCGCTCAAAACGGACGCCAACTCCAGGGCCAGCAAGACACCATCAACCAAACAGCAACCGACGAAACTGGACAGTACCGATTCACAGGAGTGGTCGCAGGCGCGTACCGCGTCGTCCTGATGACAGAAACGCTGGTCGTCACCAGCACCCCGGCAGCTCCCAACGCTTTTGGAGGCCCCGGCAACCCAGGCGGCTTCGGTGGTCCCGGCGGAATGGGTGGCCCCGGTGGAAATGCTGGCGGCAAAGCCGTCACAGTCAGCGACGGGCAAGCAGTTTCCCAAATTGATTTCACGTTGGCGCGCGGCGGAGTGATCACAGGTCGTGTCAGCGATTCCAATGATCGTCCGGTCATCGCCGAACGTGTCAACCTGATGATCGTGGATGCCAACGGACAGAGCAGACCATCCCCGGGTGGGAATCGGTTCGGGCTGGAGACAGACGACCGAGGCGTGTATCGGGCTTACGGGTTACCTCCGGGCAAGTATCTGGTCAGCGCGGGCGACAACGGAGGAAATCGAATGGGCCCCGCCATCGCTCGCCGAGCCAGTTACACACGAACCTTTCACCCCAGCGCGACCGAAGAAGCCGAAGCGCAAGCCGTCGAAATCTCTGACGGCACCGTCGCCGAAAACATAGACATCCATTTGGGCGGGCCGCTGAAAGCTTACGCCGTGACGGGCAAAGTGGTGGATGCGCAAAGCGGCGAACCGGTTCCAGGCGTGACGATCAGCGTGACCAGAGAAGCTCGCAACAATCGCGGCGGAATGCCGCCGCAACCCGTTGGCAACACCAACGGAACATCCAACGAAAAAGGCGAATTCAAAATTCCTGGACTGATGCCGGGACGGTACACGGCGTCGGCGACGCCCATCAATTTTTCCGGCGGAACTCCCATCAGCGGCGACTTTTACAGCGAACCGACAAGCTTTGAAATTTCCAGCGATGACGCCAGTGGCGTGGAAGTTCACGCGACGCGTGGCGCGTCCATCGCGGGGATTGTGGCGATCGAAGGCCCTGCCGATCCGACTGCAGGGACCAAACTTTCGCAGTTGATGGTTTTCGCCAATTCGCGCAGCGCGCAGCAACAAGGCGGCCAACAGAGACAAGCGCCTCAAATCTCTTCGTCTGGCAGAAACAGCGCGTCCTCTGTCAGTCCGGACGGATTGTTCCGCGTCAGCGGCCTGGCTCCTGGACAGGCTCGGCTGAACATCAGCGGCGGAGGATTCGGTGGGCCGGGCGGCGGCACTTTCAGACTGGTTCGCATTGAACGTAACGGTTCGCCGATCAACGGCGACATTGAACTGACTTCAGGCGAACAGGTGGCAGGCATTCGCATTGTCGTTGGGTTCGCATCCGCAATGATTCAAGGCCGCGTGATTGTCACCGGCGGAACCTTGCCGCCCAACGCCCGATTGAATGTTACGGCGCGCTCGCTGAGTGCCAGCGCAACAACCGGCGGCGGTTTTGGCGGTGGCGGCAACAACGCACGCATCGAAGCCGATGGCCAGTTTCGAATCGAAAATCTGTTGCCGGGAACGTATGAAGTGCGGCTGACCGGAACGCTCGGCGGTGGACCGGGTGGCGGCAGAGCTCAAGGTGGAGGCCAGGGGCGTGGCGGGCAAGGCGCAGGCGCAGGGCAACAACAAACCCGGCTTCCCGAAGTCCGCCAAACCGTTACTGTCGCCAACGGCACGCCAACCAATGTCACATTGACGCTGAACCTGACCCAGTAAAGATATGAAACTTCCATCTGTATTTTGTTTGATCGTGTTGCTTAGTTGCCTTGCGACGATTGCTCACGCGCAGCAATCTCCAACTGCGTCAGCAGCAACAACGAATCCTGAACCACCGAAACTCGGTTCAATCAAAGGCCGCGTGACGGGCAACGATGGCCAGCCGCTGGCCAGCATTCCAGTTGTCGCCATTCCCTTCGGACGCAACGGAGCTCGCAGACAAGGCGTGCCGGGCCAACCGCCCGCCATGCCTTCGCAAGCCGTCACAGATGACGACGGCAATTTCGAGTTCGTCAATTTGGCTCCGGCGTCGTATGGAATTTCGGCTTCGACGCCGGGTTATGTCGCGCCGCTGCCCGAACCCTCCGAAGGCGAAGAGGAAAACCGCAGCAACCTGTACCGGTTGGGCGATGTCGCCAACATCACGCTGGTCAAAGGCGGCGTCATCACCGGCAAAGTATTCAACGCCAATGGCGAACCATTAACCGGCGTCACGCTCACCGCAATTCGGGTGGGCAATGTGAACGGCGAAGCCGATGAACTATCCGCTGTGCGCAATTTCGGGCGCAATTGGCGAACAGATGATCGCGGCATGTATCGCATTTATGGATTGATTCCCGGAACGTACATCGTCCAAGCGGGACAAATGGGAGATCAGGGCCGACCGCTTTCACCGTTTAGCCAGGACGCGCCCACGTATTACCCATCTTCTGCGCGCGACGCAGCACTTCCCCTGGCAGTTCGCCCAGGCGAGGAATTGACCGGCATTGATATTCGCTACCGGGCCGAAAAAGGCCGCTCGGTCGGTGGCAAAGCCGTCCTTGCCCAGACCAGCAAGACAGCAACTCCACCGGTCAATCAGCGTAGAGCCGACGATTTCAACACAACCGAAATTCGGCTGAGCGTGCCGGGAACGGATTCCGTTGTCGCGACGACATTTCAGTCAGACAGCATTCGATCGAACGGGCAAACGCCCGGCTTTGCGTTTTACAACATCCCGGATGGCGATTATGAAATCAGCGCCCGACGCAGTCTGGGCGGTGGCGAAAGCGATCTGGTGTCCGAAAACCGGCTCGTTTCGGTTCGTGGCGCAGACGTTTCGGGCATTCAGCTGAGCTTGGCGCCACTGGCCTTGCTCAGTGGAAAAGTCGCGCTGGAAAAGGCAGCGGCGAATTCCGCGGCGGCTTGCCCTTCACCGCGTCGTTCGTTCACCGAAGAAATTGTGTTAGCCATTCAGCGTGACGAACCCGGCACCAACAACAACCGGCGAACCAGTCCTCCGCGTTCTGTTGCGCCCCTGACCGGCGGAGATTTTCTGTTTCGCAATCTGGAAGCCGGCCGCTGGCGATTGTCCGTGCGCTTGCCGGATGAAAACTGGTACGTCCGTTCAATTAGTCCGGCCACCCCAACTGCTGTCGCCGCTTCGCGCAAACCTGCGCAGGCGGCGACAGCAGCGGCTGTCTCAAACATTGGCCGCAACGGAGCTTTGCTGAAATCCGGCGAAAAGCTAACCGGCGTTATCGTCACCGTATCCGAAGGCGCAGCCGGTTTGAAAGGCAGCTTGTCCGACTCTTCAAGAGGCAAACTGCAAATCCATTTGATCCCTGCCGAAAAAGAAAACGCCGATGATGTGTTGCGCTATGCGCACGCAAACACCACCGGCGAAGGCACATTCCAATTCAAACACATCGCGCCCGGCCGGTATCTGTTGCTGGCCAAACCGGTCAAAGCAGATTCCGACAAATTGATTTGGGACGCGGCGCAAAGAACTGCGCTACGCAAAGAAGCTGAGGCGGCAGGCACTGTCGTTGAATTCACTGCTTGTCAGCGCACCAACGATTTCAAACTGAACCTCAAATAATTTCTCCCACGAAGCTACACAAAGAAGCACAAAGCAGAACAAATGCAGACTTGTTTTTCTTCGTGGAACTTCGTGTTGCTTCGTGGGAGGAAGGTAGCTTCTGGCTATTTTGTGCCGAGCAACTGCTGAATCTCCGCCGAATCCACGTTCTCTTTCGTCACCAGCTTAACGCCAGTATCAATCCGTCGCTCTGGTGTTTTGCCGTTCAGTTTATCCACCAAACTTTTCACGCCGTCGTACCCCATTCGATACGGATTCTGAATCACCAGCGAATCAATGACGCCAGCTTTCAAATCATCAATCAGGTTCGGGCTGGAATCGAATCCGGCCAGAATGATTTTGCCCGCTGCGCCTTTTTGTTTGATCGCCTGCGCCGCGCCAACCGTCGAGGGTTCGTTCGATGCAAAAAAACCATTCAGGTCAGGATGCGCCGTCAAAATGTCTGTCGCTCGATCAATCGAAATTGTTCGACTGGATTCGCCGTACTGGAAAGCGACGATTTTGATACCGGGGAATTTTTGTTTGATCGTGTCCTGAAACCCGCGCTCGCGTTCGTCCGTTGAAACCGAACCGGCTTTCAACCCCAGAACGGCAACATTGCCTTTACCGCCAAGCTGTGCGGCCAAACGTTCCGCCGCCATCACTCCGCCGAGCACGTTGTCCGTGGCCACGTATGAAACGTACTTTTCCGTGCCGATGCCGGAATCGAAGATTGTCACTGGAATGCCTTCGCGCTGAGCGCGTTCGACAACCGAAACCAAAGAATCTTTGTGCGAAGGCGCGATCAACATTCCGTCCACGCGCGAAGTAATCGCATCTTCGACCACGTTGATCTGACTGGAAGCGTCACCTTCGATGGTTGGCCCTTTCCAGTAAATTTCAACGCCGGTTTCTTTGCCCGCAGCATCGGCCCCAGCCTTGACGCTTTGCCAGAAAACATTGGTCACACCTTTAGGAATAACGGCGATGACTTTTTTCTTCGTGCCGGGATTTGGACGATTGCACGCCGCGAACAACACGACTGCTGCTACAGCGAACATCCAGACAAACAAACTTGTTTTCTTCATTTCGATGTTTTGACCTCAGTTAGTGATTTGGGATTTCCTGAACTTCAGAAGAGCGACGGTATAAACGACTCTGCTTAATAAGTCTATTGGCTTGGAAAAATGGACGAAACGACAAAAATTATGTACTTTTCGCCCGGCGCAATCCTGCGCGTTCATCCGAAACAACTCATCACCTTTTGCAAGCGAGGAACCATGAAGCCGTCCACGAATCGTCGAGCAATTTCATTCGCCGTCTGTCTGACACTGTTGGCGCTGCTCTTTTGTTTGAATAACAGTCAAGCCAGTCGAATCGCGGAAATAAAACTCTCTGGGCTCGCTCCTGTCAGATTGAACCTGTCTTTCCAATCGGTGTGGGAAAAGCGGATGCAATTGAAACGCGGCGATACCTTTGAATTATCGGTCAGCTTGCCTTCGCCCTCTGCGATGCCGCAGCACGGGCGCATCGGAGTTCGCTGGGTGCTGGATAAAGCAGACGCAGGCGAATCGTTGCCAGCCATCGCCGGGCGCAAAGAAGAAGCCTTTGGCATCTACACGACTCCCACGGCGAATTGGCGAAAAGTGCTGCACGCGCTAGATTCGGATTTATATCTGGTTTATCGCGCTCCGGTCGCTGGGCAGTATCGGTTGGAAATCGCGCCCATCACCAACGAAGCGAGCAGCTTCGCCAACCCTGAAAGCATTCGCTGGCGCGAAGACGGCGTCGCTCCGCAGGCGGTCACTTTCCCGACGGTCACGCCGTGGCCAGCAGGCAAAATTGTTCCGCTCAACGTGACGCTCAATCCGCTTGAGTTAAAAGACGCGGCAAAAGTCGGCAGCTTTGTTGAAAGCGAGCCGAATGATACGCCGGAAATGGCTCAGGAAATTTTGCTTCCCGATGGGGAAGGCATCCAGTCAATTCGCATCAACGGCGGTGCGGACGACATCGAGTATTTCGACAACGGTCGCGTAGGCAAATCCGGCGACGATTGGTTTCGGTTGCAATTCAACGGCAAAGAGCCGCGATTGCTGACGATGAACCTGGCAATTCCCGATCACACGCTGGCGGCGCAGTTGCGGTTTTATGCCCTGGATGAAAAAGGCGCGCTCAGCGAATACACCGAAGGCCGCAACGAAAACGAACGCACGCACCAGCAAAACGAACAGCATCGCGCGGCGATTGTCCGCGTGCTGAAACCCGGCAAAACCTATTTCCTGCGCGCCGAAGCCAACGCGCCGGGATATGAACTTGAGCTTCGCGTGCTGCAACCTGCGCCGTATGACGATCCGCGCATGGCGATCCGGCAAGCGATGTATGACCACATCGGGCAGGTGGATTCGTGGCTGACCAATCGTCCGCGCGGCGCGTCGGTCGAACGCCGCATTCGCGACACCGGCAATTTGATGGGCACGCATTGCATGAGCTGTCACACGCAATCCGGCGTGTGGGGCCCGGTCGGGCCGCTGGAAAACGGGTACACGATTGAAAACAAACAAAACCATCGGCGGATGATCAACGTGATGTATGAATCGTTGCGCCCGACCAATTACCTGAAAGACGCGGCCAACAACACCAGTTTGGCTCCGCTGGATGTGGGCGACGGACCGGCGGGAACTCGTGTTGCCGGTCACGCAGCCTGCACGGTGGAACGAGTCATCCCCGCGCGCAAGCTGCATTCGATGCAATCCCTGCGCGCCGCAAACCACACCATTCAAACCGCTGACCCCAGCGGCATCAATGCAGCCGGGCCGGGTTCCAACGTCGGCCAATCCATCGTCTACAACTACGCCGGAGAAATTCTGCGCACGGCCTGGGATCGCACAGGCCATCCGCGTTATCTGGCTGCGCTGGAAGAAAAAGCCGACAAAATGTTGAGCGTCGTGCCACGGTACAGCGACGACCTGTCGAACCGCGTCGAGTTTTTCAAACGGTACTTTCCGCAGGATTACGCTGCGCAAAATCAAAAAGCGCGCACCGTGCAAGCAACGCTTCCGCCCGATCCGAAACCGCAACCAGCACCCGCAGCCTCAAACGACGGCAAACCCGCGGAACCGCCGCCCGCGCAGTTTCCGGCGTACGCGCTGAAATCCGCCGACGAAGCGGCGAAGTTGATTGCGCGCATTCAGGACGCGCTCAAAAAAGACGAAGCGCGGTTGCGCGCCATTCAAAATGCTGACGGTTCGTGGGGATTCGATCCCGGCAAAGCGGCCAATTCTGATGGCGACAAATGGAAAACCAATGGCGAATACGATCCGGCTCCGACGGCATTGGCGCTGATTGCATTTCACGCGTTGGGATACACCGACAGCGATCCGGCGGTGGCGCGCGGCGTCAAAGCGTTGCTGCGCATGCAGGACCCGTATGGCCGCTGGAACAAAGCGGCACTGACGGGATTTGTCACGACCAGCTATGCGCTCCATGCGCTGTCGCGGCTGTATCCTGAAAAGTCCGCGAAACCATCGCGCGATCAATTTACGCCTCGCGTAGGCGAATCATTGCCAGCAACCATCGCCCGCGTTCGAGCGTTATCCCACACCGACGATCCGGCGTTGATTGATTTGATGATTCAGGCAGCGACACACGCCAGTCCACAAGTTCGCGTCTGGTCGGCGATGGCGTTGGGCGGAGTTCATCACGAGCGCGGAGTGCCGACACTAATCAAGTTGATGGGCGACTCGGTCAAGATGGTTCGGGACGCTGCGAGTTGGGCGATGGAACAAACCCTGTTGGATGACAAAGGGTTCAACGCTATTTTCACCGCGTTTGATACCGGCAGCGATTTGATGCGCGAAAGCATTGCCAAAGCATTGGGCATGCGCGCGGACGCTGTGATGACTCAGCCAACGTTCAGCAAACCACGGCTGACAGCGCTGCTGGATCGCGCCATCAACGATGACAAACATCCGGCGGTTCGCGCCTGGGCGTCAAAGGCTGCGTGGCAATGGTGGATTTGGAATCCGCCTGTGCGCGACGCCATCAATCAAACCTGGACACGCAAACTGCTGGCCTCTGAACCGAACGCGCTGGTCGAAAACTGTTTCCGGTACCAAAGCCACGCGCTGTTTGTCGTCAACGGCCACAAAGCCAACGGCAGCGAAGAGCATCAGTACAAAGAACTCGCCGCGCTGTTCAAAACGCTCGAACAAAAACTGGATGACGCGTCGCTGACTGCCGCCGTGAAAGATCGCCTGGCGCGAAGACTGGTGGCGATTTCCGCGACGTTTTACGCCGCCGCCGGAGGAGACGGCGGGCCTGGCCAGATGGGGTACATCACCGCCAACAGCACCGAAATGATGGGCAAAGCCGTCTTGCGCGTGTGGGGCAAAACGGACGCTGCGAATCTTCCGGAATTGCGCTTACTGATGGAAGGCGCGGCCAACGTCGCGTACCAACCACTGCAAGACAAAGTCATTGATTATTCCACGCACGGCCCCGAAGTGCTGCGCACGTTGGCCGCCGCTGCCGTCAGCGATCCCAGCGCCGTGACTTTGCCCGCCGTACAGGAAAAGGTCGAGCCGCTGGTCGAACAGATCATTCGCGGCGCACAGGATTACGACCGTCGCCAATCGCTGGCGCAACCCGTGTTGCGGTTATTCAGCCGGGCCAAGTGGGCTGTGCCGAAAACAACGGAACAGCGCGAATTGCTCTATCGGTTGTTGATTCCCAAACACAACGCCGAACCCAGCGCCGCCGAGTTGAAAAAGATCATTGACGCCGCCGAAGCCGCGGTGCGTCCGATGGGTTTGCCGGACGCCGATTGGTACATCGCCGACCGAATGGGCGCGATGCTGGCAACCAACACCGATCTGCACACCAACGACCTGCTGCGCTTCATTCCGGGCACGTCGAAAAATCCGTTGACCGCGCATTTCTGGCTGCCCAGCGTGGCCTGGGTGGCTTCGTTTGGCGAAGAGATTCCTGACATTGACGCGACCGCCAAACCGCAACTTTCGCCGGAACTGGCCGCCGCGCGCGCTCGTGCCGTGGAGCTGTTCGTCCAAATGCTGCAACCGTCCAC
>DAOMFR010000142.1:16061-17831 GCA_035429885.1 Blastocatellia bacterium
CGCGATCAGCGCATGGACACGATGTCGTGCATGAAATGCCACGCCGTGGCGGGGCGCGTGCCTTCGATGGAATTGGCCGGACCGGACGGCAACGGATTCTGGACGATTCAAAACATGCTGAAGAATTATCTGATCCTGCAACAACGCGTGAACCTGGCCGACATCGAAACCAGCAAGCTGTTGCGCAAACCGCTGAACGTGCAAACCGGCAAAGAAGATGGACATCAGGGCGGCCGGCGGTATCTTCCTGCGGAACGCGGGTATCAAATCATTCGTCGTTGGGTGTTAGATCAGCCTCGGGTGATGCAAAATGCGGGCACGCCCGCTGGAACCCAAAACGGAGGTCAACGATAAGTTATGACACGAACTCTGCGGAACATCCCGTCATTAAATCGCCGCGAATTGTTGCGCGTTGGCGGACTGAGTTTGGTTGGCGGTTATCTCAACGCTTTTCGCCCCTTCAATGTGCGCGCTTCGCAGCAAGCAAAGCCGATGGCGACGGCGCGGCAGGTCTTGTTCGTCAACATTGACGGCGGCATGAGCCAGATAGACACCCTGGACGCCAAAGAAGGCGCGTGGACGCCGAAGTATTTCGACATTCGCAGCTTTTCAAATGATTTGAAACTGCCGTTCGGAGTCATGCCGAATCTGCCCGGCGTGCTCGACAAAATCTCGGTGGTGCGTTCGATGGCGGCGTGGGACGTGGTTCACGGACGCGCGCAGTATTACATCCAAACCGGGCATCCGCTGAATCTGGCGCTGTCAAAAGAAGTTCCTTCCATCGGCGCGGTGGTCTGTCACGAACTCGCCACCCAACGAAAGCCGAGTGATTCCCTGCCGCCTTTCATCGTGATGAATATGGCGGGCAATCAAGCCGGCCTGATCAACCAGGGATTTATGCCCGCAGAGTTCGGGCCAATGAGTCTGGCTGTGGGCGATGCTCCGCCAAATCTGGCTCCGCAAAAAGGAATGGAAGCCACCATGCAGCGGCGCTGGGAACGGTTGCAGCAGTTGGATGGGGCTTTGCGCACGGAAGCTGGCCGCAGTGGCGACGGAACCGTGGATCGCAGCTTCGGCGATTACCACGATTATTACCGCGGAGCCTGGGCGATTATGAACGATCCGCGCGTGCCGCAAATTTTCACACTGACGGACGAAGACAAAAAACGGTACGGGTCCAGCACGATTGGCAATTCGCTGGCGCTGGCTCGGAATCTATTTCAAGCCGACGCCGGAACCCGGTTCATTATGGCCAGCCACGGCGGATGGGATCATCACGCCAACATTTACAAAGAAGGCGCGCGCAATCATCCGGCGTTAATGCGCGAACTTGATGCCGCATTCAGCGCGCTGATCAAAGACCTGGACAGCACTCCGTCCAAATTCACGCCGGGCAAAACGCTGTTGGATGAAACGCTGGTTATTGCGATGAGCGAGTTTGGCCGCACCACCGGCGCCATCAGCGAAACCCGGCTGGGCCGCGAACATTACATGCAAGTTCATAGCGGCATGCTCGCTGGCGGAGGCATTCGTCGCGGCCAGGTCCTCGGCAAAACCGACGACGCAGGCGGCAAGATTGTGGATTTTGGATGGTCAGCCAAACGGCCAATTTACATGGAAGACATCGCCTGCACGATTTACTCCGCGATGGGCATTGATTGGACGAAGACGATTGAAAACACACCGTCAGGCCGAGCCTTCCATTACGTCGAACCCGCGTCAGGAACGAAGTATGTCGGCTTCAAACCGGTGCAGGAACTGTTCGGATAA
>DAOMFR010000143.1:0-17711 GCA_035429885.1 Blastocatellia bacterium
ATCACGCAACGAACGCCCTTGCTTGTCACGTTTGCCCACAGCGGAAAACTCTTTGGCAAAACTTGTCGTGCCGCTGATCGGCGATTGCCAGCGAGCTTCGCCGACGTAAAGCATGTAACGAAGCAGCTCATCCGCCGCGCGCTCAATCCGTCGCCGTGTGCTGTCGGATAATTCCTCCGGATTGCGCTGCAAAGCTTCATCCATCACTTTCTGGTTATGCAGCGCCAGCTTGGTTTCGTAATTCAGCTTCGTAATCAGATTGTGCATCTGTGTTTGATGCTCCAACACCATCAAGGCAACGATGTCGCTGTGTGCAGACAAATAGCTTGTCGGATAAAACTTCTTGTCCAGGCTGGTCAGATTCGCGCCGGTCAATTGCTCGGGCTTTTCCGGATTGCTGGATTCATTGAACAACATGTTTCCGGCGTGGCGCGTTTCGCCGTGTGTGCCGGTGACGTACCAACCGCCCCAACGTTCGACCAAGGGGCTGGAGTGATTGGTGATGTGCGACCCCAGCGGCGCAATCGGATAGCCGCGCTCGTCCGGATACACGGACCGCACGACAAACCCCGGAACATTGCGTGTCGCGTTCGACGAATGACATTGCAAGCATTCATCATTCCGAACAAAACGTGGCTTGTCGGTTTTGCCTTGTTCCAGCATGTAAAAGACTCCGCCGAGTTGCGGGTCCACTGCCGCAACTTCCAGCAAATCTCCGCCGCGAACCCAACCAATGTAGACGTCGTCATTGAAAAAGATCGAGCGCGGATTTGACGGTGAAATCCTGTGCAATTGGAAACTGGTTTTGGAAAAAACCAGGCCTTGCGACGACACAGGAATTCCAAGATTTTTCAGCACGGATTCCAAGTAGCCGCTTTTTTCAGAATGTTCGAGCTTCACTTCTCCGTTATTAATGCGTCGCTGCAAGCGCGCAATGGGGTCGTTGCTGCCAGCACTGCGATAACCAATGATTTGCGCATCCTGAAACTGATCCTGGTGCTTGGCCAAGCCCGCCGGAATAAACCATGTAACCGCCATTGTGGTAGCGATCAGCAAAATTTTGTAAACAAAGCCATTGACCTTCATTTTTTGTGTCGAATTGTAAAGATGATCAGGAGACGGATGGCAGGATGATATCGGCGATCCGTCTCCTGCACCAGGCTATGCAGTTTCAGGCAAGGTGTTAGCCACCGCAGCTTTCCTTGATTTCGGGCTTCTAAAGATCAAATCAAGCGCGAAGTAAACAAAGGCCACTGCGCCGACGGCAAAAACCATATCACCGATAATTCGAATCCAGCGCAGAGACTGCATCAGTTCGGTTTGCATAAATTCAGGACTGCGCGCTGACCAGTATCCGACGGAAACCGATTGATGTGTTTGCAGCAACCCAATCGGCAACAAGCTCAGCACGATTTCCATCAGCATTCCGATATTAATCATCCAAAACGCGAACTTAATCAGGGATTCTTTCCACAACAATTCCGGCTTCATCGCCCGCAGACAGAACAGAGTCAGCCCAAGCCCCAGTGTCCCGTACACGCCGTAAAGCGCTCCGTGTGCGTGGACTGCTGTGGTATTCAAGCCTTGCATATAATAAAGCGCAATCGGCGGGTTGATCATGAATCCGAAGATTCCCGCGCCAACCATATTCCAAAATGCGACGGCGACGAAAAAGTAAACCACCCATTTGTACTGTTGGAGCCAGGGTCGGACTTTGGTGTGGTTGATGTTTTCCCAGGCTTCAAACCCAACCAGCGTCAAAGGCACAATTTCCAGCGCGCTGAAAACCGAACCGAATGCCAGAGCTACAGTTGGTGTCCCGGAGAAATACATATGATGCAACGTGCCGATGATGCCGCCTGACATATACACCGCGCCGGACAACAGCGATGCTTTGGCCGCTCGTTCGGCATTGATGACGCCCATTCTGGCGAACAGGAAGGCAATGACCACTGTGGCAAAGACTTCAAAGAATCCTTCCACCCACAGATGCACCACCCACCAGCGCCAATACTCCACCACAGAAAGATGAGTTTTCATTCCCCAGAACAATCCGGGGCTGTAAAACAGCGCAATGCCCGCTGTCGTGATCAGATAAAGCACCAGCAACGGTTTTCGATTGTCATTTTTCCGAAGAGCCGGAATTGCCGTGCGTGCCACCAGGAACAACCACAACAACAAACCGACAAATAGAGCCGCTTGCCACACTCGCCCAAGATCAATGTATTCGTAACCTTGATGACCAAAGTAAAACGCAGACGCGCCCGACAGTTTGTTGGCGACGCTCATCCACTGACCAGCCATCGAACCCAGGACCACGATCAATAACGCGCCAAACAGTAAATCCACGCCCAACTTTTGCCGCTTTGGTTCATAGCCGCAAATGACCGGGCCGATGAACAACCCCGAAGCCAGCCAGGCAGTCGCAATCCAGAAAATCCCCAGTTGAGTGTGCCAGGTGCGCGTCACCGCATAAGGCAGATATTCGGCCAGAGGGAATCCGTAAAAGCCGCCCCCTTCGACGCCGTAATGCGCCGTCAACACTCCCATCAAAATTTGCAACAAGAACAATAACGACACAACCAGAAAGTATTTGACCGTCGCCGTTTGCGACGGAGCCAGGACTAAGCCAACCAGCGGATCTTTGTTTGGAACGTCGTGATCGTCTTCGGGCTTCCTTCTGGCCAGCAACCAGATCATCGAGCCGATTCCGGCCAGCAACATAATGACGCTGACGCCGGTCCAGACAATCGCGCTGCTGGTTGGCACGTTGGCAACCAGCGGTTCCGAAGGAAAATTGCTGGTGTAAGAAATGGTTTGGTTGGGGCGATTGGTGACAGACGCCCAGGATGTCCAGAAAAAGAATGATGTGAGTTGGCGCAGCTTCGCCGGGTCTGGCTGAGCGTTGCGCTGAATGGCGTAGGCTTTATTGCCGTTGGTAAAAACATCTGTGTAATGCTTCAGGTTGTCTTCAAAAGCTTCGGCGCGAACCGGTTCAATCGTGGTTCTGCCGGTTTGCGTGTCGTAATTGTTTTTGCGCAGGGTGTCTTGCAATCGTTGTCGCAACACCGCTTGTTGTTCAGAATTCAGCGAGCCGTATTCGTTGGCGAATTCCGCCTTGGCCCATTTGTTCAAAATGAACAATGCCTCGCGATGCAGGTAATCCGCCGTCCAGTCCGGCGCGACATAACTGCCATGTCCCCAAATGGAACCGACCTGCATGCCACCCATCGCCTGCCAGACGTTTTGCCCATTTGAAACTTCGCCTTCGGCAATTAACACCTTGCCATCGGTTGTCACAACTTCACGCGGAATCGGCGGAGCCTGCCGGAAAATCTCAGTTCCAACCCAGCCCAAAATAGCGAATGAAAAGACAAAAATTGCGATAAAAAGAATCCACAGCCGTTTCACGGGGTCTCCTTGTTTTTTATGTTTAGTGAACCCTGAATCTAGTTTTCCGAAAGCTTCAATGCGCCATGCATTTGTGACGATCGGTCATCGTTTGCCAACCCGGTTCCACCTTGCTTTCAAGCGCCACGGCACGCGGGAAAAGAATGTTGTTTTCCAGGTGAATGTGCTGATGCAGGTCAGCTTCGAAATCCGCCAGAGCCCGGTAAAGTGTCTGGTAGCTGATGCAAGCATCGGATGGCGGCGTGTAATTGCCGCTGATCTGCCGCATTTCACGCAGCAAATCTCCGGCAGTGTCATGTTCCGTCATCATCATCCGCACCGGGTTCTGAACGGTTGCGAAAAACGGCGGGGGAATTTCTCCGTTACTGGCGACTGCTTCTTCCATACGAACGATGTAAGGAAACAGAACCTGTTCTTCTCTGAGCAGGTGTGGAATCAAATCCTGTTTCAGGTGCAGAAAGGCTTCGCGCAGCAACGACAACTCAGGATGGTTGGCTCCGTGCCGCGAACAAACTTTATCCAACAGCTTTTCCAGCCGGGGAAGTTCCTGCTTTGTAAACACGTGATGCGTCTCAACGATGTGAGCAGATAGAGACGTCAAAGATTCTGATTGCCAGTTATGTGAAGTGATTTCTTTTGACCGAGAGGCGAATTCAAGTTCGCCGACGACTTGATCAACCGGAACATGGGATTGGTTGCAGGCGTCGGCCAGGGTTTTGCCGCCTCCACAACAATAATCAATCCCCATTTGTTCGAAGATGCGAGTCGCCCCCGGAATGTTGACGGCCAAATCTCTGACTGTATTGCTAACATTTACGATCATATGTCCTTCCTTCTGTTACTTCCGAAATTTTCTGAAAACGTTGTTGCTAAAGTTGAGTTTTTCGAGTGCAATCGGACTCTACTCTTCGGACACGGGCTGACGCAGTGACTTAAGTCATCGCTGCGAATTTTTCCTCGTGTTTTTATGGAGGCGTCAGAGAGGTCGGTATGAATCTACGTTCAAGCCTGAAACTGCCGAAAGAACATGGCGCTTGGGCAATGCTGTATGTGCCGTTTGTGCTGGGAGTGGCCGTCGCCGGAACAGTCAGTTGGGCGGTTTTATTGCTCTTGCTGGCAACGACGGCGTTATTCATTTCCCGCGAATCCTTGCTGGTCTGGTGGCGAGCGCGAAAGCGTGGGCGCCAGAGCCAATCAGCCATGGATTCTCAGCGGCTATTACTAGTGTACGTTGCCCTTGCCACGTTGACCGGATTGCCTTTGGTGCTGGTTTACAAATTTTACTGGTTGCTGCTGTTCGGAGTGCTGGGCGCTACATTGTTGATCGTCAACGGATGGAAGGCGACAGATTTTGAAGATCGCACAGTCCAGAGTGAGGTAATGGCGATTGCCGGGATGACAATGACGGCTCCGGCCGCTTACTACGTGGCCAGCGGTCAATGGGGATCGAAGGCGTTGTGGTTGTGGGCGTTGAGCGCAGCTTATTTCGCCAGCAGCGTTTTTTACGTCAAGCTTCGCGTCACGGGCCTGCACGCCAAAAAACCGGACGACAAACTCCGGGCGCGCTGGCAATGCGTGGTGTATCACAGCTTCCTGTTGGTGTCTTTGCTGGCGCTGGCGGTCACACGGAGCGTGCCGTTGTTTTTGCTGATCGCCTTTGCTCCGGTGTTGGCGCGCACGGCCTGGAGCCTTCTCAAACCTTCCAACCAACTAAATCTAAAGCAAATTGGCATTGCCGAAATCATTTATTCGCTGATCTTTCTGATCTTCACTGCAATGACGCTTCGCCACTCTTGAATTCTTCCGCGAACAGGCGCAAGAATGCCCGGCGATGACCACAGACAAAATCTCTGCATTACGCCGCACGTTACTGTTCGCGGAACTTGACGAGCCAGACCTGATATCTCTGGCTGGTCGTACTGTTGAGCGTCGGCTGAAACGTGGCGAAATCCTGTTTATGGCGGGCGATGAGTCAGCAGGGCTTTTCGTGATTGCTGAAGGTGTGTTGCGGGCTTACCGCGAAGGCGTGGATGGACGCGAACAAATCATTCACGTTGAACGTGCCGGAGCGACCATTGCCGAACTTCCAGTCTTTGATGACAAACCGTATCCTTCCACCGTCGCCGCCGAAGAAGATTCCGTTGTCTTGTTCATTTCGAAAACCGACGTCAAATCGTTATGCATGGCACATCCGAAAATTGCGTTGACAGCAGTGAAACTGCTGGCAGGCCGGTTGCGAAAATGCGCCGAATTGGTTGAAGCCTTGTCATTGCGCGAAGTGGATCAACGTCTGGCGCGCTGGCTGTTGACTGAAGCTCGCACGCGCGGTCAACGGCTTTCCGACCGATTGGAACTGAATCTGGTGCTGACCAACCAGCAGATAGCCGCTCACATCGGCTCTGTCCGTGAAGTCGTGTCGCGGGCGTTGGCAAGGTTGCAACAAAACGGCTTGATTGAAGTTGATGGTCGCCACGTCTTCATCTTGGATGAAGCAGCGCTGGCCGTTTTTTCCCAAAATTGACGTTCAGAAATCAGAAAATTGCGAACGTCTTAAATTACAAATAGGAGAAGAAGAAACATGGCAAAACAAGCATTACATAAAACTCGAATTGACCTGGATTCCGAAACGCGTGAACAGCTGATCGCTCTGCTGAACCAACAATTGGCCGACACCTTCGACCTGTACAGCCAGACCAAACAAGCTCATTGGAATGTGAAAGGCGCGCAGTTTTTCCAGTTGCACGAACTGTTCGATAAGCTGGCGACGGACTTGCTGGTTCACGTGGACGACATTGCCGAACGTGCCACAACGCTCGGCGGAACCGCGCTTGGCACATCCAAAATGGCGGCGAAAACATCCCGGCTGGAAGATTACCCGGCAACGGTCTTCGGCGGACAAGAAAGTCTGGAAACGCTGATTGACCGGTATGCCACACTGGCCGCTTCGACACGCGAGGCCATCGACACCTCCGACGGCCTCGGCGATGCCGATACCGCCGATCTGTTCACAGGCATTTCACGCACCGTGGACAAGTCGCTTTGGTTCCTGGAAGCTCACCTGCAAGCTTGATTTAAATGGTCACTCCATCATTGGATTGCCGCTCGAAAGGGTTGCGATCCAATGAGTTCTCATCTTTGACACCTACCAAATCCAACCGTAGAATCCCCCATCATTTGAGCGAAACGTAGCAATCATAAAAATTTGAGAGAGAAAAATATGGCTTGGTTCAAACGCCAGACCGACAAGCTCGGCGAGGTTGCCCCACCTGAAGAGCGCACGGTGAAAACCGAAGGCATCTTCGTTAAGTGCGAAAACGAAGACTGCGGTGTCACGATTTACCGCAAAGATCTGAAAGCCAGCCTGAATGTTTGCCCCACCTGCGGGTATCATTTCAGGCTGAGCGCCCGCGAACGGCTGCAACTGCTCTTTGACGATGGCAAGTATGATGAACGTGACAGTCACGTCGCTCCTACTGACCCACTCAAGTTCGTGGATAAATCCGCTTATGTGGACCGACTACGTAAAGCGCAGAAAGAGACCGGCTTGCTGGACGCGCTGATTACAGGCGAAGGGAAATTGGGTGGACGCGCCATCGTGATTTGCGCCATGGAATTCAAATTCATCGGCGGAAGCATGGGATCGGTTGTCGGCGAAAAGATCACGCTGGCAATTGAATATTGCATCAAACAGCGATTGCCGTTGATTATTGTTTCCTGTTCCGGCGGCGCCCGCATGCAGGAAGGCGCGCTCTCCTTGATGCAAATGGCCAAAATTTCCGCCGCACTGGCTCGATTGGATGACGCGGGCTTGCCATACATTTCCCTGTTGACCAATCCGACGACCGGAGGCGTAACAGCAAGTTACGCAATGCTCGGTGATTTCAACATTGCCGAACCTGACGCGATTATTGGTTTCGCCGGAGCGCGCGTCATTGAACAAACCATTCGGCAAAAACTGCCCAAAGGGTTTCAGCGATCGGAATTCGTCCTCAATCACGGAATGCTGGATGCTGTGGTTGACCGGCGCGAACTCCGCGATTTTTTGATCAAAGTTCTAAACTTCACCGGACCGGAGAAATAATGTTCCGTTCAACCGCAATCTTCATCGCTGCCGTATTGTTGTTTGCCTGCGAAAGTGGTTCGACAGCTTCCAAACCAAACGTCGAAGCCACACCGGCAACGAAAAGCGAAGCCGACAAACCTAAAACAACGGCTTTTGACGCCGAGCGAGCCTTCAACCACGTCAAAACTCAAGTCGAATTTGGCCCGCGTCCGGCAGGTTCCGCAGCAATTGAAAAGACACGCGAGTATCTGGTCAAAGAGCTGAAAAGCTACGGGTTGAACACAACCTTGGACGAATTCACGGACACAACTCCGCATGGCAAAACCAAGTTCAAAAACGTGATTGCAGAGCTTCCGGGCGAATCGCCAAACACAATCATTATCAGCAGCCATTACGACACCAAGGAATTCAAAGAGTTCAAGTTCGTCGGAGCCAATGATGGCGGATCGAGCACAGGCATTTTGCTGGAAATCGCTCGCGTGATGGCTGCCGACAAACAAAAGCGGAAGTTCACCTATCAGTTCGTCTTCTTTGATGGCGAAGAAGCGTTTTGCAACGAATGGAGCGAATGCCTGAAGGGCAAAGACAACACTTATGGCAGCCGCCACATGGCAGAGAAACTGAAGAAGGAAAAACAGACGGATCGCGTCAAAGCGATGATCCTGTTGGATATGGTTGGCGACAAAGACCTGGCCATTCCGCGCGAAGAAAACTCTTCCGGCTGGCTGGTGAATGCCATTTGGGAAACCGCCAGAGAAATCGGCCACGCCAAACACTTTCCCAACCGCACTCAATTCACCACTGACGACCACATCGCGTTTCTGCAAGCGAGCATTCCAGCGGTGGACTTGATTGATTTTGAATATGGCGGAACGGATAGTCCGTTTTGGCATACGGCGGAAGACACTCTTGACAAGATCGGCGCGCAAAGTCTGAAAGTTGTCGGCGACGTTATTTTGCTGAGCTTGCCAAAAATTGAAGCGCAAATCAGATAGCGGGCCGCTCTGAGAGTAATATCCAAAATATGAACGTTTGATTTAATCTGCAAAACTCTACCGCCATAAAGGCTGTCATTAAGTTTTGTAGTATGATTTGGTCAGTCAGCTCTCCCCCCAAGGTTCTTTTCGACATTGCGGTGAACAAGCCATAGCGAACCGATTCAATTGTGGAACGTTCGTTGGGATTCTTGTCTCTATTGACCGTTTTGCTTTCATTGACCGATTTGCCAGCTTGGCCACCGTGTATTTCTTAACCCTTAAAAAGAGAGAGACGAGGTAAAACGATGAAGTGGGAATATAGGACGGTAGATTGGGGCGAAATTCGCAAAATCGGGGCCCGCATCACTGGCGAAGATTTTATTGACGCCAATGTGGACGCCGGATTGAATTCGCTGGGACAGGAAGGATGGGAACTGGCGAGCGTTTACGTTGATGGGTATGCAGTTCATCGCACCAATAAAGGCGAAGAGTTGCTTTCCAGCAGCCGTTACGTCAAATACACTTTCAAACGACCGGCATAGGCAACCAAGCAAACCGAAACAACTAATAATGCGTGAAGAGCGATTCAAAAAAGAACTTCGCTCTTCACGCATTATTGTTCTCTGTGGTCAATTAAATCCTTAATATCGGCGAAAAGGATTTTTGTAATTTTGCCATCGCTGCTTTTGATCTTAACGGCTGGTTTGCTAAATGGCATGGTGCTGCGAAGATTATCAATCTTTCCTCGAAAACTCTGGCCATCGTTGGTAACGATTTCCACATCATCGCTATCAAACATTCCCTGCAGCTTTTCCATCATCGAAAAAAAATCATTCATCGTGTTTTCCCCCTTATCAAATTGCCAACTTCAATGTTTACGGATTCAAGTCGCTGTTCAGATTGATTCTTTAATTCAGGTCTAGCCAATGCCCAATCAAAACAATTACAGCTTTTTGTGTTGGCGCTTCCAGAAACTTGTCTGGCAAAAATAATAACCCAATCCCCTGTACCCCATTGAAGATCAGATGAGTCACCACACAAGGCAACAATGATCCTGTCCAAGCCCGAAGCAGGGTCAAAACCAGGCTTAACGAAACAATCGCAGTGATCGCGGCAACGCTCCCCCAGTATTGTGGCACGTGAACCAGAGCGAAAATCGCAGTGACAGTGACGACACCGAGCGTTTTTCCTCCCAGTCGTTCAACAGCCGAATACACCACTCCGCGATAGACAATTTCCTCAATCAACGGGGCCATCAGCACTGCCAGCACAACCACAGACACACGAATAAACATTCCCATCTTGAGAATTTTATCCAGATCGGTTTCGTGATGCGGCAACAACTTGGAAAGAACTGCCGAAACACCAAACATCAAAAAAGCCAAAGCCACGGCATGTCCCCATCGAAATCGCGGATGCCAACGCCACCCAAGAGTTTGGAAAAACGGCTTTCGTCCCAGTCTGGTCACAAACATCCAGCTTGCAACAAGTCCCACCACTTGCATCACCAGAGTCAAAACCAACGTTACGATTGCCAAAAAGGGCGTGATCTTGATTTCGGGAAGCGGCTTGCCACTTAAGACATATGAGAGCCGTGTCACAGCTTCCAATCCCAGTGCGAATGCTCCGCTGAACCCCCAGACCAAAAAGGCCCACAGCAGATCCCCCCACGGTGAACTGGGCTTTTCGACCGGCATAGCAACAGGCATCTGGGCCTTAAGCGACGAATCGGGCGTTTCGACGGAAGTCAGCGGCCTCACCTGACACTGCTGGCATAGAGTTCCTGGCTCTGCCTCAATGGTCCGTCCGCACGAGGGGCAATAAGTGGTTGTAATTGACATAAATTCTAAACAATTCCGACCCGTTGAGCCGCCAGCAATAGAGCAATGATAGTCTTTGAATCTTCAAGCTCGTTGCGGGCAGCCATCGCCACGGCTTCAGCCAGCGGCAGGTAAACGATCTCAACGAATTCGTCGTGATCCAGGTTCTGTTCAACCGGAGTTAGCTCGGTTGCCAGGTAAACGTAAAGCCGCTCTTCGCAAAATCCCGGCGTCGAATAAAAGTCCGCCAAGTGTTCAATTCGTCCGGCCCGAAACCCAATTTCCTGCTCAAGCTCGCGCGCGGCCGATTCCATCGGCGTTTCTCCTGCTTCGATTTTGCCCGCTGGTATTTCCAGCAACTCGCATCGGGCAGGATGACGGTACTGTTTGACTAATGCCACTCGGCCATCGTCGAACAACGGCAAACAGCCCGCGCCCCCCGGATGACGAACAACTTCACGCACGATTTCAAAACCGTTTTCTTCCTTCAGCCGGTCTCGTTCGATGGCAAATACAACGCCTGTGAAGATTTTTTCTGATTCAATAAGTTGTCTTGGCAAATCTCAGCTCCCGCTTCGCGTTTCTTTTCGGCGGCTATTCAACCATGCGCTCGAGTTGGTGAGCAAGAACAGTGCAAAGCTGATCCTCAAAAACAGCAACAGGCCGTCGGAATCACAAAGTGAATCCGACAGCCTGTTAATGCTGGGGTGAGGACCCGATTCGCACTCTCGTGCAGCCGTAAAAAAACTGTGAAGCCCTCGGACTTCAAGTGGGAGAAGTCCTAAATAGCGGGAAAAAGATGTGTTGCAGTCATTTGAGGGCTTCGTCGGTCACCTTCCGGTCAATTGGGAATCAACTTTTCGGCGACCAGCGCAATTTGGGATTGCGCTCTTAAAAAAACTCTTTTATCGCGCTCAACTCGCTGGCCGGTTAAGGCCGACCCACGCCTCTTGCGCCACATAATGTGCCCCGTTCTTTATGTGACGTAAGGTGCGCGGGCCGAAACTGTAATTACCGACTAAATCCGACCCCCATGTCCTTTGCTTTAGCCGGCAATTACATTCTCGTGAGGAGCTGCGCTCCAAACTCTTTCAACTTTTCAAACTTGATAGGTTTTCGATCCGCGAACTTACGCAACGCAGTGTGCCCCGTTCCCCACGTCGCGTAAGCCCACGGACCGAAGCTTGCAATTGCCGACTAAATCCGACCCCCGTGTCCTTTGCTTTAGCCGGCAACTACAAAACTCAATATCTTTTCAATCTCGCGCTTAACTCAACTCAATCAGCTTCTGGAATTCCGGCTCGTCAACTACGTTACTCGTTGTGCCCCGTTCTCCAAGTAACGCAGTCAACGAACCGCATTTGTGAAAGACGACTAAAATCCGACCCCCGTGTCTTTTCCAGTCATCAATCACAAGATCAAACCTATCAGGCGCTTGCCTTCAGGCTCAGTCTTTCAAGCCGACTCGCAAGCCGCGTCGTGTGACGTGCCCCGTTGCTCACACGGCGCGACTTGCGAGTCGAAGATGCAGTCAACAACCCGAATCCGACCCCCGTTTTCTCCGGATCGCTGACTACAAAGCCGAGAGGAGTTTTGCTCCAAACTTGTTTTCAAACTTCTATCAAATCTTTTTATTTACGCGCTCAACTCGCTGGCCGGTTAAGGCCGACTCGCGCCCCTTGCGCCACACAATGTGCCCCGTTCTTTGCGTGACGTAAGGTGCGCGAGTCGAAGCTGTAATTACCGATTAAATCCGACCCCCGTATCCTTTACTTTAACCGGCAACTACATTCCCTTCGAGGAGCAGCGCTCCTGCAAACTTTTAACAACAGACCGAGCCATTCTTGCTCTTTAAGGCTCAACACTTGCCTGAGCAACTTCGCTCTGACTCATCTGCTGTGCTTCAAATATCATCTGGAACTTTTTACTGTTTCTCAGTTCCTTTCTCTTCACGCCAAGCTATTTAGCAACGACCGTGCCACTGAAAGCGCCCGACTAAACTTTTCCAGTAAACACTGAAATAATTCGACTTAACCTTCAAAGATTTTCTCAACCGAGGTTCTGCGCAAGCTGATTCGCTTCCCTCCAAAGGTTCTTGTCTTTGATCGTAGACATTCAACGCTCAGAGTTGTCCACGATTGACGACATCAATCGTGGACAGTAAACAGATTTAGACGGTCGTGTAGATTAGCTTGCCGTTCGATTGCATCAGGTTTTTGATCGTGGAAAGAGAACCGGGTTTGAGGCAGGTCAAGTTGCTGGCATATTATGGCCTCGGAGTCACTTCCAACTTATGAAACCAAACGTAGTAAATCCAATCCGCAACGATCAGAAATTCAATGTTCGCAAAACCAGACTCGAGAATGGGCTGGTTGTGCTGACCGAACAAATGCCTCACCTGCGCTCGGTCAGCTTCGGAGTTTTCCTCCGCAGCGGTTCGCGCCATGAAACCGAAGCCAGGCATGGCCTGACGCATTTCATAGAACACGCTTTGTTCAAAGGCACACGCAGGCGTTCAGTTGCCCAGATTGCAGCGGAAGGCGATATGCTGGGTGGAAATCTGGACGCGTTCACCGGACGCGAGATAGTCGGTTTTTACAACAACGTATTGGACGAGCATCTGCCTCACGCGTTCGACTTGATTGCCGATCTAGTGACATCGCCAGCATTTGACCCGCACGAACTGAAAAAAGAGCGCGGCGTTATTATGGAAGAGATCAAGATGGTTGAAGACACGCCGGATGATCTGATCTTCGATCTCTTCTGCTCCAACTTTTACCCGGATCATCCGCTCGGCCGGCCGATTCTGGGCACTCCCAAAACTTTGTCCGGCTTCAAAGACGGCGTGGTCGAGAATTATTACAAGGAAATTTATTGCCCGAACAATTTGGTCATTGCCGCCGCCGGCAATGTCGAACATAAACAGATGGTCAAGCTGGCCAAAAGCTATTTCAAGCAATTGAAGTTTCGCCAAGCGAAACTGGTGTCCTCCACGCCGCAACCAAAGGCGGCGCTGCGATTAAGAAACAAAGCGGAACTCGAGCAATCTCACATCGTAATTGGAGTTCCCTCCCCATCGCTTGTTAGCGACGACATTTACACAGCCAATTTGCTGTCGGTGATTCTGGGCGGAGGAATGAGTTCTCGATTGTTCCAAAGGATACGGGAAGAACTTGGATTGGCTTACACAGTATTTGCCAGTATCAATCCTTTTCATGACTGCGGCTATCTGACGATTTACGCTGGAACTTCGACAGACTGTTTGGATAAAACCATCGAAGCCACAATGGCCGAATTACACAAAATCAAGACCGAACCGATCAGCGAAGAGGAGTTGCAACGCAACAAGGAGCAATTAAAAGCTTCCGTCCGACTGAGCCTGGAATCGGCCTCCTCCCGCATGAGCGCGCTGGCTTCAAATGAGATGAACTTTGGCCGCTTCATTTCCGCCGACGAAGTCATTTCCGAAATCGAAGCCGTGACAGTCAAAGGCTTGCAGGCCTTGGCTAACAAAATTTTTCAGCCCGACAAGCTTGCCGTCACATTGCTGGGCAATTTGAAAGGCTTCAAACTCAGACGGTCACAATTGGCGTGTTAACGAATTTACGGTGAGCTGTAATTTCTTATGAATAAAGAGTTTCTCCATCGCTTTTGGGCATTGGTGCAATTGCGATACAAGCTGATTTGGGCCTACGCGCGAACCAGCAACGGCAAAATTGCCATCTTGTTTTCCCTATACCTAATCGGCGGATTTTTCGCGCTGTTTTTTGGCTTAGGAGGAGCGGGAATTGGAATGGCGATTAGCACCATCGAGCCCAAAGACATGGAATACTTCGCGCGTTGGATTTTGACCGGACTGTTCGTCAACGGCGTGGGGTTGAGCCTGCTGTTCGGGGCCGGGCCTCGGGCTGCGTTTTCAGAAGACGCGTTACGCCGGTACCCGCTGAAAACTCGCGAACGATTCCTGATTCGACAAATCGTCGGCATTTTTGATCCGATTTGGCTGCTGATCATTTCTTCTACGTTGGGGCTTGCTGTCGGCTTTTTGTGGCTGGGTGGAGGATCGTTTTTCAGAACGCTGCTGGCAGTTCTCGTTTTCATCGTCGCCAATTACCTTGCGACGATGACATTGCTGACGGTCATTGGGTTGGTCATGCAAACGCGCAAAGGTGCGGGAGTTTTAGGAACTCTCGTGTTGCTGATGGTTTCGTTTGGGCCGCTGACAGTCGCGTTGCTGGTCAACAATCGAAAAACTGTCGCCTGGAATGCATTGAACCGGATTGTGCAATACACTCCGCCCGGCGCAGCCGCAGGCGTTATTGCGGGCGATACGGCAGCCACAGTTTTAAGCAGTTTTATTTTGCTTCTGTTGTGGTGTTTGGCGTTGGTCTGGGCGCTGGAAAAGCTGGAAACCATTTCCTTCGATTCCAGCCAGCCATCTGCGGGCAGTATCGTCTGGCAAGATTACTTTGATCAGGTCAGCGACTTATTTGGGCGACGTTATTCGCCGTTGATCAGCAGGGCGTTGCGCTATCACTTGCGCTGCAAAATGATCCTCTTCAATTTGATGACCGCGCCGATTATCGTCCTGGCAGGTCAATACCTGATTCCGCACCGAACTGAGAAAGCGCATTTCGCCATTATGCTGGCGATGTTTTTCATCATGAGCAGCGCAACGGCCGCAGCCATGATGTTGAACGCGTTCGGATACGACGATGCTGGAATCCGGCGTTATGCCATTTTGCCAATTCAATTCGTTGACGCATTGCGAGCAATGAACCTTTCTTCGCTGCTGTTGCGAACCGTCGCCGTGTTCATTTCGTTTGCGTTGTGGCTGATGCTTTATAACAGCCAGGTGGTTTCGTGGAAGATGCTGGCGATGTTGCTTTCAACGGCAATTGCGGGACTGTTTTTGTATAACGCGCTGGGGTTCTGGACGTCAGTCTTTTCGCCAAAGAGCATGGACTTCGATGCGATGTGGAACAATCGACTGTCGTTTGGTTCTATCCTGGTTGTCACCGTAGGCATGATGATTCCTTTCTGGGCGCTGATGACGCTATCCAGCCGCTTCGAACTGGAAAGACTCTTACAGTTTTGGTGGGTAGCTGCCCTAGTGATGGCAGCGTGCGCCGGATTTTATGTTGCTTCCTTTTACGCCATAGAGCGCTTTCTTAAATCGCGCCGCGAACGATTGATCAATCTGATCGCCGGAGCGCGAGGCTAAATCTGACATGATGATTGCACCTGTTGAATTCGAACCCGCTGCTTCGCCGCTGACACCTCCTTCATCGAGTGCCGTGGCCGTTCACATCGAAAATCTAACCAAACGCTTTGGCGATTTGATCGCCGTGGACAATCTTTCGTTGACGGTTCCGACCGGACGCATGTTCGGTTTTCTAGGCCCCAACGGCGCGGGCAAAAGCACGACCATCGGCTGTCTGACAGGTTTGATTGACCCGACTTCAGGCAAAATCGAACTGCTCGGCCAAAAGTTTGACAGCGATTCCAGCGAGTTAAAGCGCCGCATCGGAGTCATGCCCGAAGGCCTGGGTTTGTTCGATCATTTATATGCTCACGAATTTTTGGCCTTCAATGCCCGCATCTTCGGTTTGCCGGAACCAACCGTTCGCCAACGTGTCGAAGAGTTATTAACGGCGATGGATTTGGCTTCGGCAACGAACAAACGGCTGGCGGAATACAGCACAGGCATGCGAAAGAAAGTCGCATTTGCCGCCGCGATCATTCATCGCCCGGAGATTCTGTTTCTGGACGAACCTTTTGAAAGCATTGACCCGGCGGGCGTCGCAATGCTGAAAGACTGGCTGCGCCGTTTCGTCGCCGGAGGCCGAACGGTGTTTATGACGACGCACGTGCTGGAAACTGTAGAACGATTGTGCGATGACGTATCCATCATCAATCACGGGAAAATCGCCTGGCAGGGCGATGTCGCCAAGCTCATGACCGGCGGCAAACTGGAATGCGACGGCCAGCAGTTCGATACGCTGGAAGCTCTGTTTTTGCATTTGGTTGGCGAACGCCACGGCGACTTGAACTGGCTCTGACAGTCGCGTGCTCGTTTCCGCGCGCCAAACCTTGCACGTCCCTAGCGGAGGAAAAATGTACTGCCCAAATTGTGCCAATCCACTGGAAAACCATCAGAAGTTCTGCAGAGCTTGTGGAGCCAATGTCAGCCTTGTGCCACAGGCGTTGACCGGTCAGTTGCCAGTTCTGCCCCCTGACGACAGCGGATTGAGTTTTCACGAACGCCGCAAACGCCGCAAAATCCCCACCATTGAAAAAGCCGTCGGCAATGTCTTCACTGGCATCGGGTTCCTGATCGCGGCATTGTTCGTCACGTTCAAGTTTCCAGGCGGATACACTTGGGGCTGGTCGTTTCTCTTTCCGGCGTTTGCTTTGATTGGTGAAGGCATTGGCCAGTACCTGAAATTGAAACAGGTTGAACGCGAACGTGATCGAGCCTTCCCGCTCCCAATGGCCACCAACTTTCCGCCACCGATTCCGCCGCAACCGCGCGTCGCGGAACTTTCCGCCCCAACAACATCAGAACTGGTGACGCCTCCGTCGAGCATTGCCGAAGACACCACCAGACAACTGAACCGTTCCTGACCGTGCCCGCAATCCTGTTTTCATCAATAGAGGACGTTCAATGACAATTTCGTTTTCCCGGTTGAAACCGCTTCTGCTTTCGTTGCTGACCGCTTCACTGTTGACGGCATGCAGCAATTCCAAGCCGAACTCCGCGACTAACTCGTCTTCCGAATCGCCCGCAGCTTCATCGTCTTCTGCCGGCGAAGCGTTTGAAGGCTTGATCACTTCCAAGATGAGCCTCACCAGTCAGCAAATGGAAATTCGCTATGCCATCAAAGGTTCGCGCAGCCGTGTCGAAACGCAACTGGCTGCGGGCGGCGTTCAAACTGGAGTGGTGCTGATGGATTTCGCCGCAGGCACCCAGACAATGCTGGTTCCGCAGATGAAAACGTACATGACCACGAACTGGAATGAGGAAGGCGGCCTCAAAAACCTGGCGGAAAAAAACGCATCCAACACTTTCCTGAAAGCCACAGCTACCGGCAAAACTGAAACCATAGCCGGTCATAGTTGCACGCACTGGATCATCGGCGACAAACAAGACATGGATACTTGCCTGGCAAAAGGCCTTGGATATTTTGGCGGAGGCGGCGGCGCGAATGATGCATTCGATAAACTCCGCAGCATCGCGCTCGGCGGCAAAGGCAAAGCTACACTGCAAGCCGATCCCGAATTCTTGAAATTCGTGGAAGGCGGCGTCTTTCCGCTGAAACTGTCCATCATCGAAAACGGCCAACCTCGAACCATCATGGAAGTCACCAAGGTCGAACGAAAACCGCTGGACGATTCGGTTTTCACCATTCCGGCAGATTTCAAGAAGATGGAAATTCC
>DAOMFR010000144.1:0-17571 GCA_035429885.1 Blastocatellia bacterium
GCTTTCTCTTCGGTCGTAGCGCGAAAGCGATCCGCCGTGGAAAGCGGTTTGCGTCCGCCGTAATTGATGACCGCCGTCATCCAGCCTTCGCGCGTGTAGACGATGGTGGCTTTGGGATTGACGCCCCACGGCGCATCGTTGCGTGTTCCATCGGCGTTGATCGCAGTGACCGAAACTAACTTCCAAACGCCGACGAATGGGGATGGATCAACGGCTTGAGCAGGGCGCGTATATTGCGCCAGCACGGCTTGCCACTGCCCGTTACGCTTGACGTAAACGCGCGTGAAACTGAACTCACCGCTCACGTCGCGTTCACCGCGGCGCCCTTTGTTGATTGTTTGTCCGTTGACGATGACGACGTCGCCATAGACACGCAGCACGACATCCTTGTGCTCCATGCTTTCGTATTTGAATACGCCCGCGCGTACATCGGCCATGACCTGTGCTTTGGTGCTGCGTTGCCCGATGTTGTTGATGGAGAAGTAATCGTCGGCGTGCAGCCGATCAAGCGTGGTGGCGTCTGAGCGTACCCATGCTTCGCGCCATTCTTTTTCCCGTTGCGTGACTTCGCGTTGGGCTGATTCGTCGTGCGATTGATTCGTACCGCCGCCGAAAAACTCGCGCGCCATCTGATTCACTTGCTCTGGCGCTTCGACGTGCGGCAGATGGCCGATGCCTTTGAGGATTTCGAGCCGTGAACCGCGAATAGCCTTGTGCAATGGCTCGGCGTTGGCGGCGAGCGGGCTGATCCGATCTTCGTCGCCCGCAATGAGCAGTAAGGGAGCAGTGACTTTGGCTCCGACTTCTTCAGGGCTGTAGCCCTCTGCAATCGCAAAATACGAGCCGTGCATAAAGGCGCGAGGATTAGTGGCGCGCATCGCATAGCTCGTTAGTTCGATCAATTCCGGCGTAGCCTTTGCATTCAGCAACGCGCTCACTCGCTGGCCGGGAAAGTTGTATCCGCCCTGCGCAACTTGTTCCTTGCGGCTCGTGATGAGTTGAGCTTTTTCCTGCTCCGTCATGCCTTTGCGCCCCGCTGAAGGCCCTACAAAAATCATCTTGTTGACGCGCGCGGGATAGTGCATTGCGAAGCATTGAGAGACGCGGCTGCCAAACGAATTGCCGAGCAGATTGACGCGTGTCAGTTTCAACGCATCCAGAAAATCAGCCAGCGCATCACCATAATCACGGCAACCCGGCGTTTCAGTCTTAAAGCCATCCGTGAGCATGTAACCCGGCGCATTCCACGCAATCACGCGAAAGCGATCAGACAAACCGGCAAGTTGAAAGCGCCACTGCATCGCGTTGTCGCCTAATCCGTGCAAGGTGATGATGACGGGCGCGTCTTTCGGCCCGGCTTCCAGATAGCTCCAGCGGTCGCCGGTGAATTTTTCTTTGGCTTGAATTTCAGCGAATTGCAGCTCAGGTAACGGCGGTTTGGCTTGCTGCGCCGAAACGGTGTTGGCCGCAAAAATTGAACAGATAAATGCGATAAAGCAAATCATGATTTTGTGCATCGGTGAATCTCCTGATCATTAGATCGGTTTGCAAATCAGTTTATGGTTTAGCCACAGAGCACACAGAGGGCACTGAGGTTCTGACAAAGCTCTGTGTTCTCTGTGACCTCTGTGGCAAAAAAACATTTCCCGTAAACCCAATTGAAAACCGATCTATTTTTCAAATTAACGTGACGAGCCAATTGGCAATACTTTCCCACATGCTGGTCGTACCCAGCCAGAACCGTAGCGGGTGCGCGATCAGCACTAGCAATCCACCCCATAACGTAGCGCGATGAATCCGTCCTTGTGTGCGCCAGTCATACACAAAAAGCGCGAGCACGGTCAGGTCAACCAACAGGTACGCAATAAATACTGGACGCACGGGAATAGCTGTGCAGCACTGCCGCAGAATTCGCACATAAGCAGGCGACATAATGGCCAGACTGGCAAGCAGCATCAGTCGTTTATGCATTGCTGGCTGACGACGAAAATAAATCGCTGCGCCAAACAAAATGGGAAAGGTGACGGTATTCATCAACTGAATCGCCATCGTCGAGGCGACAGTCATGCCTTTGAGGTGATCGCCATCCTTGGCCGCCGCAAGTGGAACGAGAATGCCGAAGACTTCCATCAGCGCAGCCAACACAATGCCAGCAACTCCTAAACGCCGATGAATGTCCGCTCGTCCGGCGGCGACAAGCTGAGTTTGCACAATCAGCAATATCACCCACAGTGTAAAAACAAGGCCGTGCAAATGAACGAGTGGTGTCAGTGGTGCAGGCATGAAGAGTGGGCGCAGGTAATACGTTCGCGCAAAACCGGCAAAAACGAACAGCGCGATAAGGCTTGCCAACAGCATAAAGAAACGGCGCTCAGTTTGGCGGTTAGTGCGCGGCAAGGTAGTGGCGTTATTTTCCATAAATTTCTCGGAAGCTCAGAAAGGATTTATTGGGGAATGTTCCCACGTTTCGTCATTATTGAATACGAACGATGACAGAGTTTGCTGCTTTGCCGTCAACCGTCAGGTCAACCGACACTTCGCCCCGGCCTCCTACACTGCGCGGCAATCGCAAATTGATTTGATCTACGCCAATCAGGTCGGGTGCGATCCCTGCGTAAAGCACTTCAGCGGCTGTTCCACCAATAGTTGCTATTACCGTGGCCAGCGAACTGCGGCCACGCAATCCAGTAGCGAAAAGAATCAAAAACACCTGATCGCTCGCCGCACCCAAATCAATCGGAGTGGCAACAAAACGATTGCCTTCAAGTCGTGCCAGGCTTTCATAGCTTTGTGAACCGTCGGCTTTGATGCGCAGGACAACTGCGGCTGGGACACCTTGTCCATTGGAATTGGCGGTAAACAATCCTGGTGCAACGGCGGTTACCGTAATGTCTCCGCGGGCCAGTACGCTGCCACCGGCATTGACGACTGACACGGTTGCTGTCCCGGTCGCCGTGCCTGCTGGAAGCTGATAATTGATTTGCGTGGGAGCGACGAAAAAGAGAGGAGCAATGCGTTCCACGCCTGCGCTGTCTCGGACTTTGACGGTGACGCCGGCCAGCGAAAGCGGCAGGGGACTGGCGCTGGCGATTTCAACTGTTGAACTGAGGTTAGAGCCAAAGGAGGCCGTAATTGATTCCGGCGCGAAGGCGTTTGTATAACTGGCGGCGGACAAGTTGGCGAGCGCACTGGGTGTGCTCGCGCCTTGTTTCAGCAGTGTTCCATTCGCTCCTGCGACATACACTGTGGTGGCGCTGGCCGCCCACACAGCTAACAGGTTTTCACTGGTTCCGCTGATTTCCTTTTTCCACGTTGTGCCCCCATCAGTCGTAGAAAGAATCGTTCCGGCATCGCCAACTACCCAGCCGCGTTGATCATCGAGGAAATGCAAGGCGCGCAAACTTTGCATTACCTCACTGGTTTGCATCGCCCATGACGTGCCGCCACTTGTTTTAAGAATGGTGCCGTTTGCGCCGACGGCATAACCCAATGTGCCGCTGAGCATTTGCACGCCATATAAATTGATCGGCGATGAAAGGCTCATGCCAACGAATCCTGTTGTGCCAGTGCCTTGTGTGCGCGCCGCGCCGCCATCATCCATAACGTACCAGGTTCCTACGCCGGGAACGACTGAAAACGCATTGACGTGACGGCTTAAGGCAGGATTGCTGGGCGAAATTCCCAACGTGTCAAAAATGCGGGGAGATCCGGCTGGATTGGCTAGGTTGATTTCGGCTGTTACTGCTGCGCCAACGCGCGTCGTTCCCATCAGCCCGGCTCCTGCAAAACGAATCTGCGTTTCGGATAACGGCACAAACGCATTAAAAGGAGAAATACGAACTCCGCTGAGGTCAAGAATTATCCCGACTGGTGTCCACGTTGCACCGCCATCTGCAGTGCGTGCGAAACCGGTGGTGCTGCCCAGCCAGCCTATATTTGAGTTCAAAAATCGAATGCTGTTGAATTCTCTGATTTCTGCCGCAAACGAAGTGTTGGCGGCTGTCCAACTGGTTCCGCCGTTCGTTGTTTTCAGCAGCGTTGCGTTTGTTCCCGCAGCCCAGCCGTTGGATTCATCCAGAAAATGTATCGAACGCAAGGTTTCGTTTGACGGCGATGTGAGCTTCGTCCAGTTGGCAGATTGAGCGTAAACCGCTCCTAGTTGGACTGAAGCTGGCTCAAACAAAAGCCACAATATGGCCGCAAAAAACGAGACACGACTGATTTTTGAAATTCGATTCACTGAGCCCTCTCAAGTTTCCGTAAGACGTTGTCTGTGTGGTTACGGGCAAAGCTCCCGCCAACACGCCTTAGACGTGGCGAATGACTTAACCAATAACCAGATGGATTGTCGGGTTTGACTATTTCAGTGTTGCGAAACTGAGTTTGAGGTATCGCAGAAAAAATGGAGCAGCTTAACCACTCTTCGCCGCAGAGTGCAGCTGACATTAGCCAGACGTTTCAACTCCGGGGGAGACTGTTCGTTTGTTCGCAGCAGTTGTTAGCGAACTACAGCGCCAGTTGCTGGTGACCAAAATACGGAGCCTCTCTCGAATCGTTGGATCCTGCCGCCGGGATGGGACTGTTCCGCCGAAATTGGAAAACCGAGTGGACTCCGCTCCCAACCCATCTCAGCCCACTTGGCGCGGATCGCGCCGTAAATCTCGTGGGCGCCAGTTGTCGGCGACCAGAAGATGGATGCGTCTGGCTTTCCAGGCAAATGAAGTGCCCGGAAATGGTTGAATTTGCCGCGCCCATTACCCGTAGTAAGTTCATCCGTGATCGGATAACCAAATGCTTCTCGGCCGAGCTGCAGCCACCGCTCACCGATCAGTCCCCACACGGTATTCGCGCCGGTCTCAGGGTGCCAAGATACAATGCCGCCTTGAAAATTCTGCGCCCGCCCGGTTCCGTCGAACGTGGGGAGTTCACGGTCGACCGGAAGGCGAAGCGGGCTAGTATCCGCTCCGAGCGCTATCCACTTTGCGCGAATCGCGCCGATCACCGGAAAAGATCTGACTGCTTCAAAAGTGAGGGTGTAATCTCCTCCATCTCCCTGGATGCGAAGGCCTTTACTGACCAACTGCCCAGATTCGGCTGTACGTAATTCGTGGGCCGAAAAGCTTAGTTCTGTTGGAGGGCCAATCTGGTCATCTAAATTCAAGCCTACTGAGGTTGGAGTTTTCAAGACTGAATTGATGTCTCGGATCAGGGCTTCGACAATACGGGGTTTGCCAGCATTTACGCTGCTCGCTAGCGAGCTTGCTACTATGCCTTTGACAAGACCACGCAGTGCCTCAGGATTCCCATTGTCGTTTTCCATGAATGCGACAATAAAAATGGCTTGGTTGGGGTTACTTAAAACCGCGGGCTGTCCATCAATTCCCCAGAAAGAATGCGTGATTCCCGGAGCAAGGCGCTCCTCTCTGGCATCGACGTCGTCAAATGGTCCGTACCTGACAACTTCGAATTGGGGGAGGGGCTGTGACAGATTTACCGCTACCACAAAGGCGTATGGCTCGTCCGCCCCGACCTCATCAGTTTCTACATGGCAGTGAAGTTTTCTGAGATAGATATTAAGCAAGCTGTCCTCCGTTTGGTAAAGATGGCAACCAGTGTGACCAGCAAACAGCGCTAACTTTTGGTTGCTTTACAGTAAGAGGTGGCTGGCAGGGGCGAGACGTATCGCTAAAAAGTGATTTGGAAATTATTTTTTTACGACACGAAAGCTGGTTTTGCTGAGGGCATCTGCTTCTCCGTTTGAGGGAATCCCGCTTAATGCCAGGAAATATTCGCCTTCGCTGAGTGAGGCCGCAGGCAAATGGAGGAGAAAAGAACCGGATCTTGATGAGGGGGCAATGCTGTGCAAGGTTTTCCCTTCGGCGTTCAGCAGGCTCACACGATAGCGAGCATAACCTTTGACATCCGAGTTCAACCGCAGCCGAACTTCGTCTGTGCCCGGCGGAATTGCAAGCGTTGGTGTTTGGGCATTTTCACTGCCGCGAACCAATCCTGCATTCAATACCAAGGTTACGAACACGGGCGAGGTTTTGATAGGGGCTTCTGGCGAAACGCTTGGAGCCGGAGTTGGCGAAGCTTGCATCGGCGGAGTGCTGACAGGCGTTGGCGATTTTGGTGTTCCAGCATTTTGGGCTACCTTGATGGTATTGGAAGGTTGCGAAAGGCTTAAACGCCACCAGGTTCCAGCAATCAGCAACGCTGTCGCAGCAGCCACGCCTGCCGTGAGTCTCCACGAAAAGTTGATCGAGCTTAGCCAATTCGCCGCGCGTTCACGAATGGAAAGGGAAGAGTCAGTCGTGTCGGTTTTTTCGAGTGTCGCAATCAGAGTCTTGGCTACTTCAACTCGGGCACGTCGGCGTGCATGCTGAAGCACGTGACGTTCAAAGGCGACTTGTTCAGCCGGAGAAAGCTCATGGCGTGCGTACCGATCTGCCAAATCGTTTTCGATGGCCACCAACTGTTCAAATAGTTCCGGGTCGCTGGCATAACGTTCTTCCAAATCCTCTTGCTCGACAGGCGTAGCTTCCCCTAACAAATAGCGGGTCATCGTTTTTTGTAATTCTTTAGGCGTTTCCATGATTCGTCGTTAGCAAGTGGCGGCTGATCGTCGTTTATATCTCGTTATTTTTGAGTTACGCAGTGAATGACACATTCAGCCAACTTGTCGCGCAATCGTTGCACCCGATTGGCAAGCGCTTCGCGTCGCACTCCGAGTTTAACAGCCAGCATCGCACGGTGTTCGATCTGTTTTCGACCTGAGTGTCGATAATAAGCCAGAATCAACTGGCGAGTTTCATCTGGAAATTTGAGCATGCATTGGCGCAGGCAGAAAAGATTGCGTTCGGCGTTTTTCTCTTCCAGCCAGCGTTGTTGTGGGTTGTAAGCAGGTTCCTGCGGCAATTCTTCCCAGTCAGCACGGCGAGCGTCTTTTTCCTTGAACGCTTCCAGCAGCACCAGTCGAGCAATTTGCATCGCGTAAGCGCGCGTTTCAAGCACGTTGACGCCTTCGGCCAATTTGCGCGCCAGCCGGTTGAGCGTTTCGTCCGTGCGTTCTTCAGCAAATGAAGCGCCGCGCCATTCAAAAAAGCGCAGCAGCATTCGGCGCAAATCTTCGTATTTTTCTCCGGCGCGTTCGCTGTCCGTGTCCAGTTGCTTGAGGAGCAGGGCGAACGAATCTTCGGTCAACGTCCAGGTCATGATTGATTGCTAAATCGAAGAAAACACGACATTCAGTGTTTCGCGTTCTTCTACGCCTCTCAATTACTTCCATTCTCCTTGCAGCACAAATGCGCTCCAGTAATACGGGGCTCTCCAGGCAGGTTTTTTCATCAGCTCCAGTTGAGCTTGTCTGAGCGCCGCCGCCGGGCGGAGCTTTTCCTTGAGCATTCCGCGATAAAAGCGTTTCATTAGCTCCGCAGTTGCTGCGTCATTTACTTGCCACAGGCTGGCGACAACGCGAGGGGTGCCCGCATACATGAAACCGCGCGTTAGCCCCACAAGTCCTTCGCCTTTCACTTCTTTGCCAATCCCAGTCTGGCAAGCGGAAAGCACCACGAGATCGGCATTGAGTTTCAAGTTGTAAATTTCATTCAAACGCAAATAACCATCCTGAGGATTGCCTGATTCGTCAACCAGCGAAAGCGCCAAACCTGACAGTTCGGGGTGTGAGCTATCGAGCAAGCCGTGAGTGGCAAAATGCACGATGCGGTATTGCGCCAGTTGGTCGCTTAATGCCGTTGCGCGACTGGCTTGAAAGTCGAGCGCCTTCATCACACCACCCACAGGCGCGACGGCAGTAATGGCTTCGGCTTCGTCACGACTAAAGGGCAGGCGTTGCAAGCTGGCGCGGTCATCGCCGGTGACGCTACGCACGGCAAGTTGGAAAGATGCCCTGTCGGACGGCGTCTCGTTGGTTTCAGTAATTGGGGATTGTCTCTGACGTCGCATCAGCGATGTCTTAACGCGGGCATCATCGGCAGAAAAGATTGGGTCAGCAATAACAGCGACGCTTTGTCGGGCGGGGGAGCGTTCTGTTGCCATCTTGCGCAGCATCGTCAGTACCGAAGCTGAGGGCAACGCCACAATTTCATGACGTTCCAGCAATGCGACAGCAGGGCTTGCAGGTTGCTTTGTTTCGGCTTGCGGGATCGGCAGTACTCCGAATGGCAAGTATTGCAGAGCCTCAGGGGCAACGATCAAAAAACGCTTTCCGCGCCAGGCGCTTTTGAGTTCCTGGGCAATTGGGGCAAGCAAATATCGGCTGAGCTTATTCGCTTCCGTTTGCCAAGCCTCTGCGTTTTGTTGGGATTGTGCGAGTGCCCGGTAAAGTTCACGTGCCGCCGTTTGAATTTCCGCTTGTGGTGCAAGCCGATAACTCTGAATGGCAGTCGGCGTTATTGCCCATAGATATGCGCCTTTTTCGCCGAAAGCATACTCCAGCAGCACCGTTTGAGAATCCAGAAATTGCTGGATTTCAGAGGTCGTTAAGGGGGAAGCAAGGGTTAGAGAAGCATAGCGCGAACTGGTTGTACGGATTTCGTTTTCGATGAAATTGAGTTCGTTGGTTAATGTCACAATTTCATCGTCCATGGCCTTTACTTGCGAGGGTGTGTGCTTTGAGTTTACCAGCGTATTTTTTTCTGCGCTTTTACGGTTGAGCCTGGCGCGTGCTGCCCGCTCTTTTTCCAATAAATGGTTGTCAACATCCCGTCGCAAGTCCAACCTGGCCTCACTTAGCATTGCCAGCAGACTGCGCGCTCGGGTGCGCTCAACCAATTGCAATGCTTTGAGTTGCCGTTCTTCCTGCGCCGAATCAGTAGCTTGCATCAGCATATCAAGATATACGCTGGGAGTAGCTTGATACAAAGAATTGAAACTGGCCCGTTGTGTGGGGTTAACCAATTGCTCACGAACGGACTCGATTACTGCCAAGGAGGCTGTCATCGCTGATTCTGCCTGTTGCCAGTTGTTGAGCGAAAAATAAATGCGGGCGAGGGTGGTTAGCGCTTCTACCTGCCCTAAAGGATAATTTTGTTCCTGGTGAGCTGTAAGGCCGCGTTGCAGATAATCAAGCGCTTGCTCGCGTTGTCCTGAACGCCAGGCGATATTACCGAGGGAAACGAGTGAAACTGCGTAATGTGCTTTTTGCGCTTCTGGACGCCCAAGCTGCTCATAGATTTCGAGCGAACGTTGAAACGCGGCCTGAGATTCCGCGTAGCGTTCGAGGTCATGATAAATGCCGCCTAAATAGTTATAGACGCTGATCTGCGAAATGCGATTGTTGAGCCGCTGTTGAATTGCAAGCGCTTGTTGATAATAACCCAGCGACTGTTCATAAAGTTTGGCCCCACGATGGGCGAGGCCGAGGTTGCCTAAAATGGTGGCTTCCGCTGTCAAATTGTGCAGTTGCCTTTCGATAGCCAATGCCCTCTCAAAGAAAACTATAGCTTGTTGATAATTGCCAAGTGTCCGATAAACGCTGCCAAGATTATTGTTTGCGGCGGCTTCATCGCGGCTGGATGAATGATTGGCCAGTAGGCTGAGTACACGTTGATAGTGATTGATTGCCTGTTGAGGCTGGCCGCGGAGTTGATAAAATCGTCCAAGCGCATTGTGGACCAATGTTTCTGCTTGTGCGTAATGCTTCAGTTGGGGTAGTTGCAACGCTTGGCGACAAAGCTCAAACGCTTTTTCCTGCTCACCATGATCGTAATAAAGACGGGCCAAATTGGCCATGCTGATAATTTCGCCGTCTTGCTCGGCGGCGGATTGGCGTGCGCGCAATGCTTTGGTTTGCAACTCAATCGCTTTGGTCAGATTGCCTCTGTCGCGTGTGAAAGTGGCATAACGTGACAAACTCATTCCGGTCCATAGCGGATCGTTAACTTGTGTAAAAAGCCTTATCGCTTCTTCGTAATAGTTTTGCGCCGACTGCATCTGGTTGGTTTCGCTTATCATGTAAGCAAGGTTGGACAAGGTTCGCGCAATGTCTTGAGTACGATTGGCTTGCCGAAAAATAGACAAAGCGGCTTGATGCTTTTCGATCGCAGACTGTTTGTTGCCCTGGTCGTAATCAAGCCAGCCAGATTCGAATAACACTTGTGCCTCGACCAGTGGAAGCGTAGTTTGCTTTGCACGCGCGAGTGCGAGCTGATAATGAGGTACAGAAAGTTTTTTGCCGTCAGGTTTTTGAGTCCTGACTTGGCGCGCCTTGGCCAACAACTCATAAGCCGCCAGGCGATCAACATCCGCAGATTGTATGTCGCGTAAAGCTTCAACAGTCACTCCGTATCCTGTTGGCAAATTGGGTATGACATTTTCGGCAACAATTGACAGAGATAGGCGGTAAACTCCTGTTTCTGTTCCAACCCAATGTAGCGAACTGATGAACTGTTGCCCCCAATCTTGCTCAGTTAATTGGCGAATCACTTGTTGACTGGGGGCAAGTAATTCCGCCCGAACGCCGAAGGAGCTACGGCTGATTTGAATCTCAGCATATTGCCCCGCCTTGAGGGAAAACTGAAAAATTGCCGGTTGTTGCATCGGCACAATTTGGTAAACCGACTGTCCTTCGACAAGTACAACTGGCCTCGTTTGTAGATTAGCCTCGGTGGTGTTAGTCGGCACGAGTGTTTGTGGTAAGACCACAAACGGTAGTATCAAGCTGATGAAACAACTTCTAAAAAAAGTGACAAATCGCATTTGTAGGCCACCTTGCTTGATCGTAATGGCTTGTATGTGTTTTCCGTTTATGACGGCAAAAGTGAAGAGAACAAGTCTGAAATTGAAAAGAGCAGGCTTGTTACAGCCCGCTCTTGAGGTGAAATTGCTAAGCAGAGGTTACGGCTTCTTTTTAGCAGGAGCCGCGCCTTTCTTTTTGCCGTCATCCAGGGATTTCGGCGGCGGCAGGTTGTTTCCTCGAACCAATTCCGCAATCACGGTTTTGGCTTCAGCTACGCGAGGGTCTGTGGCCGGAGCTTTTTCAACGAAAGTTTGCAGCGAATCCGCTGATTCCTTGAATTTGCCTGCATTGGCATAAGCCAGCCCGATACCGTGCCAGGCTTCAATGTTAGTTGGGTCGGCATCCAGAATCTTCTGATACGCGGCAATGGCAGAATCCGTTTGCCCTGCATCAAACAGCACTCGCGCGCCTTTAATCGGGAAATCTTTTTTCTTGGCCGGGTCGTCTGTCAATTCTGCAACAGCATTGTAATCTTTGACGGCAGCTTCCGCTTGTGGGCCATCGAAGTATTTGCCACCCAAAATCGCTTCGGATTCTGCACGGACAACCAGGTAAGTGCGACGGTTGCTCTTGTTCTGGACCGGGTCGCTCTTGATTTTGGTGTCTTTTTCAGCGGCGTCCAACCCTTCAAGCGCTTTGTTGGAAGCGGCGACGGAATCCAGAAAATCTTGTTTGGCGGCGTCACGATTGCCTTCGTTAAACTGTTTGACAGCACGTTTTTGCAATGCGATAGCCAGATTGCCCTGGGAAATATGAATGGTGGGATTCGCCGTGACAGCTTCTTTAAAGGCGGTGATAGCGGCGGCGAAGTCGTTTTTCGCCATCGCGTCATTGCCTTCTTTGAGCTTCAGGTTGATGACGGCGATTGACGCGTTGTACTTCTCAGCCTCTTCGCGTTCGGCGAGTGCCTTCTTATACTCTTCGTCCGCTTTTTTCTTATCAGCTTCACTCACTTTAGGAGCGGCTGCAGGGCCACCGGCTGTATTCCCGCCTGCGGCTTTCTTGGTATCTTCCAAGGTCAATTTCCGGCCATCTCCCGCGCGAAGTTCGATTTTGAGCGGTTCTTTGTCCGGCCGAACGCTGGTGAAAAAGGCTGGTTCGCAACCTTCCGCGGAAACCAGAATGGTGTATGTGCCTACGAAAGGCACGCCTGCGTGCAGGAAGTGTCCTTTCTTGTCCGATTTGACAGGGTAATTACCTTTGATGTCAGTGCGGATGATTTGAACTTCCGCGCCGACAATAGGTTCGGTTGTGCCAGCTTTCAGAACGTCGCCTTCGATGCGTCCAACTTGCGCGAACGCGCTGATGGTGAGCAGAGAGAAGAGCACGCAACCTGCTAGAGCTGACAAAAGATTTTTGATCTTCATTTTCTATCCTCCGTTTGTTGCTGTAACTGATTGAAACTCAAACATCGCCATTTCGAGCGCGGCATTTGATGAAGGCTTGGTGGAAACGTTGCACAAGTACTTCTACGTGTTTTGCCTGCTGCCTGCTTTTCTGGCGCGCTACATGGATTTATGGGTTGAAATTCGATTGCTAGTAAGTAAATCAGTTGAATCAATTCAAGTGGATTCTAGCCGTCAAAAAATTAGATTTCAATTCGCTGATGGCTTAAGCCGATTTCGAGTAGGGAATTGGGTCAACCAGACCTGCCTCTCGGAAGCCACGAAGTCGAAGCGCGCAACTGTCGCATTCCCCACAGGCGACATCTTCGCGTTTGTAACACGACCAACTCAACTGTAGAGGCGCCCCGAATTTCAGGCCTCGCTGAACAATTTCGCTTTTTCGAAGCTCGATCACTGGGGTGACAATTTTGATCTGTGTTTCCGGCTTGGTGCCAACATCAATTGTGCGTTGAAACGCTTCGTAAAACTCCGGGCGGCAATCCGGATAGCCGGAACTATCTTCGGCGACTGCGCCAATGTAAATGCGACTTGCACCGATAACCTCCGCCCAACTGGTTGCAATCGCCAGCAAATGAGCATTCCGAAACGGCACATAGGAAGTTGGAATTTCCTTTGATTCCAAATCGGCCTGACTGACTTCGATCCGAGCATCGGTCAGGGACGAGCCTCCGATTTGCGCCAGATGAGCAATACTGGTCGCCAGCCGTCGGCTGACGTTGTAAAAATCGGCAATGTCGTGGAAGGCTTTTAATTCGCGCCGCTCGGTTCGCTGCCCGTAACTGACATGCAACAACGCGATTTCGTCGCATTCACTGGCAGCCATTGCCGTCGTCACACAACTATCCATCCCGCCACTTGTTAAGACCACTGCAAGCATTGTTTGGTTTCAAACTCCCTTGGTATCCGGCCCCCAAATAAATTTGTGAAGCTGCAATTGCATTCTGGCTCGGACGCCGGAATGCAACACCCAATCGGCCAGATCCTTGAATTCGACTGCGCCCCACACAGGCGAAAACAACAGATGCGGTCGCCGTTCGCTGAGCTTGTATTTGTGAACGACTTCAAGCGCGAAGTCAAAATCAGCTCGGCTCGCAATGACGAATTTGATTTCATCTTGCGGATTCAGCCGCTCCAGATTGGGCCAGAAGTTCCGGTCAGCTTCGCCGCTGCCAGGACATTTCACATCCAGAATTTTAATGGCTCGCGGATCAAGAACGCTCGTGTCCAAGCCGCCGCCGGTTTCAATCAACACTGTGAAACTTTCGTCGCAAAGCCGCCTGACCAATTCACAGCATTCGCGTTTTTGCACCAACGGCTCACCACCAGTGACTTCGACCAGGTTGCAGCCGAAACTGCGAACTTTCTTCATCACTTCGTCCAGGCTCATTTCGGTGCCGCCGGTGAACGTGTATTCGCTGTCGCACCACGTGCAGCGCAAATTGCACCAAGTCAGCCGCACAAAAACACAGGGCAAGCCCGCATATGAGGACTCGCCCTGTATCGAATAGAAAATTTCGGTAATCCGCATTTCGACTATTAGAACAGCTTTTCTTGCGGAGGCTTCGCGCCTTTTAAGCGGATGTAGATCGTCGTCTGGCCGCGATGATGCGTTTGGTGTTCAAATGCTTTGGCAAGTGCGACGCCTCGGCTCATATCCTGCCCAAACAGCTTAATGGTCTCCCCTAGTTTTTTGGGATCAGCTCCTTTAATGGCGCTGATGACGAAATCATAGCTGTCTGTCACTGCTTTGGTGCAGGCAGCCTTGGTTTTCATCGAGTCGGTTTTTTCCAGATTTACTTTGTTTGTGCTGGCAACGCCGAGCGCAGACGAGGCAAACATGTAATTGGCATTGGCTAAATGCAGCATCTGCTCTGCAAAGCTGCGAATGTCCGGCGTCGGTTTTAAACCGTATCCGTCTTCGGGCATCGCATCCAGATATTCCTTGGTGTAATCGCGCGCGCGCGTCCAGTCGGCGACCATCATCGCGATATGATCCGTCGCACCAGCGGACGCTGATTTGGCGGGCGACGCGGTTTGGGCCAGACAAACCAACCCCAAAGCCATAGTGACAGCCAGCGAACTGACCAGATAACGCAAGGCGAGCATTCTCTCCTTCATAAGTCGTTCTCCTTTTCAGAGGGTAAATTGATTGTTGATGATACTCATTGGTGAACGGCGTTTGCCGCATTTGCAAGTACGACCATTGTCGAACTTAGGTTGCGGTCAACTCACATTGAAGTCAAGTAGCAGTAGCTGTAAAAAATTGTAAAACCACTTCCTGTATCTAATCCTGTTGACCGAACTCGTTTGTGCGGCTTAAAGTGAACCTACTGGCACAAAATGGTTGCCAGTAATTACCAAAGCGGGCGTTCCGCTGCAAAGCCTGCTTCATTCTTCTCGCAACCTTCTCACAACCAAATAGGATAAGCTCAATGCAAAACACACACATTGGCAATCGGAATTCGTCTGTCCACACGTCGCGTCGTAGCTTTCTAAATCATGGGTTGAAGACCTTTTTTCTGATTGGAGCAATGACCGGAGCCGGAATTTCCGCTTTCGGGCAAGACGCCAAACGGCGTGACACGATCGAACTGCCAAAGACTTTTGATCTGGTCAGGTCAAAGTTCGAGCCGCATTTGAGCGAATACTTCACGGCCAACATCAACGGCGAAGCGATTCATTTTCAACTGATCGAAGTCGCCGACTTGCAACGCGACAGCATTGCTAAATCGGCAGAGAACAAGATGCACAGCGAAAAATTTCGGCAGAAGGTACGCGAAGAATCCTTCGCCTTAACTTTTCGAGCCTCGACCGAAATCGAGTTGAGGCAGATGACCTATCGTCTGAACCACGAAACTCTCGGCAAGATCGAACTGTTTCTGGTTCCGGTCGGTAGAAAAGACGGTCCCTGGCGATTTTACGAAGCTGTCTTCAACCGGCTTCAGGAATAATAGGCGGTTTCCAAACGTGCAAAACGTGGAAACTTTCTTCAGCATTTTCGTTTTCGATTGGCTTGAAACCAAGCCTTTCAAAAACCGGGTGAGACTGGCTCAGCCTGTCCAGGTTAATCGAAAGATTTCTCCCTGAGGCCGAAGCTTCATCCATCAATCGGCGAATAATCGGTGAACTTATGCCTTTGCCTGTGTGTTCGGGCAGCAGGGTTATGTCCATTATCCGAATTTCGGTTTCGCGCCGGTCAACATAAAGCCGTCCGACCGGCTGTGCTTCAGACAGGATGATGGAATACTCAGCATTGGGATATTCGGCTTGGTAATGTGCGAGTTGCGCCTTCAGTTGAAACCGAATAAAGGCATCTTTCTGTTCGTCCGTCCAGGGAACCATCGCGAGTTCCTGTTGACGAGTGGAGCCATAAATTGCAGCAAGTAAATCTTCGTCTTCGGGCACGGACGGGCGAAGTTTGATCGTAGAAGTGATGTCGGTTGTGCTCATTGTATGGCTTCAATTGGCCGGTTGAACACGGCCTCGTAAATGACTTTGTCGGAGTGTTGTTCGACAGGAACCAGAAACATTACGCCCTCACCTAAGATTTCGTGTTGTAAGGTGAACATAAACTGCACGTGTCGAACCGGATATGATGTGGGCAGGCTAAAGTACAGAATGAATTGCTCCTGGTGCGGTGATGGCGGTTTGTTTTCCACGCTGACCAGCTCAAATTCGATAGTCAATGTTTCGGTGATTGGCGCTTTGAACTTCGAGCCAATATGGGGGTGGAAATCTTCGTAGTGCAAAGTATCAAGCATTCATTGTCTCCTGAGTAGGCGGTTATCTATGCCATTCCATAAAGTATTGGGTTCCTGTGTCTTCGATAATTCGAAATCCAAGCCGCTGGTAAAGCTGAAGCGCACGATTGAACTTTTCGACATGCAAACGAAGCGGTTTGTTTTCGCGCTGGGCAATGACCAACAGGTCGGCAATCAATTTCGCACCGATGCCGTTTCCTCGAACTTCCGAAAGTAACGCAATATCCACCAATCGGATTTCGTCTTCCATTCGCGAAATCATCAACCGTCCGATTGGGCGAACGCCGTCCAAGATGATGGAATGTTCGATGTTTGGATACGCCGAGTAAGACATTGTGCGTGCCCGAAATTGCAATCCCAGAAACGCTTGTTGCTGAGCCTCGCCCCATCCCCAGGCAGCCATTTCTTCTGAGCGGGTGTCACGGTAAAGCTCGAACAGAAAGGCTTGATCGCCACCTTCAGCCGGGCGTAGTGAAAGAGAGTCTGGAGAGATACGAGTCATAAGTTTTGAGCTTCGGGAAAAACGGCGGCGATGATGCAGCAAAGAACCAATCTGGTCAATCATCATCAATCAGAACAGAAACCTTTTGAGCGGCAGGCCAAGAATTCGCCACTCGTCGCAGATTCGATATGTGATTTGCAATTTGGCGAAACGGAACTTATGATGCCCGCGCTTTCGGCAACCGCCGTTGGCAAAATCCTCGAAATAAGTTCAACACCGATGACCGGAGATCGTAATCACAATTTGAATTGCAGTGCCGCTCGGCTCTCATTCGCCGCCAGTCATTCTTCATATATTCCTACCGGTCATTCGTCATCCTGCTCCTGGCGAAGCTCATCATCACACTCACATTGCTGTTGGTCGTGGTAATTGGGCGCGCAACTTCTCAAAAAGTTCATCAACAATTTACCAATCACCAGAGACCATTCAACCATAGAAAGGCTGGAGTCATAACTTTATGAAAATCCTGATTAGTGACAATCTTTCCAAGCTCGGCGTCGAGATTCTGCGCCGTAACGAAAATTTCCAAGTAGACGTCAACACCGGTTTGAAGCCGGACGAGTTGAAAGCGATCATCGGTCAATATCATGGCTTGATCGTCCGCAGCGAAACCAAAGTCACTGCTGACATCATCGCTGCCGCGGACAATTTGAAAGTCATTGGCCGCGCCGGTTCAGGCGTAGACAACATTGACGTAAAAGCCGCGACAGCTCGCGGCATCATTGTGATGAATGCCGCCGGGGGCAACAGCGTCACCACCGCCGAACACACCATTTCGCTCATGATGTCATTGGCCCGCAAAATTCCGCAGGCGCATTCCAAGTTGAAAGCTGGCGTCTGGGACAAAAAGAGCTTTATGGGCACTGAGTTACGCGGAAAAACGCTGGGCGTGATCGGGCTTGGCAACATCGGCAAAATTGTTGCTCAATGCGCTGTCGGACTGAGCATGAAAGTCGTGGCTTACGATCCGTTTACTTCGCCCGAAGTCGCCGCTAAAGCTGGGATCGAGCTTGGCACTTTGGACGATGTGTTCACGCGCGCGGATTTCGTCACGGTTCACACGCCGATGAACGACGAAACCCGTGGCATTATCGGTGAAGCCGCCTTCGCCAAAATGAAAGACGGCGTTCGCGTCATCAACTG
>DAOMFR010000145.1:0-2424 GCA_035429885.1 Blastocatellia bacterium
TCGCCGAACGCGTACGAAAAGGTCGTGGATCGGTTGCTGGCTTCGCCGCGATTTGGCGAACGCATGGCGTTTCGCTGGCTGGATGCGGCGCGGTATGCCGATACGAATGGATATCAGCTCGATGGCGACCGTTCGATGTGGCGGTGGCGCGACTGGGTGATCGAAGCCTACAACCGCAATTTGCCGTTCGATCAATTCACGATTCAACAATTGGCAGGCGACCTGTTGCCCAAACCCGCGAACCCGCAAGCGGCGCTCGACCAAATCATCGCCACGGCGTTCAACCGCAATCATCGCGGCAATTCGGAAGACGGCATCGTGCCGGAAGAATATCGAGTCGAATACATCGTGGATCGTGTGGACACGACTTCGACGGTGTTTCTGGGACTGACGATGGGCTGCGCGCGTTGCCATAACCACAAGTTCGATCCGATGACGCAGCGCGAGTATTACCAGTTGTCCGCGTTCTTCAACAGCATTCCCGAAGACGGCAGGGCGAGCAATTACGGCAACTCGACTCCGTGGATTTCCGCGCCGACTGTGGAACAACAGCGCCGACACAAACAACTTGAAGACCGAATTGCCGCCGCCGAACGGCAACTGGCTTCGTCCCTAAAAGCGCATGCCGTAGCACAGCGTCATTGGGAACAGCAGCTCAAACCAGCGGCCAACGCGCAATGGTTCCCGGCGGACAATTTGCTGGTTCGGCATTCCATGGACGAAGGCGCGGAAGTGGAAGTCGTCGGCAAACTTGCCCGGATCAACGTCGCCCGCCCGGACGACGAAGATTATGTGAAAGACAGCAAACAGGAATTCAAAAAAGAAGACGCGGGGTTTCGCAACGGCAAACCGCAATTCGTGGCGTCTCCCATCGGGCAGGGCGCAGCGTTTGACGGCAAGCTGTATTTCGATTCGGCCAAGGTCGCGAATTTCGATTACCGCGACCGCAAACGCGATTACAAAGACAATTTCGCCGTGTCCGCCTGGTTTTATCCTGAAGCCGAACAAAGCGGCGCAATCGTGGCCCATATGAACGACGTCGCTGGCGAAACCGATTATGGATTGCCGAAAGGCAAAGGCTGGGGATTGTTTTTCAACAACGGCAAATTGCATTTCAATGTGGTCAGCGTTTGGGCAGACGATTCGTTTCGCGTCGAAACCGCTGACAAATTGCCACTGAATCAGTGGCATCACGTCGTGGCGATGTTCAACGGATCGGAATCGCTGGACAAGATCAAACTTTACGTCAATGGCCGCGAAGCCAGGTTGAACGTCATTCACGGGCGATTGTTCAGGACGTTTGGCGATGCGAACCGCACGCTGAAATTCGGCGCAGGCGGAGGGCCGGCTTACCATTTCAAAGGACGCCTGGACGAAATTCGCATTTACAAAGCCTTGCCCGAAGCGGATGACATTGCCGTGCTGGCGTGTGCCGATTCGCTGGAAAAAATTGCTGCCATTCCCGTGGCCAATCGGACGCGCGCGCAGCAATTGAAAATGCAGGGAGCATTTCTGGAATCCGCCGCGCCCGCCGAAACCAAACACCTGTGGCAGCAACTGTCAGAGTTGAAGCGGCAACGGCTGAACCTGGAATCGGAATTTTCCACCTTGATGATCATGCAGGAGACGGCGACGCCTCGCCCGGCGTACGTGTTACGGCGAGGCGCGTACGATCAGCCGATCGAACAAGTCGAGCGCGCCGTTCCGGCAATCCTGCCGCCGCTGCCAGCGGACGTTCCAACGAATCGCCTGGGGTTCGCGCGCTGGCTGGTTAGCAAGGAAAATCCGCTGACGGCTCGCGTGCAGGTGAATCGGATGTGGCAAATGTTGTTCGGCACAGGCCTGGTCAAAACTGTCGAAGATTTCGGTTCTCAAGGCGAACCGCCGAGCCATCCGGAGTTGTTGGATTGGCTGGCAGTGCAATTCCGGGATGGAGAGAAAGAGGGAGGGAGTGACGGAGAGAAGACAACTCCGCAATCCGCAATCCGCAATCCGCAATCGAGAGCGTGGAACGTGAAAGCGATGCTCAAAACAATCGTGATGAGCGCGACCTATCGCCAGTCATCGAAAGTCTCGGCTGATCTGGCGCAACGCGATCCAGTGAATCGGCTGCTGGCTCGCGGGCCGCGGTTGCGCCTGTCGGCGGAAATGATTCGTGATCAAGCTCTGGCGGCTTCCGGGTTGCTGGTCGAACACCTGGGCGGCCCATCGGTCAAACCCTATCAGCCGGACGGATTGTGGAAAGACATGACCTTTTCCAACATGACGTTTTACGATCAGGCCAAAGGCGAAGGGCTCTGGCGGCGCAGCCTGTATTCTTACTGGAAGCGCACGATTTTGAATCCGGCGATGCTGACGTTTGACGCTTCGGCGCGCGAACTGTGTGCCGTGCGCGAAGTCCGCACCAACACGCCGTTGCAGGCG
>DAOMFR010000145.1:2524-17477 GCA_035429885.1 Blastocatellia bacterium
TTCAGCCACCGAAACCATTCGGAGCCCTTCCTTCCGAACGCCAGTTGCGCTGGCATGAACTGGAAACGTATGGCTTTGTCCATTTCACGACGAACACTTTCACGGACAAAGAATGGGGCTACGGCGACGAAGATCCCAAGCTTTTCAATCCGACGGATTTCAGCGCGGACCAGATTGTCACCGCACTAAAAGCAGGCGGATTGAAGGGCGTGATTCTGACTGCCAAACATCACGACGGATTTTGCCTGTGGCCGACCAAAACAACGGAGCACAACGTTTCCAAAAGTCCCTGGCGCAATGGCAAAGGCGATGTCGTCAAAGAATTCGCCGACGCGTGCCGCCGCCACGGCATGAAATTCGGCGTGTACCTTTCTCCGTGGGATCGGAACAATCCGAATTATGGCAAGCCTGAATACGTCACGACGTATCGCGAACAGTTGCGCGAATTGATGACCAGTTACGGCGAACTGTTTGAAGTCTGGCACGACGGAGCCAATGGCGGCGATGGCTTTTATGGCGGCGCGAGAGAAAAACGCAAAATTGAAAAAACGACTTACTACGATTGGCCGACGACTTGGAGCTTGATTCGGCAACTGCAACCGAACGCGGTTGTGTTCAGCGACGCCGGGCCGGACATTCGCTGGGTGGGGAACGAAAAGGGAATTGCGGGCGATCCGTGCTGGACGACAATCAACGGCGAGAAAATTTATCCGGGCCAGGAAGGCGTCGAAAAACAACTGAACAGCGGCGACCGCAATGGAACTGTTTGGCGACCAGCCGAATGTGACGTTTCGATTCGACCGGGTTGGTTCTGGCACGAAGCTCAGAACGACAAGGTCAAAACTCCCGAACAATTGAAGAATTTGTACTTCGCTTCGGTCGGACGCGGAGCTTCGTTTTTGCTGAACGTTCCGCCTGACCGGCGCGGACGCGTTCACGAAAACGACGCGAAATCCTTGCGCGAATTTGGCGACTGGTTGCGGCAAACCTTTGCCGTCAATCTGGCCAAAGGCGCGAAAGCTCGGGCGAGCAATGTGCGCGGCAGCAAACAATTCGCGGCGGCCAACGTGCTTGACGCGGATCGGTTCAGTTACTGGGCGACAGAAGACAGTGTGACGACGGCGGAACTGGAATTGGATTTGGGCGCGGAGAAAAGCTTCAACGTCGTGCGCGTGCGCGAAAACATCAAGCTCGGTCATCGCGTGGACGAATTTGCCGTGGATGTTTGGGCGGATGGGAAATGGTCAGAATTCGGCAAAGCGACGGGCGTCGGCGCGCAACGTCTGTTGCGTGGCTCAAAAGTCACAACGCGCAAAGTGCGGCTGAGAATCACAAAGGCTTCCGCCAATCCGTGCATCAGTGAATTCAGTTTGTTCGCCGAACCGCAATGATGTGCGAGTCGGGCTCAATGCAGTACAGGGAGCGGTAGCGACCCGGTTGTTTTGATGCGGTACGGAAACAGTAGCGATCTGGTTGCTGGAAAACCAAGTCGCTACCGCTCCTTGTACCGCAACTTCTTAACGTGGTTGCGTCAGAATTTTCTTCACGCTCTTCTTTGCGCCGGGCGGCGTAATTTCCAGAATCATTGACGATTGCCTGAACGCCCGGTTGTTGGCGGCATTCTGTAATGATTGCTGAACGATGCCGTCAAAAATGGCGAAGAACGCATTGGGCGTAAACGCATTCAGATCGTCGGAAATATCCACAAACTTTCCTGCTGTCTTGGCCAGGTCTTTTTGCGAAATCGGCAGAGTGCCAAGAATGTTTTTCAACTCCGTCAGTCTTTTCGCATACGTATTTTCCAAACCGCAAACGTTGTCCAGGTGACTAAGCTGATCGGGAGTTAGTTTCACTCTTATGGCCGTTCCTTTGGTAAACCAGCCAGGCAGCATAACGGTTTTCAAATCATCATTGTTTTGTATAGCGGTGAAGCCGTCTTTGTCGTAGGCCTCGTGTAATGAAGGCGATAGGTTGGCAAAACCAACGCGCACCAAGGTGTTCGTGTTGCCCAAGCCCGTGTAACCGGAGGAAATGATTTGACGTGTCGTCAACTTGGCCAGTTTTTTAAGATCGTTATTCGAAATGGCATTGAACGCAGCCTTCAGCATTTCGTCGTCGTATTTCACAACATAACGCACGACGACTTTGCCCAAACCGCCCGGAAACTGTTTAACCATATCGCTGACCAAAGTTGTCCGGCTGGGCTTGGTTAATAAGCCCAGGAATTCGGCGAAATCCAGATAGCGAGTCAATTCATCCGGCGTTGTTTGATCGTCGGCTTCCAGTAAATCGTATTGGACGGCCACGCTGCGCAGCGTTTGAATTAGAAAATCGCGCGTTTTCGGATCGGTGGCGGCATTTGCTCCTTCTGCTTGGAAACTTTCGCCCAGGGCGCGCAGCAGGAAATTGCTTTCGAGGCTTTCTTTGAACTTGCCGCCTTTTTTCTTTTTCTCCGTGATGGAAGCTTCGGTGGCGAAAACGTGCAACAAGCCGCCAGCAGTTTGTTCGATGGTGTGTTCAGCGTTGACCGCCAGTTGGCTGAGGCTGTCGGAACCCCAACCGAGTACGTTGACACGAAGTTGCGCACTCTTGGTGAAGGAATGTGAAAAGACGCCTTGGTTGACCTTGACGTATTTTGCCGAGAAGTTGTCCAGAGCCTTGGCGAAATCTCCGCCAGCGGCGGCGCGCGCGAATTCCTGCCCTTCGGTTGTGTTCAGATCGTATTCAACATCCAGCAACTCTTTATTGCGAGTGGCTCGCGTATAGGCGAAGTGCAAATCGAAGGTGAAGTTCTGATGCACCGCTTCGGTGATTTTGGCGTACCAAGTGTTTTTGAAGTCTTCGATGCGTTTGAGGTTTGTCTGTAAAAGCTGGAACGCCTTGTTGACGTCCGACTTTTTCAGTTCCTCGAATGTCTGGCCGATGACTTTGCCTGCCAAATCTTGCAATCGAGTGTCCGCCAGATTCTTCAAATCGTCAGGGCTGCTGAATTTATCAAGCTGCTTGAGCAAAGGATCCAAGCCAAGTTCATCTTTGAGCTTGGCAATGAAATCCCGAACCGGTTTGGTTGCGCCGTCGGTGATGAAGTCATGCGCTTTTTGTGTCAGCTTGGTGAATTGCTGGAAGTCAGCGTTCATCAGCAAGAGCGGAAACACGTTTGTGCCCCAAATGATTTGCACTAATTCCAGGGTGCTGATGGACTCTTCGTCTGTGTTGTCGTCGGAGTTGATCAGGTTGGCCAACTCCGCGGGATTGGAAATGCTTGCCAAAACTGTCAACGCCTGCTGGAGCTTGGGAATTTTGCCCAGATACGCGTGATACATATCCACGATGTACTGATCCAGGTTGGCGTACTTATCAGCTACATTCTTGGCAGCAGCGAAAAATTCCTTGAAGGTAGACGTGTCCAGAGCTTTGCCGATCAAATCCTGTGACCATTTGTGGATGAAGTCCTTGCTCATTCCCGTTAGCTTGGCTTCCAGCTTGTCCAGGGAATCGAACTGTTGAGCCGTTTTGAAATAACCCAGCACGGTTTCGGCGTCGGAACCAATCAGGCGCGTCAGGAATTCGTCGGCGCTGCGCGGCAATCCATTCAAATCGGCTTTGGCGTCCAGGTTGAAATCTGCCGTCAGATTGAATTGCGAATCGCGGTTTTTGCGGACGACAAAACGAACCCAGCCGTCTTGAGACCCTCGACGGGCTTCGATGCTGAAATCTCCTGCAAGCTGGTAACCCAAGGAAATCGAAGCCATGCTTCGCAGGGCGTAATCCAGATCAACTTGCAATTGATTGACATCGAACTGGTGCGATCCGGCCATTTCAAAGCCCCACTTCAATCCGGCTTTCAGGTTCAAATAGCCGCCAAAGCGAGTGGCAATGACTTCGCCTTCGGCGGGGAGTTCGGCGACGGAATCAATTTGTTGGGGCAGGCGCATGCTGGCGAACAAATCGCCGAGAATCGCTGCCGCAGTCATGTCTTCTTTGTAAAGTTTCAGTTGTTCGTAGGCAACATTGCCGCCAGCGCCAATGCCAAATGTGGCGGAAAGCGTTCCAGCGGGGAAGGGAATTGGCGCGCTGCCGTCGGCTTTGACATCGCCTTGCGCGCTGAACAGCAATCGAACGTAAAGGTGGCCGTCGGTCAACGCGTCGGCCAGACCATATGCTTTCAAGATTTTTTCGTCTTCGTCGTCATCGCTTTGTTTCGGCCAGATTAGATGGATTTGGTTGGCCGCACTGGCGCCGACACTCAGCTTCATTCCGGCTTTGCTGCCGAATTTAAATTTCTGGTTGTTATTAAAGCTGAAACCCACATCCGCAACGCGATCCACATCCGGCGAAAATTTGCCGTCATTCGCCAATAACTTGGCCCAAATATTCTGATCGCTTTGCAATTCGAACTGGCCGTCACCGGACAGGAATGATTTTTTGAACGTGTCGCTGTTAATCAGAAAAATTGAAGGTACGTCTGGCACTAGAGTTTCTCCTTGACCGAAAAAGGTGATTTGCTGAGACTGATGGCGCACTTTGCCAGAACTAAACCTGAAAGGCGAATCATAGTTGAACAAGACGATGAAAATTTGGGGCCGCCGAGCGGTTACGGTCACCGGCTATGTTCTGGCTTGGGTGTTTGTCAGTGCCACGCTGCCCGTTACTTTGTTGCTGGCTTTCGCCGTGGATGCAGTTCGCCGTAATCGTCTGGCTACAGTTAGAGCCTTGTTGATGGCTGCGGTGTTTTTAAGCTGCGAGATGGTGGGAATTGCGACCAGTTTGTTGATCTGGCTGTTCAGCTTTGTCTGGCTTGGCGGCGACAAAGATCGGTATTTGCGCTGGAACTTCAACTTGCAACAATGGTGGATCGGGACACTGTTTGCCTCGGCCCAACGGATTTATCGGCTGAAGCTGGAAGTGACCGGCGACAACATTGAAACCGGCCCGGTCATCGTTTTCATTCGGCACACCAGTTTGGCGGATACGATGCTGCCAGCGGCACTGTTTTCGCGGCAGAAAGGCGACAAGCAAGGACTGATGCTTCGATACGTACTGAAGCGCGAATTGCTGTGGGACCCGTGCATTGACATTGTGGGCAATCGCATCCCGAATGCGTTTGTTGAACGGGGAACGGGAAACATCGCCGGAGGCGTCGCCGTCGTCCAGCGATTGATGCACGGATTGACCGACCGCGACGGCATTTTGATTTATCCCGAAGGCACACGCTTTACTCCAGAGAAACGGAAACGCGCGCTGGCTCGGATGGCGCAACGAGGTGAATCGGAAATTTACAAAAAAGCCTGCGCGTTGAACTACGTGTTGCCGCCACGATTGGGCGGGCCGCTTTCCATTCTGGAGTTGAATGAACATGCTGATGCAGTGTTTTGCGTTCACACTGGGTTGGAAGTTGCCAACACCGCGCGCGATTTGCTCAGCGGAAACCTGGTCGGCCGAACAATTCGCGCGCATTGTTGGCGAGTTCCTTTTGCTGACATTCCGTGCGACCGCGAAACGCAAACCGATTGGTTGTACGACCATTGGACGAAGGTTGACGAATGGGTTGGGAATCAAACTTTATGAACGTTTACACCATCACGCCGATTGTTATTGCCGGGGCATTATTTCTGCTTTGGTTGCTGAGTTTGAAACTCAAAGACGCCAGCATCGTGGATATTTTCTGGGGGCTGGGTTTTGCGATGATCGCCATCACCAGTTTTGTGGTTACGGATGGATATATCGCACGCAAAAGTTTACTGACAACGCTGGTCGTTGCTTGGGGCGTTCGTTTGGCTTGGCACATTGGCAGTCGGAATCTCGGCAAAGGCGAAGATTTTCGCTATCAGGCGATGCGGAAAAGACACGGTGCGCGATTTCCACTGGTCAGCCTGTTCACAGTGTTTCTGTTGCAAGGCGTGTTGATGTGGCTGATTTCCTTGCCGCTGCAAGTCGCTCAAATCCCCGCACAACCAGACGCGCTCACAGTGTGGGATATTGCTGGCGCAGTAGTGTTTTTGATCGGGTTTGGTTTTGAAGCTATCGGCGATTGGCAATTGCGGCAATTCAAATCCAACCCCGCGAACAAAGGCAAACTGATGGATCGCGGGTTGTGGGCGCTAACGCGGCATCCGAATTATTTTGGCGACGCGCTGTTGTGGTGGGGATTTTATTTGATTGCTTGCGCAGCTGGCGCTTGGTGGACGGTGTTCAGTCCTATGCTGATGACATTTCTCTTGGTAAAAGTTTCCGGCGTCGCCATGCTGGAGCGCAGTCTGGCCAAAACCAAACCAGAATATGCGGCTTACGCCCGGCGAACGAATGCGTTTTTGCCATGGTTTCCCAAGCGCGAGAATTAAGCGCGGTATCAATCAGGCAGGTTTCAATGACTCAACGATTACCGAAAAACATTTTGATTGCGTTATTTGCCGCGATTCTAATTGGGATGTTGTGGGTGACGATCAAGGCCAGTTTGGTTGAAAGCGTCTTCAATGTCGGCCCGCGCGTTTGGCCAGAGCCTTGGTGGGTGGCGACGTTGTGGGATGCTTACTTTGGTTTCGTCACGTTTTACGTTTGGGTGTTTTACAAAGAAACCGGCTGGTTGTCGCGCTTCGTGTGGTTTGTCTTGGTGATGTGCCTGGGCAATATTGCTATGTCGGTGTATGTGTTGATCCAGCTTATCCAGTTGCCAGCCGACGCGACTTGGGCGGATTTGCTGCTGAGAAAAAAGGCTTGATGACCCGAACCCAACAACTTGGTGCCTGGTTGCTGTTGACTCTCTTGCTGGCGATAGCAGTGTATCGTTGGCTGAACCTGCCTCAATGAATTCCCAAAAGAAATCACCTTTAATCTCTGTCGTTGGGCCGACAGCTTCTGGCAAAAGCGATTTGGGCATTGCGCTGGCGCATCGCTTCAACGGCGAAATCATTAACTGCGATTCGGTGCAAACTTACAAAGGCATTTACGTCGCCACAGCCAAAGTTCCCCCCGAAGAGCAGCAAGGGATTCCGCATCATCTAATTGACATCGTGGAGCCGACCTACAACCTGACGGCGGTTGAGTGGGCAGAGCGGTGCAAGGACGTTATCGCTGACATTGAATCGCGTGGCAAATTGGCGTTGCTGGTTGGGGGCACCGGCTTTTACCTTCGAGCACTGACGACGAAATTTTTTGATTCGCCGGAAATCGATGAAAACTTGCGGCCACGGTTTCAGCGAATTCTGGAACGTCGCGGAGTCGAACATCTTCACAAAATGCTGGCGCGAGTGGATCCTCCACTGGCTGCAAAGTTTGCGCCGAAAGATTGGTCGCGAGTCATTCGTGCACTGGAAGTTTACTTTTCTTCCGGCAAGCCGTTGTCGAAATGGCAGGCCGACACGCCTGAAGAGCCGACGGAAGAAGCTGCACGGATTTTTTATCTGGTGCTGGAACCGCCGCGCGAGCAGCTTTACGACCGCATTAATCGCCGAACCGATTTGATGGTCGAGCGCGGCTTGCTGACGGAAATCCAAGAACTGATTGCATCGGGCGTCCCGCCGACTGCCAAGGCCTTCAACGCGCACGGTTACAAACGCTTTGTCGAATATTTGCTGGGGCAGCGAACTTTGGACAGCGCCATCGAACAGATGAAACTGGATACACGCCATTACGCCAAACGACAGTGGACTTGGTGGCGCGCTCAGTCGAACACATTCTGGCTGCAAGGATTTGGTTTTGACGACAAGGTGATTGAACACGCGATTCGTATCGTCGAAACCAAGCTGTAATTTCCGCAGCGCCAACGTGCGAAGGATTCCGCACGCCTCAAAACCAGTTGCGGAACTTTCCCCGTTTTTCCACCTTCTTTAGTTGCAAATGCACTTATGAACGACCTGCCAGAGCCTGCAAGCACGGCATAGACATTGCTACCTTACATCTGCTGAATACTTGCCAGACCTGCAAACCGTGAATTCGAGAGGGACACTGTAATGGGAGAGCATAATGTTTCGGTAAACCAGGATTTACGTCAGGAACAGGCGTTTATGAAATCCTTGCTGGCCGACCTTGCCGCCTTGGAACAGATGATCGTCACTGGAAAGATTGAGCGCGGCGTTCGACGCATCGGCGCTGAACAGGAAATGTTTCTGGTTGATTCCGCCATGCGTCCTGCGCCGGTTGCTATGGACGTGTTGAAACTTGCCAACGACGACCGGCTGACGACTGAAATTGGCAAATTCAATCTGGAAGCCAACCTGTCGCCGCGATTGCTGGCTGGCGATGGATTGGGGCAAATGGAACGCGAAATCAATGAAGTCGTCACCATTGCTCGGAACGCAGCCAGAACAATCAATGCGGGAATTGTTATGACAGGCATTCTGCCGACAATTCATCAGTCCGATTTGAGATTGGAGAATTTGGTTCCCGGTCCGCGTTATCTGGCGCTGAATCAAGCGATGCAACAACTGCGCGGTGGCGCTTTCACCGTCCACATCAAAGGCCTGGACGAACTGCAGATGACGCACGACAACATCATGTTGGAATCCTGTTGCACCAGCTTTCAGGTTCATTTGCAGGTCGGCGCGGAAGAATTCGCGCGTCTGTATAACTGGGCGCAAGTGATTACCGCGCCGTTGCTGGCGGCAGCGGCAAACTCACCGAACTTTCTAGGGCAAAGGCTTTGGCATGAAACGCGAATCGCACTGTTTCAGCACTCAACCGATGAGCGTTCGAATACGCGGCAATTGCGCAGTCATCCGCCGCGCGTCAGTTTTGGCAGCGGATGGATCAAGGATTCTGTCATCGAAGTTTTTCGCGAAGAGATTGCCAGATTCCGCGTTTTACTGACCAAGGAAATTGACGAAGACCCGATGGAAGTTCTCGCTCGCGGCGAATTGCCATCGCTGGCGGCGTTGCGTTTGCACAACGGAACGGTTTGGCGGTGGAACCGTCCTTGTTACGGAATCAAAGACGGCGTGGCGCATTTGCGAATCGAACAGCGTGCCATGCCTGCCGGACCGTCTGTGCTGGATGAAATGGCAAATGCGGCATTTTTCTATGGCTTGATGACGGCGCTGCCTGCGGAATTCGGAGACGTTGACCGGCTGATGCAGTTTGACGATGCGAAGGATAATTTTTTGGCTGCCTCCCGCCATGGATTGAAAGCGCAAATGAGATGGTTGAATGGCATTGACCATTCTGTAGCTGCGCTGATTCTGGAACAGTTGCTGCCATTGGCGCGCGAAGGGTTGAAGCAAGCCAAAGTGGATTCATCCGATTACAATCGCTATCTGGATGTGATCGAAGAGCGCGTTCGCCGGGATCAAAACGGCGCATTGTGGTCATTTCGTTCGTTGGCGGCGATGGGGGTGCAAGGAACTCGTGAATTGCGCAACCGCATTTTGGTCGAGCAAATGATCGAACATCAGCGAAACGACACACCAGTTCACGAATGGCCTCTGGCCAACGCTGACCATCCTCGCGATTGGAGTCAGAGTTATCAAACGGTCAGCCATTTGATGGCGACAGATTTGTTTACCGTGCGCCCTGATGATCTCATTGACCTGGCGGCAAGTGTCATGGACTGGAAACATATCCGTCACGTTCCAGTCGAAGACGACGAAGGCCGCCTGGTTGGATTGGTTTCTCATCGCGATTTGCTGCGACTGTTGTCGCACGGCTTGTTAAACAAACAGTCTCAACCTGTTGCCGTCAAAGAGGTGATGAAACGCGATTTGGTTACGGTTGCGCCGGATACCCCTACTCTGGATGCTCTGAAAATCATGCGCCATTCGAAAGTTGGCTGTCTGCCTGTTGTCGAACTGGGCAGGTTGATTGGTATTGTCACGGCTTACGACTTTCTGGCGTTGTCGGCGGAAATCATCGAAAAACAGTCAACCAGCAGCATTAGCACGTCTCCTCATCAACCGGAATAAACTGTCGGGCTTGATTCACCTGTACCATCTGCATACTATGCCGTTGGAACAACGTCAGATAGAATTTAATCAAACCAACAAACTTACCAAAGAAGGAGATTATCGTAATGCCTTATTCCGAACTGATGATTAAACCAATGCGCGAGGATTTGACCCGCTTGGGCTTTGAAGAAACTCGAACGCCTGAAGCCGTTGATGCGGCGATTAAGAATTCCACCGGAACCGTCCTGGTCGTGGTCAATTCCGTTTGCGGTTGCGCTGCCGGCAAAGCGCGTCCCGGAATTGCTCAGGCGCTGAAGCACAGTGTTCAGCCGGACAAGAAAATTACTGTATTTGCCGGAGCCGACATTGACGCCACGACGCAAGCGCGTGGTTATTTCACGGGCTATCCGCCGTCGTCGCCTTCGATCGGTTTGCTGAAAGATGGCAAGCTGATTTACATGCTGGAGCGTTACCAGATTGAAGGCCGCAGCGCCGACCAGATTGCCGCTGAACTGACGAACGCTTTCGACAAATTCTGTGCGCCGCTGCAAGCTGCCGCGACCAACTAACATCAAACTCCATTCGCAAAAACAAAAGCTGGAAAAGAAGAAATCTTTTCCAGCTTTTGTTTTTGCAGCACAAAGATGCCGATTTAGCCCAATCCGCGAATCGAAATCAGCATGTTTTTCAAACTGCTGGTAGCGTCAATCGCCGCCGTAGGCTCGTGGCCGCAATGCATCATGCAATCCTGGCATTTGGAATTGCCGCTTTTGCGCCCGTAATTTTCCCAATTTGTGTTTTCTAGATAGTCCTTGAAGCTTTGGGCATATCCGTCGCTGAACATGTAGCAGGGCTTTTGCCAGCCGAAGATGTTGTAGTTCGGACTGCCCCACGGAGTGCATTCGTAATCAATTTCGCCCATCAAGAACTTCAGGTACAGAGGCGATTGGTTGAATACCCAGCGCTTGCCTCGCTTGGTTGAAAGCGGGCCGAGCACTTGGCGAAAGAGCTCGTTGGTTTTTTGTCTCGACAGAAAGTGGTCTTGGTCCGGTGCTTTTTCATAGGCGTACCCCGGAGCAATCGTCATCCCGTCCACGCCCAGATCAGCCAGCATGTCGAACATTTCGTGCAATCCATCCGGCGTTTCGCCTTCAAAGACGGTGGTATTGGTGTTGACGCGGAAACCGGCGGCTTTGGTTTTTTTGATGGCTTCGACGGCGATGTCGAAAATGCCGTCGCGATCGACAGAATGATCATGTCGTTCGCGCATTCCGTCCAAATGCACGTTGAAGGTCAGATAGGGAGACGGTTCAAACCGGTGCAGATTCTTTTCCATCAGAATGGCGTTTGTGCAAAGGTAGACGAACTTTTTGCGCGCGATCATTCCTTTGGTGATGACATCAATTTCCGGGTGCAGCAAGGGTTCTCCGCCGGCGATGGTGACGACCGGCGCTCCGCATTCGTCAATGGCCTTGAACGCTTGTTCGGGCGTCATGTTCTTTTTCAAGATTTCGCCCGGATGTTGAATCTTGCCGCAACCGACGCAGGCCAGATTGCAGCGAAATAGCGGTTCCAGCATTAGAACCAAAGGATACTGCTTCGTGCGTTTGATTTTCTGCTTGATAATGTACGCCCCGACCATGGCAGCTTGGCGCAGTGAAATAGCCATAAGTACCTCGCCTCTCTTGATAATCAATTGGAAACTTTTTTGTTAGTAAAATCGTGGCGTATGCTAGCACATTGACTTCAGTTGCGACAAAATCCTTGGGCGCTTAAGATGCCTCGAAACGCCTCCCAACGCACATTTTGGAAAAGGAGACTCAAGCTGAACTTGAGGCGGGTTCGCTTTGCCTGTGAACAGGTCACGAGTCGCAGCTCTACAACTGATGAAAAACGAAGATCTTTCTGAAAATCAACCACCTTATCAATTGATTCGCAAAAAAGTCGGGTCTGGATTAAGCGCACTGAAAGCGTTTCATCCCGATGACATCATCAGCCCAATTCAGTGGATCAATCGGCAACCCACGCCGACTCGCTGGACGGTGCAGTGTTCAGACGATGAGCACGGCAATCTATTGCCTGTTGAACTGCGCTACATCAATCATTCCTGCCAGCCCAATGTGGTGTTCGACGTGGATGCAAATGTTGTTCGCGCAATTCGGCCCATCGCTGCTGGTGAAGAATTCACTTTTTTCTACCCTTCAACGGAATGGAGCATGGATGAACCATTTGATTGCAACTGCGGAGCCGCCGTTTGTTTAGGGCGCATCACGGGTGCATCGCAATTGTCGCCAGAAGTCTTGGCTAACTATGAGCTATCGGGAGTCATTCGCCGAAAATTGGCTGCTGCGAAGCTCCAGGTCGGCAAGTCCGCAACGACCTAGCTCATGAGGTATCGTCAAATAGAAAAAGACTCAGGAGGCTGAAAACCTCTCTGAGTCTTTTTGCGTTCTGAGTTGTGCTGGCTGGACTCGAACGCACGAACTGCCGCCTATGAGACGCCGCTCTGTTTCAATCGCTTTCGTTAAATTCTGGTGGTTCCGGTTTTTGATCTTTTTGATTGATCACTGCCAATGTTCGTTGATTTTTCCAAGTATGATGCCGTGTTATCTGAAGTTAAGTTGACTTGCCGCCGGTGAGTCAAAAATGAACGTTGCCATTGTCGAACTGAAAAGCGGCGTCTCAACAATTTGGCTTGATACTTGAAGATCGGCTGGCGTTAATTTGCCAACTGACCACGAACAAGTAGGTGATCAGCGCCGCTTACACAAATTGGCCTATATCCTCAATCGCTTACTTCCGCGTCGCATGGCATTTATCGGTTGAGCACGCCGCTTTTCTTCCTGTGTTCTGCTTGTCTGATTGATCCAATTGCCAAACTATTTCAAGGTACTGACAGAGGGCGAAAGTCCGCACGCACAAACCTGTTAGATTCGTTGACACTTCGAATAAGGTCAGGGTATTGTAAATTCCGCTCAACCTTATCAATGTTTGGCCCACATTATATGGGGCCTGCATCATCAGAGCTCGTCAATATATCTTCAGAAATGTCCGTAGCAGTCCACGCGGTCACAGCTTAGTGTTCTACGTTAGGAAAGGGCGATTGTCATCCTAACGTCTTCTTCTTATTACCCCAAACAATGAGCTTAGCAATGTATTTGCAAGGCTATCGACTACTTCGCTTGAGATTCGAGGAGACGAAATGAGCTATCTGGATTTTCCCCGCCTTCACTTCAGTGGGCTTTTTTATACCGGCCCAAGCACGATCAATAACATCACTCAAAACTACACGCCCAGTGTCCAGCTCGAAAGTGGCCCCAATCAATATGATCCAAACGTAGCATTATGGAACCCGATGGGTGTTGCTCAATGGTGGCTTGAAGAATGCACTGTGCTGAATGCTGTCGGGCCGGAGGGCGTTCAGGTGCAAGCGACTGATGCTGTCATTGGCGCCGCTGTGAAAAGTCCCAGTCCAAAGACGCCCATGAGTGATGGACAGGGTGGCTTTTACGACATTGCCAAGATGGTTGATCTGGATCCGGATCAGCAAGGACGCAGCGCGCTGTATGGCGTGCGAATTTCCGTTACCTTGCCAAACGGCGCTGGCTTGCAAGGATTGATGACGGTGGCTGAGTTGCGCCAGTTGAATGGGAGAATTCCAGTTCGTGGCGGAAGCTGGACAGCCGTAGGGAACTGGATGGGGACACTCCAGGACGTTGTATGGAGTGGCGACATCTCTGGCTCCCCTTTGTTGATTGCGTTGAAGGCTGCAAGCGCGCAAGGCCTTGCCGTGAAGCTGACCGCTGATCTTCACCAAAACAATCCTGCAAACATTTTTACCTCCGGTGATCAGTTTTGCTATGGACGTGTTCTTGGTTCGATCGGGCCAGCATTGGAAGGCGAACTCGCGCAAGTCGTTCCGGGGCGATGCCTGCAAACGGTGACCAGTCCACAAACCGTAGCTGTGGCCGCGCCAGCTCAAGTTGGCAACAAACGGATGCAGGCTCGTGAGCGTGTCGTCGCCATGACGGCAGCCGTCGCTGACCAAAGAGAGGCTGTTGTGAATGTCGCAGCCGCGAAAAAGCCCGATCCATGGAATGCTGCTTTTGCCGTCATTCGTCAAATAGAACCACCGAGCCCGCAAACAAAACCACAGACGCTGCTCAGCCTGGATATTGGCGGCTCGATTTATTTGAACGTCAAAAAGACAAGCAGCGGAGCCACTTCTGATGGGACCTTTGAGGTTGATTCCGGGATTAGTGTCGGCGTGTTTGACCTCACGAATAAGACATTTGTCCCGTTTGCGAGTGGCACGCTTGCCTTTACGGATCAATATCAACCATTGGTGTCCACACCCAAGAATTGTGTTCTGGTGAAAAATAGCGGCGTGTTTGTCATTCCGCTTACTTCAGATGAAGAAACACTTTCCAGCACAAATCCGTTGGCCATTTCGATCAATGGCGTCATTGTCTCTCAGGAATTGAACAGCGGCTTGTGGATGGATGTGTCTGTTTCTTCCCAGAGAATCGAATGTGGCAGCGGGCAAACCAGCCAGGTTCAACTGATGGTTCGTCAATTCGGAAAACCGCTGGCCAATCAAACGCCTCCGGTCACAACGGATGTTCAACTTGTTCAGTGGATTTTGCAGGACGGTCAATGGACGAATCCACAAACCTTGCCTTCGTCCACAGATGTGGGCATCAGCATTGGCACTACTGATGAAAACGGTCTGGCTGACATTACGACTGTGGCCAATGTTCCCGATATTACCCTACCAGGAATTCGGCAGCCTCTGGATAGTCAGGTCTATTACATCTCACTGGCCGACTCCGATGGAAACGTCATCGGAGATCAGCAAGCCACCTTATCAGTTCTTCTTTGGACGGCGTTCCAGGCTCCGGCCAATCCGTCTTGGGCCGATATTGGAGCGGTTTTTGGAGCTTACGCCCGAATGTATCCCGGAATGAAAGCGCGTCTGGACATTTCAGACCAACAAACTGTCGCGGGGTTTGCCCCTGTGGTTTTGTCGCATATGTCGAAACCCTTCAGTGATCCGGCATATATGCCCGTCACTCGCG
>DAOMFR010000146.1:0-1494 GCA_035429885.1 Blastocatellia bacterium
ACGAAGGTTCCATCGCTTTCCGGTGTGAGCGACCATTTGCCTCTGCCGACAAAATCGCCGGTGGCTGTGATTTCGATGGTATGCGGTTTGGAATGCTCAACGACTTCCGCTGTCCAGCGAAGCCGATAGGGCAGATACCCTTTGGTGAAAAAGTGAACCTTGTCGCCTATGTGGTCTTCGCGGCCAGATGGTTCAGACTCGGCATTCAAGTAAACTTGCGGCCACCAGCGCGGATAGTCTTTTCCTTCTTTCAGGATTTCGTACACCAGTTCACGCGGCGCAGCTACGTGCCATTCCGTCAGAAATTCGTATTCATTTGCGGGCATTGGGCGGTTAATCCTCCGTTGTGATTTTCGACGGAGATTACGCAGTGAAGGGAAGGATTAGATTTTCAGTTATCGAGATTCTTCGGCGGATTTGGCGCGGAAAGAATCTTTCAACAACAGGTACAGAATCACGGCCAGCACGGCAAAGAAGAGAAAGATAACGATGATTTTGATAAGGCCGAAAATGGTTGTCGCGACGATCAGTCCGCGCCGAACGCTTTCCGTCAGCAGCAACGCGGTCGTTACGATGGACGCAATGGTGGCGATCAGTTTGAAGATCAAGGCAAACATTTTATTTCTCCTTCTGACCCTGGCTGGCGAGGGCTAGGCCCGAAGACTGCAATTCAATGTCACCATTCGACGACCTCAGAATGATGACAGGCGAATTGGCTCCAGCGTTGTGTTCCAATGTCAGCTGCCGTTGCCGTTTGGGCGATTCCAGGTTTTCGAAGCCGTTGACTTTGATACGGCCACGCTCACTTCCAGCGTCAAGTTTGAATTCACTGTCTTCCGGCAAGGCGATCTTGATTCGGCCGCGTTCGCTGGTGGCTTTAATATTTCCTGCGAGTTTTTCATCGGTCGAAAGATTGATTGAGCCAGAGGTTGTCGTTATCGTCAACGCACCGCGAAACCCTTGCACGGTTACATCCTGAGTCGTCTCAATCTCAGCAGAACCGTTGGCTTCTTCAACGTCAACAGACGAGTTCTCGGCGTTAATTTTCAATACTCCACTGACGTGGTTGATTTGGACTCGTTGGGAAGAAGTTTTCACGGCGAGGCTGCCCAAGATGTTTTCAGCCTCGACGCGTGAATGTTCGGCTGAAACATTCACACTGCCTTGTATCTCAGAAAGATTGATTCGACTGTTGGTCGTGTTTTCGACGGTGACTAAATTTTGTTTCTCGCCAAGCTTCGCATCGCTGCTAATGGATTGAATTTCGATCCGCGCGTTTTGAGCGCGAAGTTTCACCTGGCCCACGGATTCGCCAACGTTGATATTGCCATTGTTGGCCGATAGTGTCATTGCGCCGTGAATGTTTCCCAAGCTGACTTCCCGATTGGATTCCGACACGCTGACATTGCCTTGAACCGCGTACAGCTCGACCGAACCTTGCGGATTTTCAACCTTCACGTCGCCGGAATTGTTTCTCACTTCCAGTTCTTTGCT
>DAOMFR010000146.1:1594-17354 GCA_035429885.1 Blastocatellia bacterium
ACATTGCCTCGAAAATCGTTGATCAGCAGACGGCTGTCGTGGGCGATGGAAAACTGTTGCGGCGGTTCATCTTCAACATCGAATTGGCTGCCCCAAAATCCTAACTGGCCGATTTTGAATTCAAACCCGTGCAAGCGCTCCCGGTGTTTTGCCAGATAATTTGACGTCAAACCGCCGCCAACCAGCAACACCATGACCAGAATTGCTCCGGGCGAAAAGGCGGACACTCGTTTGCCGTCTTCTGGGCGATGCGTGTATTGGCGCAGCACTCTGCCTACGATAAACGCCAGCAGCAGAAAGAACCAGTATTGTCCAAACAAGACCAGAATTGAGCGGTCGCCTCGCAGATTGGCAGCCAGCAAAATTCCGCCCAGCGCAGTCACCATCATTCCAGCAATCGGCGAGCGAGGATGGCGATCAATCAAGTATCCAAAAACGCGAACCACTCCCGCCAGAATCAGAAATGTCGGCCAGAGTTTGGTCAGCCATTGAATAATCACCGACCCGCCCGGCGCAACAAATAGGAATACGCCGAGTCCGATCAACGCGATTCCGAGCAGCAAGGTGGCTAATCGTTTGAACATGGTTCAGAGTTGAATACCGGTTTTAGCCGGAAGGGCATTAGTGCAATAGACCCTCTAAAGCCGGGCCTTTTATCGCTTAACCATCAAAGCGGCGATTTGCTCTGGCGAATTCGTGCGTCTGGCTTTCCAGGTTCGACTGAATGACCGATGGAGGTGGAGTTCGGTAATTGGTTTCTGGCGTCACCTGGTTCTTGTTACGGCGAAATTGGTTGAGAAGATAGATTCCGGCGATTACTAGCAGCAACGGCCAAAACCTATGGGTTTGAACAGGGAAGAGAACATGCAAGGTTGTCAGTCCGCCGATGGCGATTAACAAACCTCCCCACAAGTTTGTGCGAGCGCGAATAAACTGACGCAGCTGTTCGTCTTCTTCGCCCAGACTGATGCCATTGCGTTGCCGTTGGGCTGAGCGAAAAGCATCGTAAAGCGAATAAATGTACATCGCGAAACTTGCCAGAGCGCAGGTAACTTCTACTGAAGAATGGAACACTCCCGCCAATGTCCACAATCCGGCCGTAATGACGAAATGCACGAGAGCTTTGACGGGCTGGCCGTTGTAGGCTGCGCCGAGTCCGGGGATTAATCCAAGAAGTAGGGCCAGCAAGGGAGACTTGCCTTCTGTCTGTATCGGCAGGACAGCTCCAGTTGTACTTTGCCGCAACAGGTCGATTCCGGCGACGATGCAATCCTGGCAATACGGATAACCTTTGATGCGATGGTCGCAAGACGGGCAGAGGTTGCGATCACATGAACTGCATCGCGCACTGGCCAGATTAGTTGGATGGTAGGTGCATTTCATTTCTTCGGAAAATCAATCTCCTTAAACCGAGGTCTTAAAAAATTGGGATGAGCAGCTTCACATCAGCGCTCATCCCCGATCTGGTAGCCCAACTGGCAATCATTTTCTTCGGTGTCGCAAATGATGCGGCTGATTTTCCGCCTTTGGTTCGTCCAAATTTTCTGGTTGAGCGTTGAGTTCCGGTGTTGGTTGGATTTGAACCGGTTGACCGGACGGAGTTGCAGGCTCGTTCGGCTTGGAGGTGTGGCGCGTTTCCCCGGTCAGCCCAAACTGAACGGTGTTGAATGCTCGTTGCCCCTGAGCCATGAATTGTCCAGCCTGCTTGGTAGTGTACGACGCCATTCCTTCAAAGCTGCCGAACCGGGACAGCACCAGCAAGCTGCTGGCGGCAAAAATCAACATTGCCGCAGCCATTTCAGCGGTCATCATTACGCGCGCCGCATTGCGCGAAAACACCACTGCTGAATCCTTCATTCTCTCGATCCAGGAAGTTTTTCGCGGCCCGACGGTCGCGGCCAGAATTCGATCTTGCAGGGAAGGCGGAGTTTCGACTTCGGTCTCTTTAATTTCGCGGCAGATATCAATGGCGTCTTCGATACCGGCCATTAGTCGGCGGCATTTGGAACAATTTTCAAAATGAGCCTGGAAAGTATGGAAGGTTGGTGCCAACAACACGCCATCAAAATATCGTTCGATCAACCGGTCGAATTCGTTGCAACTGAGCATTTCGCCGGTGGTTGTGGCGGCAATAATTCGTGAATCAAGCCCTGCCGGTTTTTCATAATCGTCAGCGCCGATGCCATTGAGTGTTTTCATCATGGCGCGGACATCATCGAAAAGCTGGCGGCAATCGCGGCAGACCAATCTGTGTCCTGCGCATTCCGCTCGCGAACGCGAATCCACTTCGCCTTCGGCGTAATCTGAAAGTAAATCTTGAAACTTAAGACAGTCCATCACACCACAGTTAGGTAAGTAAGCAGAAGTCAGAAGAACGAAAGCTTGCCCGCAAGTTCGACTGACGACTGAAAATCAATTAAAACGTTTCGACGACTTTCATTCGTCGCATAATTTTAGCCAATTCAATACGGCCCCGATTAATGCGCGATTTCACTGTGCCGATCGGAATTTGCAGAATGTCCACAATTTCCTGATAAGTCAGTTCTTCGATGTCGCGCAAGATGACGCATTCGCGCAGGTCTGGTTGAAGCTTTGAAATCGCCCCATGTACCTGTTTGGCTCGCTCGAATCGTTCGACTCCGCGGTCCGGCGCGTCGTGGCGACTTTCCAGATGGTACTCATGGTCGCCAATATCGTCGCCCAGATCGGTCGGGGTGCGAACGCGACGGCGGTAATCGTCAATAATCAGATTCCGCGCCAGTCGCATCAGCCAATTGGCCAAATCTCCGGCTTGGGGGTCATATTGCTCCAAAGAACGGTACACACGCACAAACACTTCTTGTGCCAGGTCTTCAGCAGATTCATGCCGACCGGTGAACCGGTAGGCCAAGTTGTAGACTCGGCGCGAATATTCGTGAACGACCTGTTCCCAGGCTGCGCTGTCTCCGGCGCGGCATCGCCGCACCAATTCTGCATCCGATTTTATCAATGCCGCACTGGCTCCCACTGTAGTTTGGTCTCTCCTGATCAATGTTTTACCTCAAACTCTGTCCGTTGAGTCTTGTCTCCGACAGCCCTAACGAGACGGAAAGGGGAAAGGTTCCTTACAATTTGTGAAGAGCAAATTGATGCCCCCACGATTTGTAATTACTTGATGGCCTTGACGCTTGCGGGTTTGGCGAAAATGTCGTCCGTGATGGGAATGTCCAGCTTCACCGACGAATAGTTGACTCGATTTTGCTGAACGCCATCCCGGTAAAAATCCACGATGTTCGGGAATTTGATTCCTTCGTAACTGACCCACTGAAAAAACCTGTATTCGCTTTTGACCAGTCCACCCGCTTCGGACTTTTCATAGGCGATGCTGAGCGGCAAATGCGTATTTCGATCCAGCCAAAGATAGACTGGAACATCCGGTTTCAACTGAATGAGAACAACGTCGGCGCGTTCACCAGGGCGCAACTCTTCACGTCCGGCAAAACGTACTGAAACGCCTTCAGCTTTCCAGCCCAAGCGAAGAATTCGATCAATGTCGAATAGGCTATCTTCCAGGTGAGATTTAATTTGCTGGTCGGTTTGATCTTTCAACGTTTCGGCGTCGCCATCGTACACCCATCCGGTTTGTCCCACGTTGACCTGGATTCGCCGGTCTTTCTTTTTGCCTTTCCCGAAATCCACGCGCTCTTTGTCAAAGGGAATGAGCCAATAGGTGAACGGAGTCGGAACCGTGGAAACTCCCTGATCAAAGGGAGTGAATTGACCCATGGAAAGAAGCGTTTTGAAACTCAGATACCGCTCACCACCGCGAGCTTCGATTACCTGTTTGATGAGTTGTGCGCCAAGCTCGGCATTTTTCGGATCTTTCGGATCAGCTTTCTGTGCTGACGCAGTGATTGAGATGACGGCAATCAAACCTGTTGCGAGGAGATTCAAGAAGAACCAATTCGACCTGGGGAATGGCCAAGTTATTGACTTGGCTTTGAACACGATCACTGTTGACTCCTTTTTGATCAAACTGTTTGGTCTATTGCAAACGCCCAGAATTATACAGTGCGGACAATTTTGTTGGTAGGAGTGTCCTACAACTGATTGGGCCTCATAATTTTTTCTCGCTTCATTGAGCTGCTGGCGCAGTTTACAGGGTGGCTTTTGAAGTTGGTTATTGGCTGGCATTTATGTCTGGACGTTTTTTTTGTTGGAGTGTATTCCAGTTGTGTGAAGGATTATTCAGCAATTTTCGTAAGTTCAGGTTTGCTATCAAAATTTTCAGTTAGTTTGGAGAGATGGATCAAATATCTTGAACAGTTCGTTATTTTTGTCTACCATTGCTCGTCCTAAACGGCGTTCCTGCCGGATTAAATAGATATAGACACTCCACATAATACTAAGCAGAGCTTTGCTGTAAATTCGCTACATTCTCACAACTCAATGTACTGAGTTGTTCGGCCGTGCGTGACTTTGCGACAGTTTTCTGCGCGGAACCACCCATACAAATCCTTATTTCTCAGGAGGGATCAATGAGAAGTTTTTGTGGTATGCGAACGATTTTCCTCTCACTGATGCTGTCGTTGCTTGGAGCCGTGATGGCATTTGGGCAAGTGACTCGCAGTAGTTTGAGCGGAGCGATTACGGATCAAAACGGCGCGGTCGTTTCCAGCGCCAAAGTGACAGCCAAACAAATCACCACGGGGGAAAGTTTCACCACGACGGCTGATGAACAGGGCGGCTATATTTTTGCCTCATTGCCGGCAGGTCCTTACACCATAACGGTGGAGGCAAATGGCTTTAAGCACCTGGAAGTGCAGAATGTCGTTCTAGAAGTCTCTACCCCGGCCAAAGTCAATGTGGTTCTGGAAATAGGACAAGTTTCCGAAGCCGTCGTGGTTACAGGCGGCGCTCAGGAAGTGGTCAACACTTCCAGCCCAACATTGACCAATGTCATCAATATCAAACAAGTGCAGGATTTGCCGCTGGCAGGACGCAACCCAATTGATTTGGCTCGGCTGCAAGCTGGTATTGCTGTCACTGCAGATAATACCCGAACTGCCAATGTTGGCGGATTGCGCGGCAGCGCCACCAACATCACCCAAGATGGAATCAACGCGATGGATAATTTTGTGAAGACCGACTCGTTCTTCGCCCTGTCTGCGCCATCGCTTGATTCGATTGGTGAATTTAGCATCACGACTGGAACCGTTGGTTCTGACGCCGGACGCGGCGTTGCTCAGGTTGGTATGGTCACGCGTTCAGGGTCCAATGAATTTCATGGACGACTGTTCTGGCAAATGCGCAACGATGCGTTGAACGCCAACACTTTCTTCAACAACGCGACCAAGACACCAAGACAGATACAACGACAGAACTGGTTTGGGGGGAACATTGGCGGACCGCTGTGGTTTCCGAAAAAAGTTTTCGGACCGGCGGCTTACGATGGACGCAACAAGACCTTATGGTTTTTCAGCTATGAAGCCTTCCGCGAGCCTTTCTCGGCAACCCGCAACCGCACCGTGCTGACGGAAGAGGCAAGAAAAGGACTATTCAATTACGTTGGTTCGAACGGACAGACTCAGACAGTTAATCTGTTGAATTTGGGCAATTTCAAGAACTTGAACCCGTTCACAACTGCGATTTTGAATTCCATGCCTGCTTCCAACAACACGTTGGTTGGAGATTCGCTGAATACGGCGGGATACCGCTATAACGTGGGCGGCTCAGACCCCAGCGATAAATATGTTGGCCGTCTTGACCAGCAGCTTTTGCAGAACTCGAAGATTGGTTCGCACAAACTGGAATTCGTCTACAACCATGCGAACTTTTTGATTAAGCCAGACACCTTCAACGGACTTGAAGCGCCGTTTCCTGGGGGCATTGATGCCTTCCAGTCCTCCAAGCGCATTTTGACGACCGCGGCAATTCAATCCACATTCGGATCACGCATAACCAACGAAGTTCGTGTTGGACATCAGCGCGCGCCGGTCGGTTTCTTGCGCGATTCGGCGCCAAGTAATCCGTTTTTCACCGCCTTTAACTCGGTTACGACTTACGACAACACCTTTATGTCTCAAGGGCGTAACACGATGGTTTATGAGTACATAGATAACTTTACGATGACTTCCGGGTCACATACTTTCCGCATGGGGACTGACATTCAATCAGTCACCGCATTCACATTCAACGATGCAGGCATTCAGCAGACGATCAATCTGGGGACGAACGCTGCCAATCAGGATGGAATCGTTGCCGCTGGATTCCCGAATTTGCCAGCGGGAGCAACCGGAACGGCCATCGTCAATCGTGCCCGTTCCATTTACGTTGATCTGGTCGGGATGCTCGGCTCTTCGTCGAAGACTTTCAACGTCACAGGCCCGTCCTCTGGTTTTGTTCCGGGAGCTACTCGTCAGCGCATTTTCAAACAGCGCGAAGTGAACCTGTATCTACAGGATCAATGGCGGATGACGCGCAACTTTACTCTGAATTACGGAACGCGGTGGGAATTCCAGGGAGTTCCGTATGAATCCAAAGGCGTGGCGATTCAGCCGGTTGGCGGTCTTGCCGGGTTGTTTGGCATTTCGGGAGAAAACAATCTGTTCAATCCCGGATCACTGAAAGGCTCGGCGACGACTTCGATTGAGTTTGTCAACGGCAACACAGGCAAAAAGCTTTACAACAACGACTGGAACAACTTTGCTCCTTTCATCGGAATCGCTCTTTCGCCGAATTTTGAACACGGCCCGATGCGTTGGATTTTTGGCAAAGACAACAAGAGTTCCATTCGTGCCGGATATTCGATTAGCTACTTGCACGACGGATTTACGGTGGTCAGCAATGCGCTCGGAACCGGTACGACCAATCCTGGTCTGATTCAAACTGCGGCGAACAATGCTCCGACAGGGTTGCTGACTTCCGCCGGACTCGCACTGACAACCCCAACCTTCCAAATTCCGATCACTGACGCTCAGAACTTTGCGATCAATAACGGCAACGGTCTGTGGACGTTCGATCCGAATTTGCGCACGCCATACGTTCAGCAATGGTCGTTCGGCTTCGAGCGCGAAATTGCTCGCAACACGGCATTCGAAGCTCGTTATGTTGGCAACCATGCGATCAAAGTGTATCGCGCAGTTGATTTCAATGAAGTTAACATCTTCGAAAACGGATTCCTGCAGGAATTCCAGAATGCGCAGAAAAACCTGGCGGCCAGAGGCGGCAGCAGCTTCGCTCCTGGCGTCGCGGGAACCGTTGCCTTGCCAACACTGGATAAACTATTTGCCGGGTTGGCTGCCACATCTGGTTATGGAAGCACGACGTTCATCAATAACCTGACCAATAACAACATCGGGGCGATGGCGTTTACGTTGGCCAATAACCCGGTTTACAGAACCAATCGCGCGAGTCTGACTCCGAACTTCTTTCTGGCAAATCCGAACGCCGCATTTGCTCGCGCTGTGACGAACAATTCATTTTCAAATTACCATTCGTTACAGTTGGAATTGCGTCGCCGTCTGGCCAAAGGACTGATGTTCCAGGGCGATTACACGTTCAGCAAAGCGATTACCGACAGCGAAGGAAGCCAAAGCACTTTGGAAACCTTCCGCACGCTGCGCAATTTGAGACTGGATCGTCACCGTGCCGCGTTCGATCAGCGGCATCGTTTCATTTCCAACTTCCTGTATGAGTTGCCGTTTGGCCCGGGCAAACGTTGGTTGAACAGCGGTTTTGCTCCGTTGCGCAAGCTGGCTGAAGGCTGGAATTTTGGTGGAATCATTTCCATTCAATCCGGCAACCCGATTTCGATCTTTGCCGCGCGTTCGACGATCAATCAATACACGACTGCCATTCCGGCGGTCTTTACCGGATCGAATTTTGACACGTTCAAAAATGCCACCGGAATCTTTAGACGCCCGGATGGAATCTTCTTCTTCGATCCGCAACTGATCAATATCACTACCAATGCGACGACCGGGCAGATTACGGCGGCAACGTTGAAAGACGGATTGCTCGCTGCTCCTGCCGCGGGCGTGCTGGGAAATTTCCCGCGTAATGAAATTGCCGGGCCAAGTTTCTGGCAGGCTGATTTCAGCGTGACCAAACGGACGAAGTTTTTTGAAAAGGCAAACTTGGAATTCAAGGCGACCTTTTACAACGCTTTCAACCATGCCAACTTCTCGTTTGGCAGCAATAACTTTGATCAGGCGAATTTTGGGCGTATTACCGGCACCTCTGGTTCTCCGCGCATCATTCACTTCATTTTGGCAATCAATTTCTAGCTGATTGCACTTCACGCTTCGGCTCTACTTTGAAGCGTGAAGCTTGACACCCAAAAAGCACCGCCGCTGATGAATTGATCGATTTGACAGCGGCGGTGCTTTTTTTTTTGATCAATCTAAAAAGTTCTAGTTAAAGACGTCAGAGGGGTCAAATTTCTTGAACAGTCAGCCGGTTTTGCATACCATCTGTCCGTTCCCAATACGGCGCTTCCGCCGACCAAAACAAAAAACATTCCATCAACGAAGTTAGATTGGCTAGCAGGCTCGCTGAGAATTGGTTCGCGCGGTCAATATTGCGGAATCAAGCCTTAAATCATATTCCAATGCTTTACTAAGTCCCGTAACAACGACAAAACTCAGGAGGAATTTATGTTCAAGATTATGTCGGACTTTCCCAGGATGAAGTCTCACATTTTCGCCGTGTTGATGACCATGGCATTGTCTGCAGTCACTTGTCTGGCGCAGACAGCCACGACCGGAACGGTTATCGGCACAGTGACTGATAAAAATGGGGCGATCTTGTCAGGTGCTGAAGTGTCTTTAACCAATAAGGCGACCAACCAATCGGTGAAGGCCACGACCAATGACGAAGGGCAATATGTATTTCCGGCATTGGCTCCCGGCCTTTACAACATCGCGGTCAGTAAGTCTGGATTTCGCAAAGCCAGCGTGACCGACTTCAAGGTTGACGTTGCCAAATCGTATACCGTCCCGGTTGCGCTGGAAGTCGGCGACGTGCAGCAAACAGTCGAAGTCACGGCTGCGGCGGGCGTCGAACTACAAACAACCGACTCAACAGTCGGCAATGTCATCGCTGGCAAGGATATGCCATTGTTGCCTGCGTTGACTCGCCAAGCCAATGACCTGCTGCGCATCCAACCCATGTCCACTCCCGGAGGCGAAGTTGCCGGTTCGCGCAACGACCAAACGACTATTACGCTCGACGGCATTGACATCACCAACCAATCCACAGGCGGTTTAGGGACGGTCATTCCCATCCCGATCGACAGTATTGAAGAGTTCCGCGTTGGCGTGGCGAACCCGAACGCTTCGTTCGGACGCGGCGCAGGTGGACAGGCATCGGTTATCAGCCGTCGCGGCACGAACGATTATCACGGCTTGCTGTTTTGGTATCACCAAAATGACAACCTCAATGCCGCAACCTGGACAGCCAAGCGCACCATTGCGCAAACCGTCACCGATCCGGTGGCGCGCCACAAACAGCAAGAGCCAGAATTGAAGGACAATCGTTTCGGCTTTCGATTCGGTGGCCCGCTGATTCCGTGGAGCGAAACCTGGAAAAAGAAGTTGTTCTTTTTTGTCAATTACGAAGGCCGACGGTTTCCCCGTACCAGCCAAATCCTCCGCATTGTGCCGAATGACAGTTTGCGGCAAGGCATTCTGCGTTTCCGCGACGCATCGGGCACGGTGGTTTCGTATGATCTGAAGACTTCGACGTTGTGCGGACCGAACGGCGATCAGGCCTGTGATCCGCGCGGCGTTGGGTTGAGTCCGGTGGTTTCCAATCTGTTCAAGAATCTCCCGTCGGTCAATGACCCGAGCGCGGGAGATGGGTTCAACACTGGCGGTTTCCGTGGCATTGTCACCAATCCGCTTAACAACGATTTTTATAATTCGCGTTTCGATTACAACGTGACTGAGCGTTGGCGCGCCGATTTCGCCTTCCGTTACTTCCGCGAAGCAAACGTTGGCTCCGGTTTGTTGGATATTCGTGGCGGCACAGTCAAAAGCCGCGAATTGTTGCCCACGCGGCAGAACATGATTAGCGGCGGTTTGAGCGGGTTGATTAGCAATAATCTGTCCGGCGAATTCCGTTTTGGCTGGGTGCGTACGCGAACAGCGCTTGATCGTTTGCGTCCGAACGGATCGGCGGCGGAACTGGCGCTGTCAGGGACCGAAACCGGATTCACCTCAGGTCAATCGCACGTCGCCCTGGACTTGGGCGCGCGCGGCGGCGCACAGAGCATTTTGTCCGAACCGATTGACGTGGACACGCAACTTGCGCGCAAACAATCGAACGACAACAAGAACATTCAGTGGAACGCCGATTTGAACTGGGTGCGCGGCAGTCACACCTGGCAATTCGGTTCGCATGTGCGCTGGTTGCCGACGCTGCATCGCCGCGACGACAAAGTGCTGGGTGCATTGGGAGCCTTGGTCGCTCAAGTGGATTCCGAACTCGGCGCGTTCTCGCTGCCGGCTTCAGTTCGCCCGCCGACATGTACGGCGACTGTCACGAAAAACTGTCTGGCGGCTGCCGACGTGCAAACCTGGAATCGTACGATGGCTTCTGTGCTGGGCATTGTGGATAACGTCAGCGTGTTGGCCGTCCGCGACGGCAACCTGAAACCGCTGCCGTTCGGCGAAACACTCGAAGCCGACACCAAACTCTGGGTTCCAGAGTTTTACTGGCAAGATGTTTGGCGCATCAAACCGTCACTGACGCTGACTTACGGAGTGAACTACGGCTGGCAAACCGCGCCAACGGAAAAGCTCAATCGTCAGAGTATTCAGGTGGATGGGCAGACCTTGACGGCGCAAACAGCGCGCGAATTCCTGGCGACCAAACAGGCCATTTCGCGCGAAGGCGGCATCTACAATCCGTCGATCGCTTATCTGCCGATTGCGAGCGCGAACCGTAGCGTTTTCGACGTGGATTGGAACAATATTGGGCCGCGTGCCGCTTTGTCGTGGAATCCATCCTCGAAAAACGGGATGCTCGGCAAATTGCTGGGGGAACGCAAAACAGTGGTGCGTGCCGGGTACAGCCTGGTATTCGACCGGCAGAACACGGTTCAGAGCGTCATTATTCCGACGCTCGGCGTGGCCTTCGCCCAGACCATCAACATCACCACGCCGCTTTGCAACGCGTCGGGCACAGCCGGAGCAGGTTGTAACGCGACGAGCACCAATCCGGCGGTAAACCTGTATCGCGTGGGTGTGGACGGCAAGATTCCGTTGCCCGTCGTGCCTACCTTGAGCGTTCCGGTTTCGCCCTTCTGGGGACGAAATGCCAATGGCTCACTGACGCTGTTCCCTGAAACGCTTTCATTCCAGGTGGACCCGAAGATCAAAGTCGGCGAAAACCACGCGTTGAACCTAACAGTGCAGCGCGAATTGCCGGGCAATCTGATTTTAGAATTGGGATTCGCCGGTCGTTATGCGCAGAAACTGCCGCAAAGTATGAATCTTGGTCAGGCTCCATACGAGCAACTTGACAAGGCTTCAGGTCAGACCTTTGCACAGGCCTTCGATGCTGTCGCTCGTCAATTGCGCGGCGGTACTTTGGCGGCCAACGTCACTCCGCAACCGTGGTTTGAAAATCAGTCGCCTGGAGGCACGCGAGTGCTCGCCGCCGCCACGGGTAGCAACTTCATCAACGGAAATATCAACAATATCTTCCTGAATATTGACCAGCGACGGATGCAAGCGGGAATTGCTCCGTTCATCAACTATCTTTCCCAGAGCTTCCTGTTGCGTTCCAGCACGGGCAGTTCCAATTACAACGCCGGGTTCGTGACGCTCAACAAACGTTTCTCGCGTGGGTTTTTAGCGACGGTCAATTACACTTTTGCGCGTTCGTTCGATCAGCTGGGAGCCAACCAGAATTCGGCGAACACGATGCCGAACAGCTTTGACCTGAATTCTGAATATGGGCCATCGCCGTTCGACATCACGCACATCGTCAACAGCACCTTCCGTTACGATCTGCCGTTTGGCAAAGGCCGTTTTTTCAACACCGGCAACGTGCTGGATAAGATCGTCGGCGGTTGGTACCTGTCGGGCATCTACACCGCGCGCAGCGGCGATGCTCTGACCGTCAACCAGGGCGCAGGCGTCTGGGGCGGCAGTTTGTTCCTGGGATTCACCTCCGGAGCGATTCCGACCACAGATCCAACTGCGTTCGGCAACGATATCAATACCGGCATCAACGGTTCGAACAATATCGGCACGAATGGCGATCCGGCGAACCGTGGAACGGGATTGAACTTGTTCAGCAATCCTGAATCGGTCTTCAACAGTTTCCGTCGTGTTGAAATTAGTCGCGATGGACGCGCTGGTCGCGCCAATCCGTTGCGCGGGCCTTCGCGCTGGAACGTTGACTTGTCGTTGGGCAAACAAACGACGATCAAAGAAAGCGTCAAAGTCACCTTCCTGGCTGACTTCTTCAATGCATTCAACAACGTTATCTTCGCCAATCCGACGCTTGACCTGAACAATTCGCGCGCCTTCGGCGTGCTGACGACTCAGTTCATTGCGCCGGAACGCGCTGGCACGGCGGGCAGCCGCTGGATCCAGCTTGGATTGCGCATCGAGTTTTAACGAATGCGCTTCTAAGTTGATCGTTGGCTAAGGCCGTGCGGAAGCAGGGGACGCCTGCTTCCGCACGGCCTTTTTGCTTTTTAGGGCTCAGTGCAGATTTTGAAGGAATGGCTTTCTAACGTCTTAAAACGTCTTTTCAGTTGACCGCCTTTGGGCATCTGCTTAGACTGTGTGGCGTCGGAAAGCCAAACCGTTTTCTGACGTTTAAACTCAACACGAATTGGTAACGTTTCAGTAGGAATTCAATCAGAACGCTCACAACAAACGTTCGGTGCCGAAGTGATAAAAGTTGTTGTGGCAGATGCTTGAACGTTGCTCACTCTCCCCATTGGCTCCTGGTTTCTGGCACAATTCTTTTGGCGCCTCTTCTTGCTTTGCAAGTATCCCTTTTTTTGTCGGACATTCGTTGGTGGTTTGTGTCCCGGATTTTGTCCTGGGATTGTCCAGTTCTATGCCTCCCCGTAAGGCGTATCGCTGAATCAGTAACGCCGGATCGCGCGGCCCCAGGGCGGTGAGAAGGCTGAAACGTAAGGAAGATTGATTATGCGATTCACAGTTTGGAAACTGTCTTCATCTTTGGCGAATTCTTTTTTCGGACGTCGGTTGGGAATCTGGCTGGCAATCGGGTTGTTGGCATTGATTGGAGCTCATTGGTTGCGAGCAGGGCAGGCCGCTGCGGGAACGATTACCGGAGTGGTGTTTCAGGATTACAACTCCAATGGAGTTCGCGAAACGACCAAGACGATTCCCAATGGCGGATCGGGAACGATTAGCCTAGCCAATGATCGGGGAATTTCCGGCGTCACCGTTACTGCGTATGACTCGTCCAACGTCGTTGCCGGAACCGCAACCACGGATGCCAGCGGTAATTATTCGTTGACGGCTTCTGGCAATGCGCCATATCGAATTGAATTCACCGCCATTCCGGCAGGATTTCAGCCTGGCCCGGTCGGAGCCGATTCCAAAACCACTGTTCAATTTATCGCAGACAACAATGCTTCCAACATCAGTTTGGGCTTGGTGATTCCTGAAGAGTTCTGCCAGGACAATCCCACACTGGTGACAGGTTGTTACGTTGGCGGAGATCAAAATAACGACAACCCCGTATTGGTGTCCTTTCCGTACTCCGCAGGTTCGACGCGCGAAACCGGCGGCGCGCCGTTTACGGATTTTGATCAGCCTGTGCATGGAAACCTGACTTCTGCTCGCCAGATTGGCACAACATGGGGATTAGGTTATGCGCGTTCGACCAAACAGCTTTACGCGGCGGCGTTCATGAAACGTCACACCGGTTATGGTCCAACGGGAACCGGTGCGATTTACCAAATCAATCCGGCCAGCGGAGCCGCGACAACGTACGCTGATTTGAACGCGATTTTCGGAGCGAACACCGCAGGCGCAGACGCTCATGACAAGAACGATTTTGATCGTGACAACGGCAACGCAGGTTGGGATGCCGTCGGCAAAACCTCGCTGGGAGGCATGGCGGTTTCCGAAGACGACAAAAAGCTTTATGTGATGAATCTGGCCGATCGCCAGCTTTACGAATTGCCGCTCGACAACACGCCCGCCATTGCCACGATTCGCCGCAAAGCTGTTCCGCTGAATCCGCCCGGCTGTCCCAATGCGTCGGACGTGCGACCGTTTGCCGTGACTGTCAATGGCGGAAAGATTTACGTCGGGATGGTTTGCTCCGGCGAAAGCACGATCACACAAGCGCAACCTGATGGCGATATGGCGAAAATGCAGGCGTATGTGTACACGGTTGATCCGTTGACCTTGAATTTTAGCGCGTCCCCCGTGTTTCAAGCGCCGCTGAATTATCCGCGCCGCTGCGCCGACAGCGCGCAACTGGGAGCCCCAAATTGCTTTTCGGCGGCTTGGCGCGTGTGGTCGCCGATTTATCGAAATATCGGCAACGGCGACGGAATCGGAATTGCCAACTTGGCGCGCGGCATTTATCCGCAACCGATGTTGACGGATTTGGCATTTGAAAATGGAAACCTGATTTTGGGTTTGCGTGACCGCGCAGGAGATCAATTCGGCAACGCGACGTTAGATAATCCGGCTGAACCTTTGGTGCGTTATTACGGCGTCAGCGCGGGCGATACGCTAAAGGCCTGCGGCAGTCCAGCAACCGGCTGGACGCTGGAAAGCAATGGACGTTGCGGCGGAATGGGCGCGGCTTCGCAAAATTCGGGCGAAGGTCCGGGCGGCGCTGAGTTTTATTTCCGCGATGAATCCGTGCCATTTACCGACGAAATCTTTCTAGGCGGAATGGCCCAAATTCCCGGTCATCCAGACGTCGTAATCAACTCCTTTGATCCGATTCCCTTGTTTGACTTTGACAACCTGTTTGATGGCGGTCCGCGTTGGCATCGCAACTCGTCAGGCTCGCTGGCGAAAACATATCGCATTTACAACGGCAACTTGGGGTTGCTGGGGCCATTCGGCAAAGCCAACGGCCTAAGCGACATTGTTTTGTTGTGCGATCCCGCTCCGATTGAAATCGGCAACCGCATTTGGAAGGACATCAACGGCAACGGTATTCAGGACGCTGGCGAACCAGGACTTTCTGGAATTCGTGTGCGACTGTTGAAGAATGGCATCCAGGTGGGAGAAACCAGCACGGATTCCAATGGCGAGTTTTATTTCAACAATTCAAATGTCAGCCCCAGCTTGCTGCCGACAATGACCTACGACATTGCCGTGGATCGAACGCAGACAGCACTCAGCGGCTTCACGCTGACCAAAGAAAACCAGGACAACAGTCAAAACGGCGACAGTCGGGATTCCGACGCCGTGATTTCCGGCAATGACGCCGTCATACGGTTAACGACGGGAGGCGCAGGCTCATCCGATCACACCTTCGACATGGGGTTTGTGCAACCGGGCGGTCCGATTACCATTGTTTGCCCGCCAAACGTCACCGCGACCATCACAGTCACCGGAGCGACTTCGGCTGTGGTGACTTACCCGACACCTACGACCACTGGCGGAGTTACCAACATTACTTGCACGCCGCCATCGGGTTCGACATTCCCGCTCGGCACGACGACGGTTTCCTGCGTCGCCAGCAATGCGACGGGCTTCGTGAGCTGTAGCTTCTCGGTGATTGTTCAGCAACCACAACCAACAATTGATTGCCC
>DAOMFR010000147.1:0-17337 GCA_035429885.1 Blastocatellia bacterium
GCGAAAGCAGTCTTATTCACCCAAGACAGCTTCTTTGGTCAAAGGATTCAAGTCGGCGGCAAATCCCGGCTTGCCTTTGCTCAGGTCGCTGCGCGAGTAGCGGTAAACCCAGCCAGCGCGGGTAAAGACCAGATTGCCAATCGCGTCAAACGTAGCCCATTCAACTTCTCGATCCAGCAAGTCAGGGTATTCGCGGAGCCGGAATTCAAATGTATAACCGTGTTCCAGATAGCCGCGATAAAAGGCTTCCAGCGTTGGGCCGCGCTTTTGAAATTGCCAGTTCCAGCCGTCATCTCCGTCTTTGGCAACCATATATTGCCGACCGGAGATTTTGCGATCCGTGCCTCGATTGGCGCCATTTCGAACCCAACCATCGCGTTCCATCCGAGGAATGACAACGCCCAGGTCTTCCGTGCCGTAATTGGGCATGGGATCAACGCGAAACGGAATTCTGCCGCGCGTGTCAGGCCAAAAATTCGTCAGTAAGGTGTTTTGATTCTTCCAAAATCCACCACCAAAATATGTGCCCGGAGCATCAGCTTCCAGATGCGTTTTCAAAAAGGGGAGCTGGCAGCATCCATTCCAGGTTTGCCCGCTCGCTCCGCGCGCCAAATAAACCATCCAGGTCCCATCAAACGAAACATCAGAGCGCATTACATACAAATGCCCATCAAACCAGGAACCGTGCTCAAATTGATCACGCTGCGTATTCCAGCGAATGATGTGATAGGTCTTCGATGGTTTTCGGCGAATGATAACGACATAAGGAGCCTCTTTCGCCGGTAGCAAATGAATTCTGGCTGTGGGTTTGACGATCACGTACTTTCTTTCCTCTATTGAATGAAGCACCCAACGCGCATGGCGTCGAACAGTTTCACTTTCACTTTCCAGCCTTCGCGTCTGGGTATTAAACGCGCTCGGATATTACTACGGGTTCGGCGCTTCATTCCCCACCAAAGCTGTTCGCAACTTCGCGCGACCGAAAGAAAACGGCGAACGATGCCGACCGGTTGAGGAAGTTTCTGGCTCGGTTTGGATTGAGTTGGCAGGATGTGCAGGATAAAAGCCGACGACAAATTAAACACTCAGCCCAGTCGAAATGTCGTCTTGACAAGATCAGCCTCAGCGATGAAAGTAACTTCTGTTAAAAAAATTGCAGGCAACTCAGTGATTTCCCGCTGCCTGACAATCATTTACCTAACAAATCCCAAGGTAAGTTCTGACTCTCGATATTTGAATGAATGCTGATCGCAACTCGGAGAAGTTTATGGTTCGTAAATCTAGCAGTACAGCAATCGAACACCTTATCTGTTCGCGCAATCGAGCGTTTTCCACCTTCATTCGCATCCCCATTCTTCTGACAATTTTGCTCACTTTGGTGTTGACCGGTTTTCTTTCCGGCTGGCTGTCTGGCTGGCCGGAACGCGAAGCGTCTGCGGCGGCTTTGCCTTCAGGATTTGCTGAAACACTGGTTGCCACGGGGATGACTAGCCCGACGGCGTTTGCAATTGCGCCGGATGGGCGAATCTTTGTTTGCCAGCAAGGCGGCAGCTTGCGCGTCATTCAGGGCGGAACGTTGCTGGCGACGCCGTTTATGACGTTGTCGGTGAATTCTTCAGGGGAACGCGGTTTGTTGGGCGTGGCTTTCGATCCGAACTTTGCATCGAACAACTTCATTTATGTGTACTACACGACTTCTTCAGCGCCAATTCATAACCGCATCAGCCGCTTCACGGCCAACGGCAACGTAGTCACAGCAGGCAGCGAAGTCATCCTGCTTGATCTGGACAATCTAAGCTCCGCGACCAATCACAATGGAGGCGCGTTGCATTTCGGGCCCGACGGCAAGTTGTATGCGGCAGTTGGGGAAAACGCGAATTCTTCCAATTCGCAAACGCTCGGCAATCTGTTGGGCAAAATGCTGCGGTTGAATTCGGATGGTTCGATTCCCAACGACAATCCTTTCTTCAACACAGCCACCGGCAACAATCGAGCAATCTGGTCTTTGGGATTGCGGAATCCGTTTACTTTCGCATTTCAGCCGGGAACGGGGCGAATATTCATCAACGACGTGGGTCAGAACACTTGGGAAGAAGTGAATGATGGAATTGCCGGATCGAATTACGGTTGGCCGAATTGCGAAAGCCCTTGTTCGCCGACGAATCCGAACTTTCGCGACCCGATTTATTACTATTCGAACGACGCCAGCACTTGCGCCATCACCGGCGGAACTTTCTACAACCCGACGAATGCGACCTTTCCGGCGCAGTACGCAGGCAAATATTTTTTGGCGGATTACTGCGGAGGATGGATCAAAACGATTGATCCGAGTTCGCCGCCCGGAGTTGGCGCGGCAACGAGTTTTGCCACCGGCTTATCTTCGCCAGTGGATTTGCAGGTGAGCAGCGATGGCGGCTTGTATTACTTGCAGCGCGGCAACGGCGGCCAATTGTGGAAGATTCAATACACGGCCAATCAAGCACCGACGATCACGCAGTCTCCGGCCAATCAAACCGTCGCCGAAGGCATGACCGCGACGTTCATGGTTTCGGCTTCGGGAACCGCGCCGCTTAGTTATCAATGGCGAAAGAACAATATGGACATTGGCGGAGCGAACTTGCCGAGCTACACGACTCCGCCCGTCACGCTGGCCGACAGCGGAGCGCAGTTCACATGTTTTGTCAGCAATTTATTCGGCAATGACACCAGCAACGCCGCAACGCTGACCGTAACCATGAATCAACCGCCCACGGCGACGATTACTCAGCCAACAGTTGGCACGCTTTACAGCGGAGGCCAGACGATCAATTACGCCGGAACTGGAACCGATCCCGACCAAGGCACGCTCCCGGCAAGCGCCTTTACCTGGCAGGTGGATTTCCATCACGACACGCATGTGCATCCGTTTATTGCCGCATTTAGCGGGGTCACCAGCGGATCGTTCGTCATTCCTACGACTGGTGAAACGGCGGCAAATGTCTGGTATCGGATTCATCTGACGGTGACGGACGCTGGCGGATTGACGCATTCGGTTTTTCGCGACGTATTGCCGCGAACGGTGACAATGACGCTGAATTCCAGTCCGACGGGATTGCAACTGACGTTGGATGGCCAGCCGATTGTTTCGCCGCAATCGGTGACTTCCGTCGTCGGCATTGAGCGTTCTATCGGCGTTGTTTCTCCGCAAACCGTCGGAGCGACGGCGTACACCTTCAACAACTGGTCGGATGGCGGAGCGCCGACTCACACGATTTCAACTCCGGCGGTTGATACGACGTACACGGCGACTTTCAGCGGAGGCGGGCTGATGTTTTATCCCTTGCCGCAGCCAATCCGTTTGCTGGACACGCGCGCTGGGCAAATCGGTTGCGACACACCCGGAGCGCCTATCGTCGCAGGCGTGGATCGCACGCAACTGGCGCGACGAACTTGCGGCAGCGTGACGATTCCATCCAACGCGCTGGCCATCACCGGGAATGTCACACCTGTTCCGACCAGTCAGGGATTCATGACGCTGTACCCCAGCGACGCCGCATTGCCATCGGTTGCCAATTCAAATTTTGTAGCCAATCAGATCGTTAACAACGTCTTCACTGTAGGATTGGGTGTGGACGGTTCGTTCAAGGTTCACACTTCGGCGACGACGGACGTGGTAATTGACGTTTCCGGTTATTATGCGCCGCCTGGAGTTGCCAACGCTGTTGGCCTGTATTTCCATCCGTTGCCGACGCCGATTCGCTTGCTGGAGACGCGGCAAGGGCAAACCGGATGCGACACGCCCGGAGTGCCGATTGCCGGCGGGGTTACGCGTTCGGAGCAGGGCAGGGTGACTTGTGGCAGCGTGACAATTCCGAATGCCGCGCAGGCTTTGGTCGGAAATGCAACGGTCGTCAGACCAGCGGCGCGTGGATTCATCACGCTTTTTCCCAGCAATGCCAGCCAGCCGTTTGTATCCAGCGGCAATTACGCCGGGAACGACGTCATCAATACTCCGTTCACAGTCGGGTTAGGGACGGATGGCGCGTTCAATATTTTCACTTCGCAAACGACAGACATTGTGGTGGATGTGCTGGGTTATTACAGCCCCGATGCCAGTGATGTGAACGGAGCCGGATTGTTGTTTTATCCGTTGGGATCGCCGGTCAGGTTATTGGATTCACGCGCAGCGGCATCCGCCTGTTTTACACCTGGAGCGCCCTTTACCGGTGGCGCCGAATATTCCCAACAAGCTCGCGGGTTGTGCGGTGGACAAACCGTCGCGGCGAGTGCGTTGGCAGTTGTCGGTAATGTGACAACGGTCAATCCCGTGGGCGGGTTTTTGACTTTGTGGCCGAGTAATGTGACTCGTCCATTTGTGGCGACCTCAAACTTCACGGCAGGACAGACTGCCAATCGCCACTTCATTGTCGGACTGGGAACTGATGGCACGTTCAAACTTTATGCGGTGGCGAACACCGATTTGGTGATTGACCTATCCGGATACTTCGCGCCTTGAGGCAAATTCGCTTGCGGGAACAAAGGGCCGGAACCCAACAAACTGTCTCTGTGTTCATTGAGTCGCTGCTCATGGAGCTACAGCGATCAGTCTTTCTTGGCATATTTTTCCGTCGGTTATCTTCGAATAAACCCAGGAGTATTCAATGATTCTGAGGCATCGTTCTTCTTTCTACGTGTTCGTTGCGGGGCTGTTTCTTTGCTTGGCGGCCGTTTCCGTGAAAATCGGGTTTCAGTTGGCTGAACGCTCGGCCAGCGCCGCGATTTCCTGGCAAGCCAAAGTGGCCGATTGGGTGATGATCAACACCGCCGACGGAAAAGAAGCCGAGTTTCTGGTGATCCTGGAAGACAAAGCCAATCTTTCTCACGCGCAGAATTTGTCACTGAAGCAAGAAAAAAGCCGCTTCGTGCGCGACACTTTGATGGCAAAGGCAGAAGCGACTCAGCGGCCGATCATCGAACAACTGAAATACATCAAAAAACAGTATCGTTCGTTTTACATCGTCAACGCGATTTTAGTGACAGGCGGACGAGATGTGGTGGAATTATTGGCTTCACGGGCAGATGTCGCGCGCATCGAAGGCAATCCGAAAATCAAAAACAACCTGGTTGCTCAACCGACTGCCGAAGAATTGAATGCTGCGGTTCACAGCCTGACTTCGCCAAATTCTCCGGAAGCCATCGAATTGGGAGTCAGTTCCATACGCGCGCCGGAAGTGTGGGCGACTGGGTTCACAGGGCAGGGAATTGTCATTGCCGGAGCCGACACTGGCATCAAGTGGGATCACAATGCCCTGAAAAACAAATATCGCGGCTGGAATGGCACCACCGCCGATCACAATTACAACTGGCACGACAGCATACACAGCGGCGGAGGGAGTTGCGGTCCAAACACAACAGCGCCGTGCGACGACCAGGGACACGGCACGCATACGGTTGGAACCGTGCTGGGGGATGACGGTGGAACCAACCAGGTTGGCGTTGCCCCCGGAGCGAAGTTCATCGGCTGCCGAAATATGGATCAAGGCAATGGCACTCCGGCGACGTACATCGAATGCATGGAATGGTTTCTGGCTCCGTATCCGATTGGCGGAACTACTGCACAAGGCGATCCGAGCAAAGCGCCTGACATCACGGTCAATTCCTGGGGCTGCCCAACTTCGGAAGGATGCAGCGCGGGCACGTTGCAATCCGCCGTCGAAGCGCAGCGCGCCGCTGGAATCATGATGGTTGTCGCGGCGGGCAACAGCGGTTCGTTGTGTTCGACGGTCAGCGACCCGCCTTCGTTTTACGCCGCGTCGTACACAGTCGGAGCCATCAGCGCCAGCACGGGAGCCATCGCCAGTTTCAGTAGTCGCGGCCCAGCCACCGCCGACGGCAGCAACCGTTTGAAGCCCGAAATTACCGCGCCCGGTGTCAACGTTCGTTCGGCGACCAACAGCGGGGTTGGCAGTTACACCACTTTGAGTGGAACTTCGATGGCGACACCGCACGTTGTTGGAGCAATCGCGCTGCTGTGGTCGGCTCGGCCAGCGTTGAATGGCCAAATTCAGCAGACGATTGATTTGCTTAATCAGGCTGCCGTGGATGTTTCTTCCACCAGTTGCAGCAGCAGCGGAGTTCCGAACAATGTTTATGGTTGGGGCCGACTGGACATCAAGGCGGCAGTGGATGCGGCGGGTGCTTGCAGCTACACCCTGAATCCGACCAGCGCGAATTTCACCTCTGCCGCCAACAGCAATTCGGTCAACGTGACAGCGGGAGCCGGATGTAATTGGTCAGCCGCCAGCAACAACAGTTGGATTCAGATTACCGGCGGCAACAGCGGCACCAGTAACGGCACGGTCAATTACTACGTGCTGGCCAACAACGGCCCGGCACGCAACGGTTCGATGACTATTGCGAGCGTAAACTTTCCAGTGACTCAAGCCAGCGGTTGCACGGCGGTTGTCGTCAATCCGTCCGCGCTGCCAACCGGCTATGTCGGATCGCTTTACAACCAGCCGCTATCGGCCACGGGCGGAACTCCAGGCTACACGTTTTCTGTTAGCGGAACGCTTCCGCCCGGAGTGAATCTGGTTGGTTCTGCGCTAACGGGCACGCCGACCACCGCGGGAACATTCGGTTTCATGGTTCAGGCGACGGACAGTTTGGGTTGTACCGGAGCGCAAAGTTATTCGGTGACAATCACCAACGCATTGCAGTTTTATCCGTTGGCGAAACCGATTCGCCTGGTGGACACGCGAGCCGGGCAGACGGGTTGCGATACTCCGGGAGCGCCGATTACTGGTGGAACGGAGCGGACTCAGCTTGCGCGCAGGACTTGTGATGGAGTGACGATTCCTGCCAATGCCATGGCGATTACCGGCAATATCACGCCGGTGCCGGGTACGACAGGATTCTTGACTTTGTATCCAAGCAACGCGACTCGCCCGAATGCGGCCAGTTCGAATTTTGCAGCCGGGAAGATCGTCAACAACGTCTACACGGTCGGGCTGGGAACCGATGGTGCATTCAATATCTATGCTTCGGCGACGACCGAAGTGGTGGTGGATGTCAGCGGCTATTTTGCTCCGCCCGGCGCAGGAGGACTGTATTTTCATCCGCTGCCGACGCCGATTCGCTTGCTGGAAACTCGTGCCGGAGAAACGGGTTGCGACGCGCCGGGAACTCAACTTGCCGGAGGAAGCACGCGAACTCAGCCCGGGCGAGTGATGTGCAATGGGGTGACGATTCCGACTGCCGCGCAGGCGCTGGTTGGCAACGCAACGGTGGTCAATTCGGCAGGCCAGGGATTCATCACACTGTTTCCGAGCGACGCGGCTCAGCCAACCGTGGCCAATGGAAATTACACGGCGGGCAATGTGGTTAACACGCCGTTTACAGCCGGCCTGGGCGCAGACGGCGCGTTCAAAATCTTCACAACTCAAACGACTGATTTGGTGGTAGATGTGCTGGGTTATTACAGCTCCGAAGCCACGGACGTAAACGGAACCGGGCAGTTGTTTTACTCACTGGGAACGCCGGTTCGTTTGCTGGATTCGCGCGCAGGGGCTTCAGCCTGCTTCACGCCCGGAGCGCCATTTACAGGCGGAACCGAATACACGCAACTGGCAACCGGAGCTTGTTTCAGCCAGACGATTCCCACAGCCGCTGTGGCTGTACTGGGGAATGTGACGACGGTCAATCCGGCGGGAGGTTTTTTGACTCTGTGGCCGAGCAATGTCACGCGCCCATTTGTGGCGACGTCAAACTTCGCGGCAGGCCAAACGTCGAATCGCCACTTCATCACAGGCTTGGGGCCGGACGGAGCGTTCAAGCTTTACGCGTCCGGGAACACTGACTTGGTGATTGACCTGTCCGGATATTTCGCGCCGTAGAGGCGGGGTCAAGGCGTCAGACCCACGCGTCGCATTAACTCTTTGTAGCGTGGGTCTGGACGAAGATTATCGAATAGCGGGTCGGTTTTCAGTCCCCGAATTATCGGAGCGCTTTCCTGGAACGCTTTTTCCATCCACGCAAACGCCTGATCCAATTCACCCAACGAGGCGTGAACGATCGCAAAGCTGGCGGAAGACACATAATGATCTTTGGCCAGTTTCCTCAGCTCGGTCAGGCATTGTCTGGCCAGATCAGGTTTACCCATTTCCGCATAAGTCGAACCGCGAAGGACTAAAATTTCCGGACTGTTGGGAAAAATTTGGCTGCTCTTTTGAAACTCGGCCATGGCTTCGTCAAACCGTTTTTGTTTCTGGTAGCAAACCCCCAGATAAAATCTGGCCGCGAGGAAGCCCGGCTCCAATTCCAAGGCTTCTTTCAAGGCAACGATGGCTTCGTCGTAACGCCGCGCCCGGTACAGAATGTTGCCGACGTGTGTATTGGTGGCGGGCGAAAGAAAGTCCAGGCCTTGGGCGCGCTTCACTTCGCGGATGGCTTCGTCGAATCGTCCTTCGGTTGCCAGCAACGTCGAATACCAGTGATGCGCGTTGGCGTAATTCGGTCTCAGCGAAATCGCCAGTTTGAATTCTGCTTCGGCGCGCGCCCAATCCCAATCGGAATCCGTCAGGATTTTGCCCAGTGACGCGTGAGCTTCGGCGAGTTGGTAATCAAGTTTGAGTGCTTGTTCGGCTGCCTGGCGGGCCAGCGGATAGGCTTCGCGCGGAGATTTCTGGCGATAGCTTCCCATCGTCGAATAGGCATCCGCCAAGCCGACGTAAGCCAGCGCATAATTGTTATCCAGGGCGATGGCCTGCTGAAATTTTTCAATGGCTTTGAGTGTGCTATCGCTGCTGCGTTTCAACCACAGTGTTCGCCCGATTGTGTATAGCTTGTATGCTTCGCTGTTTTGGGTTTGCCGTTTGGCAGTTTGCGCATGGAGGTCGTCACTGGTTTGTTGGCGCAATGTGTTGGTCAGTTCATCCGAAATTTCCTGTTGAACGGCCAGAATGCCATCCGGCTTTCCTTCGTATTTTTGCCCCCAAAACAGCGAGCCGTCTTCAGTGCGGACCAATTCAATTTGTACGATGAAGCGCTCGCCCTGGCGTTTCACTTGCCCGGTGACGACTGCGTCCACCTTCAAATCATTGCCGGCTAGGCGCGGATCAACTTGGCGTCCTTTGTACGCCAATACCATGCTGGTTGGCCGTACGGTCAAATCCTGCACTTGAGACAAACTGTCAATCAAGGTTTCCGTGAGACCGTCGGGCAGGTAATCAAATTGCGAATCGCCAATCTGATTGATCAGCGGCAGCACGGCGACCGAGTTTATCGGTTTTCCTGTAGGTTTGAATTTCCACCAGCCGAGCGCCGCGATCAGCGCCAGCAACACAACCGCCGCCGCCAACGTGCCAAAACGGTTTTCGGTGAACTGTTTGAAGAGTGAATTCGGAGACGTTTTACGCTTTTGGGGATGCGTGGGAGACGCCAGAGTGGCCAGATTATGCGCGGCGCGAGTGGCAAAGGTCGTTTGCTGGCTGGCGTCTTTGATGGCTCCGACGGTCATCCCCAGAACTCCGTCGCTGTTCGCTGAAAGTCCTTTCAACCGGGCGGAAAATTCCAGTTCGTCTTTCAGTTGTTTCAGCGCGTCGCTGACTTCGCGCGCGGATTGGTATCGCTCTTCGACCGATTTGGACAAACAGCGATTGATGATGTCCTGCAACGCGGCTGGCAATTTAGGCGAAAACCGGTTCAGCGGGCGCGGTTCGCCCAGCAACAACGCGGCCAACACGTCTGCAGTGGTTTCGCCTGTAAACGGTGCCTGCCCCGTCAGTAATTCGTACATCACGACACCCAAACTGAACAGGTCGCTGCGAGCGTCCACGTCCATGCCTCGCGCTTGTTCGGGAGACATGTAACTGGTGGTTCCCATCACAACGCCGGGTTGAGTGGTCAGCCGTCCGGACTGCGATTCTTTGTTTGTACGAGGAGCCTGTTCGATCAATTTGGCCAGTCCAAAATCCAATACCTTCACGATTCCATCCGGACGCAACATGATGTTTTCCGGTTTGATGTCGCGATGGATGATTCCTGCTTCGTGCGCGGAAGTGAGCGCTGCGCAAGTTTGCATCAACACGTCCAGCGCCTGGCTCAACGCCAGCCCGCCGCTTTTGCACTTTTCGCGCAATGTTTGCCCGTCCACGAATTCCGCCGCAATGAAATGTTCGCCGCCCGATTCCGCCGTTTGGCCGACTTCGTAAATGGTGATGATGTTCGGATGGTTGAGCGCGGAAACGGCGCGCGCTTCGCGTTGGAAGCGACGAACTCGACTGGCATCCTGGGTCAGTTTTTCCAGCAGTAATTTCAGCGCGACCTGCCGTCCCAGCCGTGTGTCGTTGGCCAGATAGACAACGCCCATGCCTCCGCGCCCGATTTCCCGGATCAGTTGGTAATGGCCGATGGTGTGATCGGTGCGAACTTCCCGGTTTTGAAGCCAGTCGGCGGCAATTTCTGCCGGAGGGGCTTCGATGAAACTTTCCGACTGGCCGTGAAATTTCAACAGCGATTCCACTTCGCGGCGCAATTCGTCGTCGCCGAGTGTGGCCTGGGCCAGAAAGCTCGCGCGTTCCGACGGTTGCCGTTCCAGCGTTTCATTCAACAACCTGTCAATTTGCTGCCAGCGTTCCGGAGTCATCGAGTTTTTTCCATAAGTTCTTTTCGGCTGAGTTCGCGCAACAACCAGGCTTTGGCCGTTTCCCAATCGCGCGAAACCGTGGCGGTGGAAATGCCCAAGGCTTCCGCGACCTCTTCACCTGTCAGACCGCCGAAATAACGCATTTCGACAATTTGGCTTTTGCGCGGATCGAGTTTGGCCAGTTCCTGCAACGCTTCATCCAGAGCAATCAATTCCGTCGCGCGTTCTTCGGCAAAGGTGGCGGCTTCGTCCAGTGACACTCGTTCGGCGTTGCCACCGCGTTTTTGGTAATTTCGGCTGCGCGCATGGTCCACCAGAATGCGCCGCATCGCTTGAGCCGCCAGCCCAAAAAAATGCGAGCGGTTTTGCCATTCAATATTTTCGTGATCCACCAACCGCAGATAGGCTTCGTTGACCAGCGCAGACGTTTGCAGCGTGTGGCCTTTGCGTTCATTGCGCATGTAGTAATTGGCCATTCGTCGCAACTCTTCGTACACCAACGGCATGAGTTGGTTCAGTGCTTCCTGGTCGCCATTGCGCCAATCAATCAATAACTTGGTGATGTTTTGAGAAGAAGTCATCCGATCGCCTTTTCCCAGCAGGAAGTCTGTTACGCACGCGGATTATAGCCTTAACCCGACGTGAAAAAAATTTCTCAAGACGTGATGAACTTCAGCGCCTTTTCTCGCCTGTCCTAGTGAGCGGCAACAAATTCTGACCTCGGTATCGGGTGAACTGAATTCGACTGCTTTGCTCACAAAGCAAAATCAAGGCTGATGAGGCCACCTGCTCTGTTTTTATCAGGCGTGCTGTCAGCAGCATTCGGAAACAATGACGAAAGGAAAAGGAGAAGGAAAATGACGAAACGAATAGAACGAAAATTGACGATCGCACTACTTTTAGTGGGTTTGGCTGTTCTGACAAGCTGGAAACTGGTGACGCTCAGTTCAGCGCAGATTCAGTTGGGGCGGGAAGCTGGGACAAAAAATACTGATTTGCCAGATGCTCAAGATGCAGCGTTGAAGGAAGCGCAGCGTCGCCAGCGAGTGGAAAAAAGAATCAACCAGCTCATTGGCAAAACGAAAGAGGAAGGAATGGTTCGGGTAATTGTGCATCCTCGCGGTGAATTCAAAATGAATTCAGACAGTCTGAATGAAGAAGAGTTTCTGCAATACCGCAATCGCGTCGCGCATGCCAGGGATTTGCTGGCGAATAACATTCGGCAATATGCGCGGGGAGCAGTGAAAACCTACAGCCATGTTCCATTTGTTGCATTCGACGTTGATGAGCAGGGACTGCAAAGGCTGAAGTCTTCGCCGGATGTGGAAAATATTGAAGAAGACGTGTTGGTGGCGCCAACGCTGTCGGAATCCGTGCCATTGATTGGAGCGCCAACGGCCTGGAATTTGGGATACACCGGAGCAGGGCAGGCTGTTGCCATTGCGGACACAGGTGTTGATAAGTCGCACCCGCTTTTGGTGGGAAAAGTGGTCAGAGAAGCCTGTTTTTCCACGACAAGTTTTGTCAAAAATACCGTCACAGTTTGTCCAAATGGCCTTGAGGAACAGGATGGGGTTGGCGCTGCAGCGCCGTTTCAGTCCGGTTCAGAATCTTATGGGCACGGCACACACGTCGCAGCGATTGCTGCGGGATATACCGGAGTCGCTAAAGACGCCAAAATCGTGGCGATACAGGTCTTTTCTAAAAACTTTAACCCAACCGTTTGCAAAAACGAGCCGTTGCCTTGCCTGCGGTCTTATGCTTCGGATCAGGCAGCGGCGGCGGGATTTGTGGCCAACCACTTTAATGAACTCAAAATTGCATCGCTGAACTTTAGTCTCGGAAGCGGAGGATATAAAAATGCCTGCGACAACCTCAATGATGCGGATTCGATGGCGCTCAGCAGTATGATTAACACCTTGAGAAATTTTGGGGTCGCAACTGTGATTTCGTCCGGGAATGATGGTGAATCGGAGGAAATTTCATTTCCCGCCTGTATTTCCACTGCTATTAGTGTCGGCGCCACGGATAAGTCGGATAAGGTTGCCAGTTTTTCAAATAGCTCTGCGTTGCTTGATTTACTGGCTCCGGGCGTCAACATCACATCAGCCTATCCGGGTGGCCAGTTGGCGACGTGGGCAGGAACCTCGATGGCGGCTCCGCACGTGGCGGGCGCTTTTGCGGTGATGAAATCCAAAGCGCCTTTTGCCAGCGTCAGTGTGATGGAAGATTTGCTGAAAGCCACTGGTAAAAAAATCAGTGACCCTAAAAACCAAATTATCAAACCAAGAATTGAGGTCGGAGCGGCGGTCAAAGAATTGTGTTCCGTTTCATTCACGCCCAGTGCCCTGAGCGTAGATGGATTTGGTGGAGCCTTTCAGTTCGATGTCAAAAAATCTCCGCTTTTGTTTTGCAGTCAATTTGATACCTGGAAAGCGACCGGCACCTCTGCGAACTGGCTTCATTTGATTTCGCCTACCACTACCATAACTGGCAATGGCACGGTCAAAATTACCGTAGACAAATACTTCACTTCGCCTGAGGTGGGAATGAAGACTCGAATCGGGTATGTCTATGTGAATGGGAAGCTGTTCAAAGTGACTCAATATAGCGAGTTTTAGTGGTGGTGATTACAGGCAGCATTGTTTGTCTTTGCTCGATACTGTGAAAGAAGCCGCGAATGAAAGCCAGGCCTTGAGTTTGGCTTTCATTCGCGGCTTTGATTTTCAGGCGTTGAAAATCAGGAGCCGGGTTTTTGACACCGGCTGAACAGAATAAGCCCAAAACATGATTGGAATGATGTTTGTGCAGGCTGACAACCGGAATGTTCAAATCGAAACAGGCTGAATCCGAGATTTTACGTTGACCAGGTTTCCCTCGCTTCAGTAAACTCCGCGCCGCTCACCGTCCACGTTGTTTTACACATACTCCTCATGCGAAAAGCCGCCCCGCATTCGCCAGGTTCAATTCATTACAATTTCGGGAGACGTCCGGGATGATTGCTGCACACGCTCGCTCTTTTACTAGATTCCTGTTTCAAACTCGATTGGCTTGGTTGATTTTGATTGTTGCCGTGTTGTTGGTGCCGGTTTGGCAGCGTGCGTTGACCGCGCAAAGCAAAGCCGAATTGATTTTGCTCAATTCCGGCGCGATTGATCCCGCGCAACGCACGGCGAAACTGGCGCTGGACGGCGGAACGCATCTGCGGCTGATTCAATTTGCCGGACCGATTCAGCCAAAATGGCATCAAGCCCTGCTCGATGCCGGCGCGCAAATCGTCAATTACATTCCCAACAATGCTTATCTGATTTATGCCGATGCTGAGGCTGTGGAAAGTTTGCAAGCCTGGAATCGCCAAGCCGCCGCGACGCAATGGCTGGGCGATTATTTGCCCGACATGAAACTGTCACCGAGCGCCGCTCGCGCGGCAATCAGTGCCGACCTCAAAGACAATTTGTTCGCCGTGCAATTGGTGAACGACGCGACGACGAACGCGGCGACGTTTGATCTGCTCAGCAAAGTCCAGCTCATTCCCGCGAAACAACAGACACGCATCTCTCAGTTCGTCAATTTGATTGTGGCGCTGCCCGACGATGCCGTTGCGCAACTGGCCCAACGCGACGACGTGATTTCGATCACGCGGTATTCCATTCCTCGCCGGTTGGACGAACGGCAGAATCAAATCGTCGCCGGAAACATCAGCAACGGATTGCCCGTGCAAGGCGATTACCTGGCGTATCTGGCGTCGAAAGGATTTACGCAAGCGCAGTTCACGGCGTCGAACTTTGTCGTCAATGTTTCTGACAGCGGCATTGATAACGCGACGAGTTCACCGAACCATTTCGCTCTGTACACCGGCGGCAACACGGCGAACGCCAGCCGCGTCGTCTACAACCGAATGATCGGCACGCCCAGCGGACCGGGCAGCACGCTGGTCGGATGCGACGGACACGGCACAATCAATTCCCACATCATCGCCGGATTCATTCCCAACGGCGCGCCGTTCAACGCCTTTCCGCACGCCGATGCGTCGGGCTTTCGTCACGGATTGGGTGTGGCTCCGTTTGTCAAAGTGGGTTCGTCGGTGATTTTCGACAACTCGACGAATTTTTTTGGCGATTACACCTTTCCGGATTTTGTCGAACTGGAATCACGCGCCTACAACGATCGCGCGCGCATTTCGTCCAACAGTTGGGGAGGCAACACCAACGGCGAATACAACATTGACGCCCAGCTTTACGATTACCTGACGCGTGACGCGCAACCCGATGGCGCGGTCTTTTCCGCCGCAGGCAATCAGGAACTGGTGACGATTTTCGCGGCGGGCAATTCCGGCCCTGCCGTGACAACGGTTGCGCCTCCGGCGGCGGCAAAAAACACCTTGTCGGTCGGAGCTTCGGAAAGCGTCAATCAATTTGGCGGGCCGGACAAATGCACCACCGCCGACAGCGAAGCCGACAACGCCAACGACCTTTCCATCTTTACCAGCCGAGGTCCGACGATGGATGGACGCCGCAAACCGGAAATCGTCGCGCCCGGAACGCACGTTACCGGCGGAGTGCTGCAAGTTTCCACTCCACCCGCCAATGGCCAAGCCGATCCGTGTTTCATCGGCCAAGCCGTGTGCGGTGGCCCGCCTTCGTCACCGAATTTCTTTCCGATTGGCCAGCAGTTTTACACGGCTTCATCGGGAACCAGTCACGCTACGCCAGCCGTTTCCGGAGCCGCCGCGCTGGTTCGTCAGCGCTTCATCAACGAAGGGCTGGCTCCGGCTTCGCCCGCGATGACCAAAGCCGCGCTGGTCAATTCCGCGCGCTACCTGACCGGAACCGACGCCAACGACAATCTGTGGTCGAACGTGCAGGGAATGGGTTCAGTCAATCTGAACTCGTTTTTTGAATTGTTCACCGTGCCAACCTTGTTGCGCGATCAGGACCCTGTGGACGTGTTCACCGCTTCAGGACAGGTGCGAACCATCAACGGCAGCATCAGCAATTCGTCCAAACCCTTTCGCGTCACGCTGGCCTGGACGGACGCGCCCGGTTCCACGACCGGTTCAGCCTGGGTCAATAACCTCGACCTGGAAGTGACTATCGGCGGCCAAACCTATCGCGGCAACAATTTCAGCGGAGCGTTTTCGGTTCCAAACGGCGCCGCCGATGACAAAAACAATCTGGAAACCGTGTTGATTCCCGCGGGAGTTTCCGGCGCATTCACGGTGCGCATCATCGCCACGAACATTGCGGGCGATGGCATTCCAAACAATGCCGCGCCGCTCGATCAGGATTTTGCGCTGGTGGTGTTCAACATGGCCGAAGCCTTGCAGCCAATCGTGGATACCGCAGGCGGAACTATTGCGGCGGAAACTTGCTTGCCCGCCGATGGCGCGATTGATCCCGGCGAAAACGTGACGATCAACTTCACGCTGAAAAACATCGGGCGCACGGCGACGACGAATTTGACGGCGACGCTGGTTTCCGGCGGAGGCGTCATCAATCCCAGTTCTGCGCAAACCTATGGAGCAATTGCTCCGCTGGGCGGAACGGCAACGCGCGCGTTCAGTTTTCGCGCGGGCGGCGTTTGCGGCGGACAGGTTTCGGCAACCGTGCAGTTGCAGGACGGCGCGCTGTCGCTCGGTTCGGTCGTGTTCACCTTTCCGCTGGGCGTTGCGAATATTCAAACGCAAACGCTCAGCAACTCAACTTCGATCAGCCTTCCATCGTCGGGAGCTTCGACGCCGTATCCTTCCACGATTAACGTCGCGGGAATGAGCGGCAAAGTCAGCAAGGTGACGGTCACAATTACCGGCATGGCGCACACGAACCCGGACGATTTCGACATTTTGCTGTCCTCGCCGGACGGGCGGCGGATTCTGTTGATGTCCGATGTCGGCGGTGGTGGCGACATCACCGGCGTCAATTTGAGCTTCGACGATGCGGCGGCGACGTTGCTGGATAATTCCGCAACGATCACATCGGGAACGTACAAACCAACGAACTTCGGGGTGAATGATGTTCTCAGCACGCCTGCTCCGGCAGGGCCGTATGCTGATCCGCCGCTGCTTTCGACTTTCAATGGCGCAACGCCCAACGGCGATTGGAGCTTGTGGGTATACGACGACCTGAATGGTAACAGCGGCCAAATTGCCGGAGGGTGGAGCTTGACGCTGACGACCTACGAACCGATTTGTTGCATTCCGCCCGCGTGTCCAACGATCACGGTTGGCCCCGCGTCTATTTCCAGCGGAACGGTCGGCACATCGTATAGCCAATCCTTCACGCAAACGGGCGGAACGTTACCAGTTGCATTCAGTTTGACCGGAACTTTGCCGACTGGACTGACGATGACGGAGGGCGGATTGCTCAGCGGCACGCCCACGGAAAGTGGCAGCTTCCCCATCACGATCACGGCCACGGATTTCAACGGTTGCACAGGCAGCAACAGTTACACGCTGACGATTGCCGCGCCGATCAATCCGGGGTTGCAGTTTTATCCGCTGGCGCATCCGGTTCGCTTGCTGGATACGCGACCAGGCCAGACGGGCTGTGATGCTCCCGGAATCATGATTTCAGGCGGCACTGCAAGGACACAGACGGCTGCGGGACGAACGTGCGACGGGTTGACGATTCCGGCGAATGCCAAAGCCCTGACCGGGAACATCACGACTGTGCAATCGGGCGGAGGCTTTCTGACCTTGTATCCCAGCGGAGTCA
>DAOMFR010000148.1:0-9945 GCA_035429885.1 Blastocatellia bacterium
TTCGATGACGACGGAAAACGCGGCCTCTTCCAATTGCCACGCGATCCATTCCGCCCACGCGCGGTCGGCTTTGTTGTAGCTGATGAAAAAATCTTTCCTGTCCGGGCTGTCTGGCATTTCGAGTAAACCTTCTTTTGGCTTGTCGGCGATGAATGCTTGCTGAACTGCGCGCGGATTATAGCCAGTTTCGTTGCGCTGGCCAGAGTTCGTTTTTGGGAACGGCAGATTTCAAAACTGAACACCGGCTGCCATTGGCGCTGTTGCTTACTTCTGCTTCTGCGGGACTTACAGGGTTTGGGTTGGCTCGGATTCTGGCACAAGGCTTGGTAATAGACTTAGACAAACACAAACCCAATTGGATTTCAGAAGGCATTTTGCGGAGGACACGACCATGCAAACATTTTGGCAAGACCTGCGTTACGGCGCGCGCATGTTAATCAAGAACCCCGGCTTTACGTTGATCGCCTTGTTGACGTTGACGCTCGGAGTTGGCGCGAACACGGCAATTTTCAGTGTCATCAATGCGGTGCTGTTGCGTCCGTTGCCGTATAGCGAATCGGAACGGTTGGTGCTGTACAACGAACGCAGTCCGCAAATGGATGGGATGTCTATTTCCTGGCCGAATTACACCGACTGGCGCGCGCAACAACAAGTCTTCGAAGAGATGAGCGTGTACAACCGTGGCGATTACAACCTGACAGGAATGGGGCAGGCGGAACGCATTCAAGCCGGGCAGGTGACGGCCAGTTTGTTTTCGACCTTGCGTGTGACGGCTGCGCGGGGACGCGTGTTCACCGCTGAAGAAGACAAACCGGGTGGTCCGCCGGTTGTCGTGTTGAGTCATGGGTTGTGGCAACGTCGTTTCGGCGGCGATGAAAATATCGTGGGCAAAACACTCAGCTTTAATGACAAGGGCTACACCGTCATTGGGGTTATGCCACAAGGCTTTCGCTTCCCCAGCCGTGTCGAAATGTGGGTTCCGGTTGGTCAGCTTTCCGATCAGCCTTCGTGGAAACAGCGTGGCAATCATCCGGGATTGTATGGCGTCGCGCGGCTAAAACCCGGCGTCAGCGTGGATCAGGCGCGTGCCGATATGGACCGAATCGCTGCCGGGTTGGAAAAACTGTACCCGGACAGCAATCAGGATAATCGCGTGCGAATGATGCCGTTGCTGGAAAATTACGTGCGCGATGTACGGCGTGGGCTGTGGATTCTGTTTGGCGCAGTTGGATTCGTGTTGCTGATTGCCTGCGCAAACATCGCCAACTTGTTGCTGGCGCGTTCCACCACGCGAGCGAAAGAATTGGCTGTGCGTGTTGCGCTTGGAGCCGGACGCTGGCGGATCGTCCGGCAGTTATTGACCGAAAGTTTGCTGTTGGCGGTTTTCGGTGGCGCGTTCGGATTGTTGCTGGCGAAGTGGGGAATTGATTTCATTCTCAAAGCCAGTCCGGATGCGATTCCTCGCGCGCAGGAAATCGGATTGGACAATCGAGTCTTCCTGTTCACGTTTGGCATTTCGATTCTGACCGGTTTGATCTTCGGTCTGATTCCCGCCTGGCACGCCAGCAAAGTAGATGTGCATGAAACCTTGAAAGACGCCGGGCGAGGCAACAGCGGCAGCCGGCAATGGTTGCGCAGCAGTTTGGTGGTGACGGAAGTGGCGGCGGCGTTGGTGTTGTTGGTTGGCGCGGGATTGCTGATCCGCAGCTTTTATCGCTTGCATCAAGTCAATCCGGGCTTTTCTTACGAACGGTTGTGGAGCGCCAACATAACCTTGCCGGAAAAGAAATATAGCGAAGAGCAGCGCATAGAGTTTTGGCGGCAATTGACGGAACGATTGCGCGCCGTTCCAGGTGTTGAAGCTGCGTCGGTCGCGTCTGGGTTGCCGTTGGGCAACAACGGTTGGCAAACTTCCTTCACCGTTGAAGGCCAGCCCGCGCCTCCGCCTGGCCAAATGCCGTTGCTGGAATCCTGTCTGGTGAGTGCAGATTATTTTCGCGCTATGGGAATTCCCTTACGGGCAGGTCGCTATTTCAACGAACAAGATAACCGGCAGCATCTGGCCGGGCGAGATTTGAGCAAGCTTGACCCAAATCAAAGGGCAGGCGCTGGGGTGAACGTGATCATCATTGATGAAGAGTTCGCGCGCCGTTACTGGCCGAATGAAGACGCGGTCGGCAAGCGCATACGTTTGGGCGGAGCCGATTCCAACAATCCTGTGCTGACTGTCGTCGGGGTCGTCGGGCGTGTGAAGATGGAAAGTTTGAGCGGCGGAACGGATTACGTGCAAGGATACTTTTCCAGCCTTCAACTGCCGTTCAGCGGAATGACTGCCGTTGTCAAAAGCTCAGTCGAACCCGCGAGCTTGACTGCTGCGGTGAGCAGGCAGATTGCTTCGCTTGATCCCAACCAACCTTTCTACAACATCCGCACGATGGAACAAATCCGCGACGAATCCGTGGCGACCGAAAAGTTAAACTTGATGTTGCTGATCCTGTTTGCCTCTGTGGCGTTGGTTCTGGCGCTGGTCGGAATTTATGGCGTGATGTCGTATTCCGTCACGCAACGCACACACGAAATCGGCATTCGAGTCGCGTTGGGAGCGCAAAAACGCGACGTGCTCCGACTGGTCGTGGGACAAGGAATGCTTCTGGCAGGAGTCGGCGTGCTGATTGGGTTGGCGTTGTCCTTTGGACTGACGCGACTGATGAACGCGTTGTTGTTCGGCGTCAGTGCCACTGATCCCGCGACCTTTGCCGCCGTAGCCGGAGTGCTGGCTTTGGTGGCGTTGATCGCCTGCTATCTTCCTGCGAGGCGAGCAACCAAGGTCGATCCGATGATTGCGCTCAGGTACGAATAGACAAAATCGTCTTTTCGAAGCACCAACTTGCTGCTGTTTTTACGGAAACAGCGGTGGGGCGCATACAAATAAAAACTGCTATAAGCCATTTTTCGACGCCGAAGCTTTTGCCTGCTCAAGCTTTTTGGTTTAATACTTTCCGCGTTCAGGGAGGTAAACGGCGCCCGTCCTCAGAGTGCCAGTAAAGGCCGATCAATCAGCAAGCAGGCTCCTTCCGAACACACAGCATACAACCAGGCGGAATCAGCAATATGTCTGGGAGCATAGCCTCGCACGGACCGAGGCCGTGCAAAATGAATCATCCGTAATCCTACCGGAAGCAAAGGGGAGTGGTGACCGTGAAAAATCAAAACAACACCCAAGTGAAATCCCGTGAAGTCAGACTAGGTTTGGTGATGTACGGCGGTGTGTCGCTGGCGATTTACATTAACGGAGTGGCGCGCGAATTCTTCCGCGCCGTGCGCGGCAACGGTGTTTACAAATGGATCAAGGCGCTGACCGATTCCGACATCGTGGTGGACGTGATCAGCGGCAGTTCCGCTGGAGGAATCAATGGCATCATGCTGGCTTACGCGCTTTGCAATAACAAAGATTTCGCCGACGCTGCTGAACTATGGCGACGCGACGGCGATATTCGCAGTCTGTTGCGCATGCCGGATGCCGTGACATCGGGCACTAGGTCGCTGCTCGACAGTCAGGGCTATTACCAGCCTCGGCTGGAAGAAGCCTTCCGTTTTATGAGCGATTATGTGCCGCGCGATTCTGACGAATTCGACAAGTTCAATACGCCTGTCCGCGAGTTGGACTTGTTCGTCACCGGCACGGACGTAGATGGCAACATCGTGACAATTTTCGATGACGCCGGCCATCCGGTTGACGTGAAAGATCACCGTTCGGTCTTTTTGCTCAAACACCGTCCGGGGCGCAAAGAGCCTTTCAATCCGAAATTCGCCAATCCGAAATCCGGATCAGATCCCGATCCGGCTGTCACTTACGAAGCCTTGGCCAAACTGGCGCGCATCACATCCTGTTTTCCAGCTGCCTTTGAGCCAGTGACCGTCAGCTATCGCGAACAGGGCAAAGACAAGTCAATGACAGCAGGTGGCAGCGAGAAACCGGAGACAGCGGACGACAAATTGCAAGATTGGGGGCGGTTGAGAAAAGAGACGACCTTCCTTGATGGCGGAGTGATTGACAACAAACCCTTCACGCACACCTTACGCGAAATTTTTGCGCGCGCCGCCACGCGGCAAATCGAACGCATTCTGTTTTACGTCGAACCCGACCCGGAATTTTTTCAGCAACGTTCACACGCGAGCCAGCCCAATTTTCTGCAAACGATTCTTTCGTCGTTGGTTGGCATTCCCGGTTACGAAAGCATTTCGGACGACCTGAAATTGCTTTCCAATCGCAACCGCAAACTCATTCAATATCGCCGTTTGGTGAATGTGGCAAAAGAAGACGCTCAATCCTTCGATCTGCATAATCGCAGCCGCCTAATCATTCTCAGCGATCGTGTCGTGCTGGGCGTTTTGCGCGAAGACGGGCGCGACGTTCATCTCGCGGACCCGGAACAGCGCAGGATCGGAGCCGCCCTGGTTGATCAGTTCGATCGGCTCCATTGCCCGGATGACAAAGTGGGAACGGATAAAGAGAGAGAGACGCTCAACCAGGTAAGGAGCACTCTTTATAAATTCGACGTCTATTTTCGCCTGCGTCGTCTCCGCCATTTAGTCTACAAAATCTACGCTCTGCTTTATCCCAACCCAGCGGACTCAAAGAAACTCAACATAATGCCTTTCACACAACAATCACTGAGGAACTTGTGGGAAGTTCTCAATTGGCAAGTGGAAGTGTTGGAAATCATCACCGCCCGCCTGGAAAAAATGCTCGACGATACGGATTTCCAATGGCAAGAAAAAAGCAAAGCTGCCGCGGGTAAGGGCAAAACAGAAGAAGACGTTGCTACCGAAGTGGCGAAGCAGATTTGGGCGGAAGTTCAAAAGCAAATGCTGAGCATTCTGACTATGCCAGCCCCACGAAAAGCGTTGCTGGAACTTCACACGGCTATTCTCAAATTTAGAGATGACGCTATAGTCAATGCCAAGGACCCGAAGTCAGAAAATTCGGAGCGACAAAAGCCCGAAGGAATTAAAACTGCCTTCACGAAATTTCACAACGCATTTAAGCCGGTTCAGGATCAGACACGTGAGGAGCCGAAGTCATTGCTCAGGATCACTGATGACCAAGAGAAGGAGTTGTTGCGGAAGTTCGTGGATGACGTTAAGGATGATCCTTGTCACGATCAGCTAAACCTGTATCGGGAATACATCAATTTCAGGACGTTCGATGCGCGCCAGTTGCCGCTAGAATTGATGGGCGATCTTTCCGAAAAGGACTTGATTGAAACAATCCGCATCAGCCCTGCCGACGCCGACAAAGGGTTCAGCAACAAAGGGCTTCAAGACAAAGTGGCCGGTGATGCGCTTTATCATTTCGCCAGTTTCTTCAAACGGTCTTGGCGTTCGAACGACATTTTGTGGGGACGGCTGGATGGTCTTTGCCAGATTGTCGAAACCTTGCTGAAAGAAAAAGCTCTTGTTTCGCCTAAACGGTTCCGGCAATTCTTTTTCAAGGATGGCGACCTGCAAAACGGCTGGGAACCGGAGATGGAGCCGGAACGCCTCTTCCCAAATGCCGGGCAGCAAACGCACGAAAAGTTGCGGAACTGGATCGAAGACCTGGGAGCAGGAAACAATGATGCGCGTGACAAAAGCCGCGTGGCAGAGATCGTCAAGTTGTTGATCGAAGCAGAGCAATTGGAAGTGTTGCACGTCGAAGTCCCAAACGTGATTAGCGATGCGTTGGCGGAACAAGCGCTCTGGAATCAGTTTCGCGCGCGTTCGGATAAATCCGCAAAACCGGGCGCGCCGCGTACTCAGCAACCCGGCGACAAATCGTTTGACCGCTTTTCCTTTCACCCGCCGGATGGGTCGCTCGATCAATTTGTTGGGACGGTTGCCGCGGCTGCGCAATCCTATGCAAATACCAAAGACCTGAGAGGCGGCGATGAAGATGCACCGCGTCCAACCTTTACCAAACTCGGCAAGTTCTTCCGTCACGAATACAAAATTGGCAGCGAACAATTGTTGCGCGATATGCCGTTGCCCGTGCTGTTGGAAATCTTGGCTGTCACCTTGTTGGTGATGCGCAACTGCATTTTGGACGTGTTCGGAGCGAAAGCGGCAAAGGTGAAGCAAAGCTTGGTTTATTACTTCGGTGTGGATTTGCCGCTGCGGGCTTTTTACGGAGCGGTGCTGTTTATGCGCCGTGCACCGCGCGATCGGCTCACCTATACACTTTACGCTATTGGGGGGTTATCGGTACTGGCATTGGCAGCGGGCATTGTTTGGTGGGACCCGATCGTGTGGCCTGCGGGAGGCCAATTTCACCGGTTGCGATTCCTGTGCTTTATCTTGGCTCCGGCGATTTTGTTTGGTGGGCTGATTCTTTTTTGGGCGCGTTACAGATTTCCGCGACAGTTGCGCACGCGTGGTCAGCGACTGGCTCCGGTTTTACGGGCGGCATTTCAAGTCGCTTGGCGCGTGATGGCGGTGACGGCGTTTCTGTTTTTGCTGGTTGGTGTCCTGCGCTGGGAGCATTTCACAGCCTTGCAAGCACAGATAATTTTAAGCCTTCATTTTCCCGAATGGATGGCGGGGAGCGTTGGCTGGATGGCGTGGAGCGTGCTTTTGCTTGCGCTGGTTGGGTTCGGTTTAACTTCTTATTTTGTGGTTCGATTAGCGACCAACGTTTATCAATGGCTGGTGCGTCCAGGCACATTCAAAGTAAATCAACTACGCGCAGTGTTGTCGGACTATTTCAGCATGTATCAATTGAGGCTGCTTGCCTTGCGGCTTGGGGTGAGGGCTGCTTCTCAATTGGACAAAAAAGAGAGAGAGGAGGCAATCAAAACGCACGAACAGAAAATCGCCGAGTGGGATTGGATTGAGTTGGAGAAGCTGAAAACGAATCTGGCTCGCGCTTGTCCCCCTTTGTCCCAGTCGCAGGCGGATTTCGTCATTTGCCAACTTCCAACGCGAACGGAGGATAAAAAGGAGATGGTTAGCGGGAATCACGTGCTTGGAAAGCTGCGGTCGTTTGGAGTTGAATTACGCCGTCAGGCAGTTAAGTCGCTGAATGGCAAGAACATTGATGTTGGCGAGCGAATGACCTGGGACGAGTTAAAGACAACTTTGGAAGAATTACTATATTCAGATGGATCAGAGAAAAAATTGCTGGAGCCCTGGCAAGTCGAGTTGTTGCTGTCACAAGTGCGCGCCGAGCAACGGAATGGAGTGACCTGCGCTGAGGTGAACAAGGCGTTTCCTGGTAGGAATTTATTGGCTGGCGCGAACTTGGCGGAGCAATTGGCTAAGCGGCTGCTTGCTGAAGCCAGACGAGGTAACAAACTGGAGGAACTGGGGGATGTGATTTGCAACTCCGATTCCAGTCTCAATAAAGAATGTCCCCGTTGTGAGCCTGAGAAAATGGCGGATTGGCTTTGGACTAAACACATTCAGAACTATTCCGATGAGAAGGTAAAAATGTTGATGATGAAGATTCTGGGACGATCAAAGGCAGAAGTGGATGAATGTGCTAGGTTCACGCGGATAGGTTGGAATAAATTGGTGAATGAGAAAGCAGATGCCGCCAACATCGTTGCCACTTTGAAGTCTGAGCAAAAGAAAGGCGAATGTCTCGGCGCAGTCTGGCAAGTATTGGATGGATTCGGCGAAGAACTGTTCAGTGCTACGGATTGGCAATTGCTCGAAGATCGGTTGGGACTCAAACAAAACTTCCTGGAGAAGATGTTCGTCTGGTTTGAAGGTGAAAGTAAACAAAAAACGTTGAACGTGGAAGAGCTTGCCAATGAGATTCGCGGTATCGAAGCTGAAGCCTTGCGCTGATGCCGCACAGTGCATTAAACGGAACCTCAGCTTCAATTTTGGGAATGAGCGATTCCGGAGACGAACAACATTTCGCTTGACCGAATCGGCCAGGGATCGCTTAAGTCAAATCATTCAACAGCTTATGCCATTGGGTGTCGCTGGCACGCGACTTGTTTAACCATTATGGGTCATCACTCTGATGTCGGGACCATTTGGAGTGCGACGGCTCCGGCGTCGCTTTGGCAGTCCCTTCGGTAGGACAAACTTTAGTTCGGAACCCTCAACCTGGCTGACACCTGACCAAACAGCCAAGCCTTCGGCAATTTCTGTCGAGGTGTTATTTCCCAACGCATTGCCGCCCAAGAGAAGATCATCTCGCGGGACAAAAAAGCTGCCCGATATTGGGAAAGTTCAATCCCAGAAATCGCACATTCTTCCTGGAAAATTAGTCGCCGCCCAATGTTCAGCGAAGACAGATGTTGTGTATTCGCACTGATTTCATTGCGTTGGCAGCGTTTTTCCTCAATTTCTTGGTGACGCCTCTCCTGGCATAGCTCTTGTTTTTACGGTCAGAACTCAGAGGTTGAGTTTACATAAGCAGAGAAGGTGGAAGCATGAAACAGAAAAACTCGCTGGCTTGTTTACTGCTGTTATCAGGATGGGCGCTGGTTGGAATGCTGGGAGCAACTCAGTTGTCAGACGCCGCAAACGCTCAACAAACCGCTGTTGCACCGCAAACCGCGACGGGAGATTTTGAGCTCCAAAAATTGGCGGAAGGAGTTATTGCCGCCATTCGCAAACAGCCACCCCTGTTTTCGTTTGATCCCAACAACGTGTTCATCATCAACGATCAGGATGTGGTGGTCGTGGATTCCAACGCCAGCCTGGCAGGTACGCGGCAATTGCTGGCAGCGTTGCGCCGCCTGACGAACAAACCTGTAAGCTACGTCATCAACACGCATTGGCACGATGACCACATCATTGGCAATCAAGTCTGGCGCGAAGCGTTCCCCAACACAGAGTTTATTGGACACGTTAGCACGCTCAAGGATCGGCCTACCGTTGGCGAAGGCAATCGGCAGGGAATGCTGAAAGGCGGCAAGGAATACGTCGCACGGTTGCGCAGCGTGGTTGCGGAAAATAAAAGTCTGGCCGGTACGCCGATTACGGAAGAAGAGCGGGTCAATTATCTTGGCGATGCTGCGTGGCTGGACCGCGCCCTGGCCGAAGCGCCGGAGGTGCGAATCATTCTGCCTACCTTAACTATCGAAGATCGCCTGACGCTGCATCGCGGCAAGCGCACGATTGACATTCGCCACCTGGGACGCGGCCATACGGCTGCGGACCTCGTCGTGCATTTGCCCGAAGAAGGCATTTTGATGACGGGCGATTTGGTGGTGTGGCCGATCCCTCTGGTTGGTTCCACCTCGTTTCCGGCGGCGTACAGCGCAACGATGGAAAAACTGCTGACGATTCCGGCGCGCACCTTCGTTCCCGGTCACGGACCTGTGATGCGCGATGATACCTATTTGCGGCAGACGGCACGTTTGTTGGCTTCCTTGAAAGAACAAACCGCGCAAGCCGTGGCCCGCGGAGAAACTCTGGAACAGACGCGCAAAAGTGTGAACTTGACGGAGTTTCGCCAAACGCTGGCGGGCGATTCGATGCTCAAACGAATTCTGTTTGGCGATTACGTCAGCGGCGCAGGCGTCGCGGCGGCGTTTCGGGAAGCAACGACCAAACCTTAAAAACAATGAAATAAATAAAGGAAAGTGCCTCTCAGGGGCGCGGAGGATTCATGAATCATTTGTGGCAAGACCTGCGGTATGGGATGCGAATGTTGGCGAAACGACCTGGTTTCAGTTTGATCGCGGTCGTCACATTGGCATTGGGCATCGGCGCGAATGCGGCCATCTTTACAGTCATCAATGCAGCGATGTTCAAACCGCTGCCGTTTGCCGATGAAGCTCGGCTGGTTGTGTTGCGCGAATATCGCACCGACGACGCGCAGGCGAGCAAGGGAGTTTCTTACCTCAATTTCAAAGACTGGCAAGCGCAAAGCCGGTCGTTTGAAACGATGGCGCTGGCCAATTTGGACACCGCAACGTTCAAAGCCGAAGGCGAGCCGTTGCG
>DAOMFR010000148.1:10045-14257 GCA_035429885.1 Blastocatellia bacterium
AATGCCGAATCCGCCAATGGCAGCCGCAACTATCGTTCGTACCCTGGCGTTGTTGCGCGGCTGAAGCCGGGCGTCACGGCGCAACAGGCCCAAACCGAACTGGCGACAATTCAAGGCTCGCTGGCGCAGCAATACCCGAAAGCGATGGCGAAACGCGCCGTCAGTGTGGAACAGTTGCGTGATCTGTTCGTGCGCGACGCCAGCAAGGCTTTGTGGTTGTTGTTAGGAATCGTCGGCGTTGTCTTGTTGATTGCGTGTGTCAACGTGGCGAATTTGATGCTGGCGCGCGCGACGTCGCGGCAGCGCGAAATCGCGATTCGCACGGCGCTGGGCGCCAGCCGAGCCGATGTCATCCAGCAGTTTCTGATTGAAAGCCTGCTGTTGTCCCTGGCGGGCGGAGCGTTGGGATTGTTGCTGTCCCTGTGGTTGGTGGAAGGTTTGACCGTGTTGTTGCCGGCGGATGTGCCTCAGTTGAGCGGCTTGACGCCGGATTGGCGCGTGCAGATGTTCACGTTTGCGGTTGCCGTGCTGACGGGTGTGCTGTGCGGCTTGTTTCCGGCATTCACGGCGACGCGTGGCAATGTCGCTGAAGCGATCAAAGACGGGGGACGCACGGCGACCGGTCAGGCATTGCGCGGACGATTGCGCAGCGCCTTGGTCATTGGCGAAGTCGCGCTGGCGCTGACCTTGCTGGTTGCGGCAGGATTGTTGCTCAACAGTCTGGTGCGGCTGAATCAGGTTCAACCCGGATTTGAAATCCGAAACACGCTGACGATGCAAATGTCGCTGAGTGGCGCACGCTATCGCGGCGAAATGGAACAACCCGACAAGATCAACAGCTTTCTGGCGGAACTGACGGATCGCGTCAGAGCGTTGCCCGGCGTGACGGATGTGGCGCACGCGCAATGCGTTCCGTTGACCGGACAGGAAAACAACACGGCATTTCAAATCGTGGGGGACAGCGCCACCGGCGAAAAGCCCGCCGCGCAATTGCGGTTCATCAGTCCAGACTATTTCAGCGCCTTGCGCATACCAGTCGTCAGCGGACGCGCGTTTACCGAACGTGACAAACCGCAGACGCCGCCTGTTGTCTTGGTCAACGAAGCCTTTGTTCGCGAACATTTCCACGGAACCAATCCGCTGGGCAAAAAGCTGCAACTCGGCTGGGGAGGCGATGTGCCGAAGGAAATCGTTGGCGTGGTCGGCAATGTGCGTCATCGCAGTATGAGCGATTCCGCTCGGGCAGAGATGTACGTTCCACAAGCTCAATTCTCTAACTCAGGCATCACGTTAATTGTGCGCTCCAGCGTCAATCCGGAAAGTTTGGTGAATGTCGTGAAACAGCAGGTTCACGCGCTGGACCCGGAAATTCCCTTAACCGCCATCAAAACTCTAGATGCGTACCGACAGGAAGCGTTGGCGTTGCCACGTTTCAACACCTTTCTGATCGGCGTGTTTGCGTTTCTGGCATTGGTGCTGACGTTGGTCGGCCTGTACGGCGTGATGAGTTACAGCGTCACGCAACGCACGCAGGAAATCGGCATTCGCATGGCGCTGGGCGCGCAAATGAAAGACGTGTTGCAGATGATCATCGGGCAGGGGATGAAGCTGGTTGCCGTTGGCGTGCTGCTGGGCTGGGCAGGCGCATTTGCGGTGACTCGATTGTTGCGAAGCTGGCTGTACGAAGTCAGTCCCGGCGATCCGTTGACGTTTGCCGGCGTCGCCTTGTTGCTGGCGGTCGTGGCGTTGTTGGCCTGCTGGGTTCCAGCCCGTCGCGCGACAAAAGTTGATCCGATGATCGCGTTGCGGTGCGAATGACCGGCAATGTTGCAGGAGCAAAGAATGACAAATACGGTGATTGCCAATACACCAACCGTGTTGATTGCCGACGATTATCCCGACGTGCTGGTTGCGTTGCGGTTGTTGTTAAAAGGCGAAGGCTTTCAACTTGAAACGGTGTCTTCGCCGGAACGATTGCTGGATGCGTTAGGGCAGCGCTCTTTCGACCTGGTGCTGATGGATTTGAATTACACGCGGGATACCACATCCGGCGCGGAAGGCTTGAATCTATTGGATCGGATTCGCCTGTTGGATGAGACCTTGCCCATTGTCGCGATGACCGCCTGGGGAACCATCGAACTGGCTGTCGAAGCCATGCAGCGCGGCGTGTGCGATTTCATTCTGAAGCCCTGGGACAATGTGCGGTTGTTGCAGACGTTGCGAACGCATCTGGAAGCAGGACGTGCGCGACGGCGCGAGCGTCAGTTGCAGGAACAGCGTCAGGCCGAACAAGTCCGCGAATTGGCCGCCGCGCTGGAAATTCAACAAAGCCTGTTGCCGCACACCATTTTGCCTTTGCGCGGTTGCGAGCTGGCCACGGCGTGGCATCCCGTGCGCGCTGTCAGCGGCGACTTTTTCAATGTGCTGCATTTTGATGACAGCACTTCGGCCATTTGCATCGGCGATGTGTCCGGCAAGGGAATGCCCGCGGCGCTGGTCATGTCCAATGCTCAGGCGCTGACGAAAGCCTTTGCCGAAGCTCATTGCCCGCCGAGCGAATTGTGTGCGCTGGTCAATCGCGCGTTGTGCGGGCAGCTCAGTCCGGGCAAGTTTGTGACCTTCTTTTATGCGCACTTTGATTCCAACCAGCGCGCGTTGAGTTACAGCAACGCTGGGCACAATCCGCCGCTGTTGTTAAGGAAAGACGGCGAGTGTTTCCCCTTGGAGCAAGGTGGCCCGGTATTGGGAATTTTCAAAGACCAGATGTTTGATCAGGCGGAAATTGCGCTGGCTTCAGGGGATCGGCTGTTGCTGTACACGGACGGCATCACCGAAGCCGAGAACGAGAACGGAGAGGAATTTGGAGAAGAGCGATTGCTTTCGCTGCTTCGTTCACACCGACAATTAAGCGCCCAGGCATTACAGCAAACGGTAATGGCCGCAGTTACCGAATTTTGTGGCGGCAATTTTCAAGACGACGCAACCCTGTTGGTGCTGGCCGTCGAATAAGCGCGCATCACCAGACAGTTTGGGAGGAATGTTTATGCAAACACTTTGGCAAGACCTGCGTTTCAGCGGACGAATGTTTTTGAAAAATCCCGGCTTCACGTTGATCGCCATCATTACGCTGGCGCTGGGGATTGGCGCGAACACGGCGATTTTCAGTGTCGTCAATGGCGTGTTGTTACGCCCGCTGTCCTATCGCGAACCGGATCGGATCGTGACCTTGTTGCAGGAAGGCCGTGGGCCGGTTGCGCCCGCGAACTTTCTGGATTTTCGCACCAACGGAAATAGCTTTGAGCAAATGGCCGCGGCAGAATCCTGGGGCGGAGCCTTGACGGGCAATGACCGGCCTGAACAGCTCAGCGGATTGCGCATGGGCGAAGGGCTGTTTGACATGCTCGGCATTCCGGCTCAATTGGGCCGCACTCTGCAAGCCGAGGATTTTCAGCCGGGGAAAGATCATGTGTTGGTGCTGAGCCACAAGCTTTGGCAGCGCTCGTTCGGTGGTGATTCGGCTGTTGTGGGCAAACAGGTTCGACTGAGCGGCGACAGCTACACTGTTGTTGGAGTGATGCCTCCGCAATTTCAATTTCCGCCCTTCTGGGCAACGCGCGCGGAAATGTGGACGGCGCTGGATTTGCGATCACGCGCCGACAGTCGAGGCGGACAATCCCTGCGCGTGTTTGCGAAGCTCAAACCTGGCGCGAATCTGGCGCAAGCCCAAGCCGAAATTGATGGCATCAACAAGCAACTGGCGACGGCTTATCCCGAAGCCAACACCGGCCTGAACGTTCGCGTTGATCCATTGAGCGAAAAAGTTGTCGGCGATGTGCGTCCGGCGTTGCTGTTGTTATCGGTGACCGTTGGTTTGGTGTTGTTGATTGCCTGCGCCAACGTGGCGTGTTTGTTGCTGGCTCGCGCAGCGGCAAGGCAAAAGGAAGTCGCGGTGCGCGGCGCGCTTGGCGCCAGCCGCTGGCGCATTTTGCGGCAAATGCTGACGGAAAGTTTGCTGCTGTCGCTGTGCGGCGCTGTCGGCGGAGTTTTGCTGGCAGTTTGGGGCGTGGAGTGGCTGACACATTTGCTAGCGGGCAACAGCACCAGTTTCAGCGTTAAGGTTCCGCGCGTGAATGAAATTCAGGTGGATGGCGCAGCATTGTTTTTCACCTTCACCGTCGCGTTGTTGACCAATTTGTTGTTTGGGTTGGTTCC
>DAOMFR010000148.1:14357-15643 GCA_035429885.1 Blastocatellia bacterium
GCGCGAAACGTTTTATCGCCAGTTGATGGAAAAGCTGAAAAGCATGCCCGGCGTCGAATCCGCCAGTGCCGTCAATCATCTGCCGCTCGCCGGGGACACCTGGGGAACCAAGGTGGTGATCGAAAATCGGCAGTTGCCGCCCGCCGGACAGGACGAAGAAGCCATGTTCCGTGTCAGCCGACCGGAATACTTCCGAACGATGGGCGTTCCATTGCGCGCAGGGCGCGATTTCACAGATCGCGATACGCTCGACGCCCCAAAAGTCGTCATCGTCAACGAAACACTGGCGCACAAGTATTGGCCATCCGAAGACGCCATTGGGAAACGGCTGACGCTCGACAATCCGCGCAATCCAACTCAACCGGTGCAATGGTTAACCGTGGTCGGCGTAATCAAAGACTTGAAACAAGGGAGCTGGACAAATGCCCCGACCAACGAAATCTATTTGCCGTTTCAACAGGATGCGATTTTTTCTTCCGGAACGGCTGGTCCTTTCACTGCAATGACGCTGGTTGTTCGCACCAGCGTGTCGCCTGAATCGTTGGGGAATATCATTCAGCAAAGCGTTTGGTCGCTGGATCGAAATCTGCCTGTTTCCAACATCGTCAGCATGGAACATATCGTCGCCGACATGCTGTGGCAACCGCGTTTCAATTTGCAGTTGATTGGACTGTTTGCCGCGTTGGCGCTGGTGCTGGCAGCCGTCGGGTTGTATGGCGTGATGTCTTACTCGGTCGCTCAGCGCACGCATGAAGTTGGATTGCGCATGGCGTTGGGAGCAGGAAAAGCGGAAGTCATTAAGCTGATGGTGGGCCAAGGGATGAAGCTCGCGCTGGCTGGCGTTGGTCTTGGCCTACTGGCGGCTTTCGGGCTGACCCGATTGATGACGACGTTGTTGTTTGGTGTCAGTGCCACGGATCCGCTGACGTATGCGGGCATTGCGCTGGCTTTAACGCTGGTTGCTTTGCTGGCCTGTTGGATTCCCGCGCGCCGAGCAGCCAAGGTTGATCCAATGATTGCGCTTCGTTGTGAGTGATGAATTCAGAAGGATGAATGATGACTCTTTGCAGTCATCATTCATCCTTCTGACAAAGAATTTGCAGATTGTTGACGTTTGTAAATCCTGTAAAAAGATTCTTTCTGCCTGACGAATGCCAGAGAATTTCTGGAAACAACGCTTAAACCCACCTACACTTCCTGCGTTTCAAATCACAAATTTCAGATCGCCAGAACGATGAAAAGATCGCGGCCCAGGATTGGCTTCGCATCTTCTTCGTGTGGCTTCG
>DAOMFR010000148.1:15743-17097 GCA_035429885.1 Blastocatellia bacterium
GATTGGTTTTCGCCGGGACAGTATCTGGACGTGAAAACACAAAATCAGGTGTTTGAGCATACTGCCATCACCATCGGCGCAAGTTTCAATCTGACCGGGCAAGGCGTGCCTGAGCATATTGATGGCGCACGCGTGTCGTCTTCGTTTTTTCCCTTGTTCGGCGCCAGGGCGGTGTTGGGGCGAGTGTTCACGGCGGAAGAAGATGACCCTGGCAAAGCGCCTGCCGTGATTTTGAGCAACAGCTTTTGGCAACGGCGTTATGGCGCAAACAGTTCCGTGCTTGGCCAATCCCTGATTTTGAATGGCAACGCGTACTCCATTGTTGGGGTGATGTCGTCGGACTTTACGCTGACCAACGACGTGATGCCTGCGGTTAATGCCATTGGCCGCGCGGATGTGTTGTTGCCGTTGCCGATGAATGAAACGGCGCGCACCAATCGCGGCAACGAAGATTTCAACATCTTCGGCAAACTCAAACCCGGCGTCAGTCACACGCAAGCCCAAGCCGATATGGATGTCATCGCCGCGCGCATGAAGCAGGATTTTCCGCAGAACTATCCGCCGACCGGAGGACTGACGATCAGCGTGGTTCCGTTGCTGGAACAGGTGGTCGGCGATGTCGGCTCGACGTTGCCGATTCTGATGAGCGCCGTTGGATTCGTCTTGCTGATTGCCTGTGTCAATGTCGCCAATTTGTTGCTGGCTCGTGCCGCTGTCAGGCAAAAGGAAATTGCGGTGCGGTTGGCGGTGGGAGCCAGCCGCTGGCGCGTCATTCGGCAATTGCTGACTGAAAGCATTTTGTTGGCGTCATTGGGCGGAGCGCTTGGGTTGGCGCTGGCGTTTGCCACCGTTCGAATCTTGCGAGCCCTTGGCCCGCAGAACATTCCACGGCTGAATGAAGTCGGCATTGATTGGCGTGTGGCGGCATTTACGACTTTGATCGCAGTGTTGACGGGAATCGTCTTCGGACTGGTTCCGGCGCTGCGGGCTTCGCGCGTAGATTTGCACGAAACGTTGAAGGACGGCGGACGCAGCGCCGGCGGAGCTTCGGGCCATACGGCGCAGCGGTTGCGAAAGCTGCTGGTCGTCGCCGAAATCGCGATCTCGCTGGTGTTGCTGGTGTGCGCAGGATTGTTGATTCGCAGTTATCAACGCATTCTGGCTTCGCATCCCGGCTTTGATCCGCGAAATGTCGTGGCGATGCGCATGGCGTTGCCGCAAGCCAAAGCGCCTACGCCCGAAGCAATCATTTCGTTTTATCAGCGCGTGACGGATCGCATTCGCGCCTTGCCGGGAGTGGAAGCTGCCGGTGTGAGTTACTCGCTGCCGATGAGCACGGTCGCCTTCGCCTGGG
>DAOMFR010000149.1:0-14246 GCA_035429885.1 Blastocatellia bacterium
CGGTGGGTGTGCCAAAGAAAAAAGGGCCGGGTGAGTTGCTCGCTCACCCGGCAAAATACAGTGGGATGTTTATCGGGATGCTACTGTCAGGATGGAAACTCAAACGAGTGCTGAATCTGGTTAAATGGCGGCCTTGCGTAGGGCGAGCATCCGCAACAAACCGTTGATCGCAATGTGCAGCAAGATGTAAATCACAAGTGCCGCCAAATACGAAAAACGAAGCCGAAAGACGCCCGCTGCAGGGTCGAGAAACAAATTCTTGAAAGGAGCCAGGATTGGCGCGCTGACAAATTCGATAAAATCGCGGATGCCATTGCCGCGCCGCGCTCCGAACAGATCGAAGACAATCTGCAAACTGATCAAGCCATAAATCAGGTAAAACACGTAATCCACAAACTGAGAAACACGAGCAACCATTCGCACACGTTCCAGCTCCTGACCGGTTTCGCGGACTTCGGACAAGGCTTTCTGTTTAAGCTCTTTGCCCAAAGCTGCCGCTTCGTTGCGTTCGGCTATGGTCAAATCATCAGCCTGTTGTGTTACCTGCGCTTCGATTTCGCTGCGCGCCGATTCCTTGACCGTTTCGTATTGCTCAACGCGCCGTCTGTCATCAATGAACAATGTATTCGTATTTGCCATTGCAAACCTCCTTATTCTCGATTGACTGTTTAACGATACCTAAAAGCCGGGCGACCTCTGCGCAAGGTTCCAATCAAAGCAACAAAGAGCGCCGATCCGATGATTGACCACACTATCGGGAATTGCTGACCTTCGACATTCAACCTGAATAGCTCCGGCAGCCCCATCACATGCGCCAACCAACCGCCCAACAATGCGCCGATGAAACCGACAGCAATCGTGACCAGAATGCCTCCCAGGTTGAACCCGGAAATGGCCTGGCCGATGGCGCCGCAAATACCGGCGATCAACAACAAGATCAAAATCGCAGTTACTGTCATAACTCTCTCCTCTCTTTGTTCGAGTTGTCGTCAGGAAGCAATCCTTTCAGGTTTGTCTTTCCTTTTTTCGCGCACCGCTTTCGACGTGAAGGAAATGGCAAGAGCTATGCCCAAAGATTTCTGTTGAAGTTTGAAGCCGGTTAAGCCTTTGCAAATACAAGAAGAACGCACGGGTTGAATGTTGGCCGAAATCAATGATGGTTCATTGATAAATATGGCGGGTGACTCCCTGGCATACAGCTTTGCTGTAGCCCTGAAGAACAGTCGCCGTCTGCTTTTCGACAAATCAAAACTGCCGGAATTGATAAAGGTCTCTTTCTATTGGATTGCGGCCGTCGGCATTGCGATTGCCTAAGCAAATGGCAAGGCATTAAAGCCGATGACAAAAGTAACAGGAGGATTCAGGACAATGATGAAGTTACGCGAGGCATTACATCTGAAACGGTCGCCTGTGGTTCTGGGCGTGTTCCACAACACGGATGAACTCTTTCGCGCCTGTGCTGTTTTGACGGATTTCGGATACCCGAAAGAATCGGCGCGCATTACCAGAACTGAATCAATCATGCCCGTCACCGTCATGCCAATCACTGACAGAGGAATACTTGGGGCGATGTCGCGTCATTTGACCGTCAAAAAGATCTTCATTGTTATGGCAATTATTTCCGCTGTGACAATCGCCGGGATTGCATTGGCGGAAATCCCGAAAAACGCCTGGGTGAATGTGCCGGAACCATTGCTGACCATGGCTTTGTGGTTGTTATTTTTCTCTGCGGGGTCACTTGTGTGTATGTTGATCGGATTTTTGATATGGGCATTGATTCACCCGCTGCTGGCCAATGGCCCGCTCGGGCGAGATGGCAATCGAAAAAGCGGCTCATTGGTTTCAAACATCAAGGGCAAAATCACGCTTCGCATCAAACCGCGCACTTCGGTTGACGCCACCGACATCGCTCAAGCCTGGACAGAAATTGGCGGACGCGTAGTTTCCAATTGACTGTATGAACCGGATACGAGGTGTATTCCATGATTACACCCGTTTGAGGCGAATGTGACGCCGAGTGATCTGAAAACGCAGAAAATCCACGATTTCCCCCTCAGAAATTTGTGGCCCGGGTTTTGCCACTCTCAGTCTGTGGCAGGAGATTTTGGGGCAGCGTCATGGCTTCTTGGTCACCTTCCTTCTTTTCTGAAGTCTGGTTGGAAGGTGACCAAGAATAAAAGCCGTGACGCCACGTGACGCGGGTCAGGTTGCAAGCTAATGGGGAGAGCAATCAACCTGATCCGCAAAGCGTGTATTTGTTGTCCGGTCGCAAACGACTACCTACCAGTCGCCTTTTGATTTAAGAACCGACAAACAATAATCACCTGTACAATGAAAAGACCAAAATCAGAGCGCACCTCTGATTTATGCGGCCTGATGCGGTAACGGCACATTTCCCCATCTTTACAGAATTGTTTGCACCGGCAGTAAATTACAATCAGGCGCGACCAGGTTTGGCTACACGCATCCCCTAATCCCACAAATCAACGCTGAAGCAAAGATATGATTACCCCTATTGAAAGAAAGCTACTCTCGTACTTAGGCGTCATACTAATTGTGCTGATTACCTTGGTCTGTCTGGTTTATCTGGGCGTGCGCACCATGACCAAAGCGGGCGATGATGTAACGCACACCTTGCAGGTCAAAGAAGAAATCGCCGAACTCTCCGCCGAAATCAATCAAGCTGGCGAACAAGCGCGGGAATTTCTGCTGACAGGCAATAAGCAGTCGGTCGAAACTTTTGGCGCCTTGAAACAGCGATTACCGTTACAAATTCAGCGGATCAAGGAATTGACTGAAGACAATGCCGCCCAGCAGCAGCGGCTGGCCCAAGTGCAAAATCTGATCGAGCAGCGGTTGGATCTGAACGAGCAAATGATCCACGCGCGACAGCGTGAAGATTATGAAACGTTCCGGCGCATTTTATTCGGCGGCACCCTGTCGCAAGTCCGCGAGCGAATCACGCAAACTATTCACGAAATGGACAAGGTGGAAGAGCAGCTTTATTCGGAGCGAATTGCCAAACAAACTTCCAAAGCACGGCTGGCAGCGGCTGTGGCCGTCATCAGCACTCTGATTGCAGCAGCATTGTTGGTTGTGACCGGCGTCAGTTTGCGTCGTGAAATAGCCAAGCATCTGGCTGGCGAAGAAAGACTTAGAGAGCGCGAACAACAATTGCGACTGGCGCTTGGCGCCTCAAAAGCCGGGTTATGGTTTTGGGATCTGACAACGAAGGAAGTCACCTGGTCAGACGAAAGTTATGCCGTTTTCGGAATTGAACCTGGCAGCCGTGTGCCAAGTTTTGATCTGTGGTTGGGATTTTTGCACAGTGAAGACCGCGACCGTGTCGAACGAGAACTGGAAACGGCGCTGGCGGAACATAAAGAATTCAAAACCGAACACCGCATCGTTTGGCCTGATGGCGAAGTGCGTCGCATTTTGGTCAGAGGGACGACCGCCTTTAACTCCCACGGTCACGCTGTCAGCATGAGTGGCATCAATCTGGACGTGACGGAATTTCGACAGACTGAAGAATCACTTTATGAAAGCGAAGAGCGTTTCCGGCAGATTGCTGAAAACATTGACGCCGTTTTATGGGTTCGCAACTTCACCAACGGGAAGCTGGAATTTTTCAGCTCCGGTAGCGAACGTTTGTGGGGCATCCCGTCGGAAAATCTGATGTCAGGTTCAGCCCAGTGGTTTGAGTACATTCACCCGGATGATCGCGCCGGAGCAAGCGCATTGATGCAAGAACAGATAACCACGAACAGTCTTGATCTGGAATACCGCATCGTCACACCGGATGGCCGCATGCGCTGGGTGCGTGATCGAGCCTTTGCCGTCAAAGACCGCGCAGGCGTACCACGTCGCATCGTCGGTTTTACAGTGGACACCACAGAACGGAAGCAGTCCGAAGAAATCAAAGCGGCTTTGCTGGCACGCGAACAGGAAGCACGCGCTCATGCTGAAGCGGCAAACCGCACGAAGGATGAATTTCTGGCCATCGTTTCTCATGAATTGCGGTCGCCGCTGAACGCCATGCTGGGTTGGGCGCGAGTCTTGCGAAGCGAAGGCGTTGACCAGGAAACTCACGACCACGCGATTCAGGTAATTGAACAAAGCGCCGAAATGCAATCGCGGTTGATCGAAGACCTGCTTGATTCGGCTCGAATCGCTTCAGGAAAACTTCGCATCGAATCCCGGCCTGTCAATTTATTGCCAGCGATCAAATCCGCGATTGACACTGTTTTTCAGGAAGCGGAGCGTAAAGGCATTTTGATCGAAACCGAACTCGATGCCTCAACAGGTCAAGTCTATGGCGATGCTGAACGTTTGCAACAAATCGTTTGGAACCTGCTGGCCAATGCGGTGAAGTTCACTCCGTCAGGTGGAAAGGTATTCATCAGGCTGAAACGGGAAACTCCTTGGGCGACGATCACAATTCGCGACACCGGACTCGGCATCAAAGCCACTGATCTGCCTCACATTTTTGACCGTTTCCAGCAGGCGGATAGCTCCAACACGCGCCGGGCCGGCGGGCTGGGTTTGGGTCTAGCGTTGGTGAAAAACCTGGTCGAACTTCACCACGGCACGATTACAGCCGCCAGCGACGGCGAAAATCTAGGCTCCATTTTTACTGTAAGATTGCCTTTGCAAACAGCAACCATCACAAAGCCTGAAATCGAAGTCAGTTCCAAGGGATTGAGCGGGCCGCTCAATTTCCCGCCAGTGCTTGGCGGATTGCGCATCCTGGCGGTTGATGACGAAGCGCCTGCGCGCGATTTGGTAATGACATTGCTAAAAAAATATGGCGCGACTGTAACCTCAGCGGCCTCTACCTCGGAAGCGATGGCTTTGCTGACCGATGGCGAAAACGCCGAACGGTTCGACTTGCTGGTTTCAGACATAGGCATGCCAGGCGAAAACGGTTACACCCTGATGCGGCGCATACGTCAATTGCCTGAGCCGCTCTGTCAAATTCCCGCGGTCGCGCTGACAGCTTTCGGACGCTCAGAAGACCGCATCGGCGCTCTTGAAGCCGGATTTCAGATGCACGTGCCGAAACCCGTCGAACCAACTGAATTGATGATGGTCATTGCCAGTCTGACCGGCAGGGCGGCCAATCCCCCTCTGGGATAAATCACGCCTGGACAATCGCGCGACACCCAACTTGCGCTTTTTCAAAAGGAGTTTTTTGTTATGACCAAAGCCAGAATTCTGGTGATTGACGATGATCCAAACGTGTTGGATTTGACGCAGTTTCACCTGCGCAAGCAAGGCTTTGAAATCGTGACGGCTGACAATGGTTCGGCAGGCATTCATCTGCTGTCCTCGCAACCTTTTGACGTCATTCTGACGGACATGCGACTGCCCGATATGGATGGAATTGACCTGGTGCGGAAGGGCAATGAACTTGCCCCTGGCACTGAGATCATTGTCATCACCGGCTTCAGTTCCATTGATACCGCCATCGAAGCGACCAAAGCCGGAGCCTACCAATTTGTCGAAAAGCCTATCAATTACGACAAGTTGTTGTTGATGGTGCGACAGGCCATCGAGCGCCGTGAACAGTTGCTGGAATTGAAGCGGCTACGCCACCGGGTTCAGCCCGATTCCTTTGGAAAGATCATCGGTTCCAGCCGCGCCATGCAACACATTTACGCAATCATCGAAAGCGTCGCGGCGTCTGACGCCAACGTGCTGATCGTCGGCGAATCCGGCACGGGCAAAGAGTTGGTAGCCAGTGCAGTTCATGAACACAGCCTCCGCGCCAGAAAACCCTTCGTCAAAATTAACTGCGCCGCCTTGCCCAAAGAGTTGATCGAGTCCGAATTGTTCGGACACACCAAAGGCGCTTTTACCGGCGCGGCGCGGGACAAGGAAGGATTAATTGCGCAAGCGCGCGGCGGCAGTTTGTTGATGGACGAAATCGGCGAAATGCCCTTGGAGTTGCAACCGAAATTGCTGCGCGTTCTACAGGAGCGCGTTTACATACCGGTTGGCAGCGAAAAACCTCTGGCGTCAGATTTCCGGCTGATTTGCGCGACCAATCGAAATCCTCTGGACGCCATACGGGAAGGGCTGCTGCGTGAAGATTTGTATTACCGCATCAACACAATAGAAATTTATGTGCCGCCTTTGCGCGAACGAGTCGAAGACGTGCAACGCCTGGCTGAATACTTTCTGGATGTGTTTTCTGAAAGATACGAGCGTCCGGCGAAATCACTCTCGCGGGAAGCTTACGAACGACTGTTTGCTTATAGCTGGCCAGGCAATGTCCGCGAATTACAAAACGTGATGGAGCGCGCAGTGTTAATGACCAAAGCCGAAGTTATCGAAGCCGACGTCTTGCCAATGGCAACCATTGCCGCGCAACAAACCGCATCTGTGGCGACTCAACCTGTCAATGATCAGAGGTCACAGCCGATAGCTTCTGTTCCGGCAATGGCTCCGAACGACAAAACGGACGCCGCCAACTTCGACGAATTGTGCCGTTTGCTGGTCAATGGATTGCCGACACCGGGGCCGGGCGAAGACGCTCAAAACATTTTCGAGCGACTGGAAGGCAGCATTGTCCAGGGAGCGCTTTCCCGCACCAAAGGAAACAAGCAGGCAGCCGCCAATTTGCTGGGACTGTATCGCCCGCGCCTTTACAGCATTATCAAAAAACATCATTTGCTCGACCGTGATGACGCCTGACAAAAACAGCAAGCGCCAGAGCAACGAATCACTCTGGCGCTTGCTGTTTGGAAAAGAGTTTGTCGGGAAACCGCTGTTTTCCGACTTCTTTTGTTAGGCAACACCTTTGGCTTGCGGTTCGGCAAATAACGCTGCGAAAGCTTGATAGGCAGATGCCTTCTCAGACTGCCCTTGCTTGACCCAGGAACGAACCGTGGCGAAAGCCTGTTTGGTAGAGGCGGTAGGCGCATCCGTTTCCTGTTTACGCTTTTTGCCTTGAGCAACAATTTCGTGACGTTTGACCAATTTTGCACCTTGCATAACTCCTCCTCTTTTACGTTGTAGTTTTTGAAAGGAAAGATGGATTGGCTTCAATAAGCCTGTTTGATTGAGCGGTACGCAGCCAGAAAGGTCAGCGCCCCAAACATGGAAACCACCAAACTGTAACTGTTGACCGATGTCCAATTGGTCGTTCCGAAAAGCATAAATAGCACGCCTCCGACCACTGCCCCCATCACAGCCAGCAACAATTGGCGCGCAGCCTGTTCAGTGTTACGCGGCCCAAACAACCAATGCCAAATCAGCGCCAGGCTCATTCCTACAATTGTCCAGATCAAAAACAACATGGCATGTAAACTTCGCTTTGTTTGAAAGCATTCAAGCTCCTCAACTCATTTCATTGAATCTCAGGCTTCAGTTGAAAATGCGGGCGGGCTGCAAGTTTTCACTCAAAGCCCGCTGCACTTAAACGGTCAGATTTAGAATTCAGCCTTGCGAGCGGAATATCGTCCCAAGGTGTTTGGAAAAGCAGCGACCATTTCAGGCGCGGTCACCTTGTTATCTTGCAATACTTCTTTGGCAGTAACGCCCTTGCCGTAAACGTCGCGCATATCGTCCTTGTCCGGTTTAATCACCACGCCTTTCAATTCCAACCCGGCAAACAATCCTTTGCTGCGCGAATAAGAAAGAATTTGCGCGTCCATCTTCAAATCAGTCGAAGCGCCAGCCTGTCGTCCGACGGGCCCCGCAGCCACCGAAGCATCGGCGCCCAGCGTGAAATCATTGGACAACAAACTTTGCATGCCGCCCTTGTTCATAAACAACAGAACGAAGTCCGTAGCCTGAGCACCAATCTGCAATCCGAAACTGCCGCCGCCTAAATTGAAATAAGCTGGCGCGCTCCACCCCGTCGAAGTGCGGCAACTGGCAACTCCACGACCGCCTTGACCGCCGACAATAAAGCCGGCTTTGACGACCTGCGGAAAAACCGCGACGCATTCCGCCTTGTCCAGAATCTCACGCGGAATCTCTTTATCCGGGATATCCATAATTTCCCGAAAGACTTCAGCCGCTTTTTGAGACTGGTTCTTCTCGTCTTTCATCCGGCCTTGCGCCAGCACTGATGTGGTCAACAACACAGCAACTCCAAGCATGGATATCATTGAAAACGTGATTCTGTTTTTCATTTTTCTCCCCCCTCCCAGGTTAATGGTTAAAACTTGCGATTCCTAAACAGCCAATGACAAAAGCCTAAAGCGCTACCCGGCGACCTGTAATGACGCGGACAAGTAATACGACCAACGCAATGAGCAACAGAATGTGTATGAACCCGCCCAAAGTGTAGGAACTAACCATTCCCAACAACCACAAAATCAGCAGAATTACGAAAATCGTCCAAAGCATAGCGACCTCCTTAGAGTTCATGGCGCGGCTGCCTATGTTGTTACTTGTAGCGGAGCGCAGACTATCGCCGCGTGCCTGCGCTCCGATCGCTGGTTTGTTCCCTCAAACCTCCCAGCGAACACAACTAGCCTAACTGCAAGGGGCAAGCCACAAATAAAAGCTACTGTAAAGTGTTGAAATAAAACGAGGTTGGTTTATGCGAGGCCCCAAATCACTGCGGGTGCATTTGTCGCGTACAGCGACAAAACGCCTCAGGGTGTATTTGAGAAATACATAGTGTACGCGGCAAATTGCGAATTTAGGGCTTAGGTTGTCAGTCGCCGGTAAATTCCAGGCAGACGTTCGGGCAAGCTCATCACATCGTCAATGATCGTGTAGCCGATTTCGCCGTAGAGGTCCTTAAGTTCAGCTTCGGATTCGCGATCAATGGTGATGCAAAACGGAGTAATGCCGGAGATTTTGGAATGGCGCAGAGCCATCTTGGTATCTTCGCGGGCGTAGCGGGAATCGCCGTAATCGTGATCGTAGGGCCTGCCGTCGCTCAGGATGATCAGCAGTTTGGTGCGGGCGTCCTGTTTTTCCAGACTAGCGACGGCGTGGCGTATGGCTGCGCCCAGTCGAGTGTTGTTGTGATAGGTGATGCCGCCAATGCGGCGTTCAACGTCCGGGGAATATTTTTCGCTGAAGCGTTTGATGACGAAGTATTTGACGTTGCGACGGCCTTCGCTGGTGAAGCCGGAAATCGAATAAGCATCACCGACGGCTTCCAGCGCTTCGCTCATCAGAACCAGGCCTTGCTTTTCGATGTCTATGATCTTCTGGCCAGGCCGCGTGTATGGCTGGTTCGGATGCCGCGTGATCGTCCGTGCCGTCGAAGACGACATATCCAGCAGAAAGCTAACGGCGACGTCACGTTCGCGCCGAATGCGGCGAATGTACAACCGATCCGACGGGCGACCGGTGGTTTTGCGATCCACGTGATGATCAATCACGGCTTGCAAATCGTAATCTTCGCCGTCGAGTTCGCCTTTGATCTTGCGCAACGATTCCGGTTTCAGCATTTGGAATTGGTGGCGAATCGAAGAGATGACTCCGGAATAGCGCGAGCGAACCTGTTCGACAAAATCGCGCTGGCCTTTGCGATTTTCGCGCTGGATAACGCGGCACCATTTGGCGCGATGATCGCCAAGCTCACGATCCCATTCGTCGTAAAAGAAAACTTCGTCGCCTTCCTGCAATTCCTGTTCGCTGGTTTCGGCGTTCATCAGTTCATTCAGCAAATCAGAATCGGTCGGTGAAACTTCTTCGGTGGTTTGCGTCCACTGGTTGAACAGTTCCGGACGGCGATTCATTTGCTGGGTTTGTTGCTGCTGATCTTCGCCTTTGCCTTCGCTGGAATCGTCCTTGTCGTCTTCGTTTTCTTTTTCGTCCTGGTCGGTTTCGTTGTCGGACTGGTTTTGATTGCGGCGACCTTCCAACAATTCGTAAACCATGAACGTCGCCATCAAAGTGTCGGCAACCGTCGCCTCGTCGCGACGAACGTAATTGGCGATGATGCTTTCAAATTCATTGATGATGCCCATGTAAGCGATGCGCGCTTTGTCATCAATGACTCCGCCGCATAGCGTAATTTGGAACAGCATCTCGTACACGGCTTGTTCAACAGCAAGCTCGCTGATCGGCGGGCGGCGTTCGACCAGCCGCGAACGAACGAAATCCAAATCGCGGCGAATGCCTTTGTAAGCCGAGCGCAATCGCCAATCAATTCTTCCATTTTCCAGCGTGGTAAAAATCCGCGTCGCCAGAGTTCCATTGGGAAACCGCGAAAGAACGGTTTTGTAATCGGCGCCTTCGATTTGAATTGGTTCCAGCGGCGGGCGGCTACGGAAACCTAAATGCTCGGAATTGGAATATTGCGTGTATTCCTTATCGCTCATCGCCAGATCGCGCATTTCGCCCAATTCCTGCTTCTCTTTGTCTCGAAAGAAACGATCAATTTCTTTCAGCGCAGCGCGAACGTCCGGCTGGCCAATTTCGCGCGTGCCAAATTCGGCTTGCCCGGAAGCATGCGCGGCCAGAACTTTGTATAGCTTGAAATCGTCATCGGGCGATCCGAACTCCGCGATCACCGACGGCAATTGAATCGTGTGGCCATCGTTAATGCGAGATTCTTCGGGAATGGAACCGAGCGGCGCAATGACCATTTCGCGCCCGGTCAACCCTTCGACATAAAGCCGCAGCAAATGAGAAACCGATTCCAGCGCGACGCCATCGTGCGAACCGCGCAACTGTTCCTGGCTGGATTTTGATTCCAGCGCGTAATAGGCCTGAGCTTTGCGGCGATCGTTGCGGAACAACTCCGCGCCATCGCGCGCCCAGGATTGAAACTGATCCAGCGAAGCCGAAGCCAAGGCGCGCGGGCTGGATTTGAAACATTCCAGTGCGACATAAACATTGCGCCCGGCCAATTCTTCGACTACGTCCAGCACGGCGTTGACACGTTCAGGCGCTCGGCGGCGTTGCGTCGCCGAGAGCGTCGCCAACACTTTGGGCGTCAGCTTCAAAAAGTCATACACAATCGCGTTGCCTTCGTCAGCAACTTTGCGCGTAACGCGGCTCCATTTGTCAAAACTCGGAGCTCCTCCGACTTCGATCACAGAGCGCGCCGACCGGAAATATTGCAGCGCCGTCGCACCTCCGCGTTCCAGAAAGACGGACGTCTGGTTGCAGAGTTCAACGACTTCATTTCCCTTTTGAATAAAGTCCAAGCCTTCACCGACAGCAGACAGAAATTCTGCGGCAGTTGCGCCAGTTCGCTGGGCAAAGCTTTCCGCCAGATTCAACACGGCTTCGGTTGGAGAAGAATTCGTTGCACTGGATTCAAGAGTTTGCAGGGCGGCCAATGCCTGCGGAGCGGCGGTCAAAACTTCCGTGCTGTGTTTGACGGAACGATGCGCGACTTCGACAGCGATATTGAATAAGCGCGTCGCCGAATGTGGATCGCCAAGCTGAGCAACAGTTCGAGGCGCGGTGCGAAATGTCACCAGCGCGGCCGTGGGCGACAACACAATCTGTTTCGAGCAAAGAGAAATCAGCAAGGAGCGCAAGCCTTCGGGCACAGCCTGCAAGATTCCCATGGAGCTGTGAAAGAACTCGCTGGCTTCATCGTGGCTGTGAATGGCGACGCGTTTTCCGAGTTCAGCCCAGGCGCGCAAATCGCCGTTTTCCAGCAAGTTCGAAACTTCCTGCACCGCCTTGAAAAACTCCATCGCCACTTTGGGCGAATTGCTGACCAATGACGCGCCGATATCCACCGCCAACCAACCACGGTCGCTCGGTTTCAGTCCCATCTTCATCGCCAAGGCTTCAACGGTGTTGCGTGTCAATCCTCTGAGCAATGACCCTGTAAAACTTTTTTTCTCTTCGGACATAACTGGTGGTAGGCGATAGGCGGCAGGTTGTAGGCGGTGAAATAATCCTTGCCACCTACAACCTAATCCCGGCAATCTAGATGACAGTGGTAACGATTTCGCGAATGCTGCGTTGCAACTCGGAATCGTCAGTGATGGGGCTGGCAATGGCGATTTCACAAGCGGTGACGGGTTCGACTCCGCGCGCGATCATTTGCGCGGCGTACACCAACAAACGAGTCGAAACTCCTTCTTCCAATCCGTGACCTTTCAGATTACGAACCTTTTCGCCAATCTTGACCAGATCGCGTGCCGTTGCTTCGGCAATTCCACCTTCGTGGGCGACAATTTTCGTTTCGGCGTCAGCGGTTGGGTAATCAAATTCCAGCGACAGGAAGCGTTGGCGCGTGGACTGTTTCAGGTCTTTCAGCACGCTTTGGTAGCCGGGGTTGTACGAAATGACCAGCATGAAATCTTCCGGCGCGTTGAGCAGCTTGCCCAGCTTTTCCACCGGCAGAATGCGACGGTCATCGGTCAGAGGGTGAATCAGCACGATGGTGTCTTTGCGCGCTTCGACGATTTCGTCCAGATAACAGATCGCTCCGTGACGAACGGCCGTCGTCAGCGGGCCATCGTGCCAAACAGTTTCGTCGCCTTCGATCAAAAAGCGGCCCACCAGATCGGTTGCCGACAAATCTTCGTGGCAGGCAACGGTCACCAGTGGTCGGCCAAGTTTGTAAGCCATTGCCTCAACAAAGCGAGTCTTGCCGCAGCCGGTTGGCCCTTTCAACATCACGGGCAGTTTGGCCTTGTAAGCAGTTTCAAACAGCGAGACTTCATCTTTGACGCTCAAATAATACGGCTCTTTGGCGATGCGGTATTTTTCGATGGATTGTTCTTTTGCTCTAGCTGTATCAGTTCCGGTTTGAGTCATTGTCTTTGGTACTTCCCTGCGGTAAATGAGGTTCAGCGTGTTAGAATCAAGTTCGCATCTTAGCATCGTTAATTTATTTTGTCAGGCTGAAGGAGCTTTATGATTGCAGTCGCCATGAGCGGCGGGGTGGATAGTTCAACCGCCGCGGCTTTGTTAAAAAACCAGGGACAAGATCTGGTTGGGTTTTCGATGCAGCTTTGGAATCAGCGGCGCATCAACGTCGGACCGGACGGCGAACCGTTGCCAAGCCGCTGCTGCTCGCTGGACGATCTGTACGACGCGCGGGTCGTCGCTCACAAACTGGGCTTTCCGTTTTACGTCGTCAACCTGGAAGATGAATTTGAACGGGATGTCGTCCGTCCGTTTGTTACCAATTACCTGGAGGGTTTGACGCCCAGCCCGTGCGTCGCCTGCAACTCATTCTTGAAGTTCGATAAGCTGGTCGAATTGGCGCAAACCGCTGATGCGACTAAAGTTGCGACCGGCCATTACGCTCGCGTTAAGTTCGACGAAGAGCGCGGTCGCTGGCTGTTGCTGCGTGCCGTCAATCGCGCCAAAGATCAGTCTTATTTCCTGTTTGAGCTGACCCAGGAACAGTTGAGTTACGCCATGTTTCCCCTGGGGGAAATGACCAAACAGGAAGTCCGCGACATCGCCACCGAAGCTGGTTTGCCCACCGCGATGAAACCCGAAAGCCAGGAAATCTGCTTCATCCCGGACGGCAATTATTCGCGGTTCATTGATCGGTACCTGGAAGAAGACCGCGAACGGCGATTGAGCGAAAATGATGTTCCGAGTTTTCAGCCTCTGGTTCAGATCGAAACCAAAACCGACTCGGACAAATTGAAACAGCCCGAATCCGGCCAGATCGTCACCACTGCTGGCGAAATCGTGGGTACACATCAAGGCATTCATCGGTACACGGTCGGTCAGCGAAAAGGCTTGGGAATTTCCGCGCCCGATCCTCTGTATGTCATTCAAGTGGATGCCAAAAACAACCGCGTCGTCGTTGGTTCCAGCGATGACCTGTTGAAACGCGAAATGTCCGTCAACCGAGTCAACTGGATAGCCATTGCAGAGTTAACCGAACCGGTTCGCGTGCAAGTCAAAATCCGCTCCCGCGCCGAAGAAGCTCCGGCCACGCTGACCAAAAACGAAGACGGAACCGTCCTCGTCACATTTGACGAACCGCAACGCGCCGTCACGCCCGGCCAGGCAGCCGTGTTTTACGATGGCGACATTGTTGTCGGCGGCGGATGGATTGTCTAACGGCTAATCGCCCAAAATTGAGGAGAACCGATGCAAGCTTATAAAGTTGAATCTACTGTGCAAACAGAAGGAGTATTGACGTTGCGGAATTTGCCTTTTCCGCCAGGCCAGAAAGTCGAGGTTCTCATCCTGATTCAACAATCCGATTCTGAAAAAGCCGACAAATACTCTTTACGAAACAGTCAACCTTATCGTTACGACGATCCGTTTGAACCGGCTGTATCAGAAGAAGACTGGGAAGTTTATAAATGATCATTCTCGACACGCACATT
>DAOMFR010000149.1:14346-16501 GCA_035429885.1 Blastocatellia bacterium
ATTGAATTGACGCCTCGGATTGCCGTTGAAGCGACGCAATTGCCGGGCGTTTTTCATCGCGATCCTGCAGATCAATTGATCGTCGCCACTGCCAGAGTTTATGGCTGCCCACTGGTGACAATGGACACCAAGATTCGCCAATACCCGCACGTCCAAACCGCTCCATAAATCATGCAATCGAATAAGCTCCAATTGTCCGAAGACGAAATGCGCCAGCTCGGGTACAAGGTCGTTGACCAGATCGTCGAGTATTACCAAACCGTTGCCGACAAGCCGGTTATGCGGCTGTCGCCTCGCACGGAACTCGAAGCCAGCTTGCGCGAACCGTTACCGGAACAGCCTGCTGACGTGAATTCGTTGCTCGAACAATTGCAGCGCGACGTTTGGTCAAACATTGGCAACGTCATCCATCCGCGCTTTTTCGCATTCATTCCCAGTCCGAGCAATTTCGTCAGTGTGATGGCTGACGCGTTGGCCGCCGGGTTCAATCCTTTTGCCGGAAACTGGCTGGAAGGTTCTGGCCCGGCGCAGATCGAATTGGTGACGATTGATTGGTTGCGGCAGATGTGCGGATTCCCGGAAACGGCTGGCGGATTGTTTGTCTCTGGCGGTTCGATGGCCAACCTGACGGCGCTGGCGGCGGCCAAACAAGTGAAGTTGAACAATCGGATTGAAAACACCGTCGTTTACTTTTCTGATCAAACGCATTCATCGCTGGAAAAGGCGTTGCGGATTTTAGGTTTCGCGCGCGAACAGATTCGCAAGCTGCCGTCGGATGAACAGTTCCGGTTGCTGCTGCCCGAACTTCGCCAAGCCGTTGCCGCTGACAAAGCCGCCGGTCGTCGTCCGTTTTGTGTCATCGCCAACGCCGGAACCACGAACACCGGAGCAATTGATCCGCTGAATGAAATCGCAGATTTCTGCTCGACTGAGAATCTGTGGCTGCACATTGACGGAGCTTATGGCGCGGCGGCGTGTTTGACCGAACGTGGCAAAACACTGATGGCGGGAATTGAGCGCGCCGATTCGCTTTCGCTCGATCCGCACAAATGGCTGTTTCAACCGTTTGAGATCGGCTGCGTGATTTTGCGTGACGCGCGCGAATTGAAAAAAACCTTCCACACGATGGCCGAATACCTGGAAGACACCAAACGCGCCGAAGAGCAGGAAATCAACTTTTACGATTATGGAGTGCAACTGACGCGAGGCTTTCGCGCGTTGAAACTGTGGCTGTCATTGAAAACGTTCGGCGCAGCGGCGTTTCGGCAAGCCATTGAACACAGCTTTGAACTGGCCGAATTTGCCGAACGTCTGGTTCGCAAGTCCGATTGCTGGGAAGTCATCAGTCCAGCGACGATGGGCATCGTTGCGTTTCGTTTTGTTCCGCCGTATTCGGCGACAGAAGAAGAACTCAACGAACTCAATCGCCGAATTGTCGAAGCGCAAATCGAAGACGGCTTCACCTTCGCCAATTCAACCGCGCTGCGAGGCCGTGTCGTCCAGCGGCTCTGCACCATCAACCACCGAACAACCGAAGACGACGTTCGAGCCAGCATCGAAAAACTTGAACAGCTCGGCCAGGAAGTCGCCAACCAATTCAAAAAACGATGAACGAAGTACGAGTCAAACTGAATCTAAACGAAGGCTTTCGCTCAACGATCACGGCTGGTAATCACACGTTGATTGCCGACGAACCGGTTTCGGCGGGCGGAAAAGACGAAGGCATGTCGCCGTATGATTTGTTGTTGTCGGCGTTGGGAGCTTGCACCGCAATGACGTTGCGGCTGTACATCGAACGCAAAAAGCTGCCGATCACCGATGTCGAAGTGCTGCTGACTTTCGACCGCATTCACATTGACGATTGCGAAAGCTGTTCAGACGAAGAAAAGGAAGGCAAAAAAGAGATTCAACACATCAGCCGGTTGATTTACGTCACCGGCGACGTGACCGAAGAACAGAAAGAGCGATTGCTGTACATCGCCGGACGCTGCCCGGTTCACATTACGTTGCACAGCAATCCGCATGTTGAAGATGTTGTGATCGTCAGAAAAACTGATTGAGCAAATTCAAGCAGCTATTTTCATGGCTTGGCCATTTTGCTATTCGTGCCGCAAGGCTTTGATCGGGTCCACTTTTGCGGCGCTTCGGGCAGGGT
>DAOMFR010000150.1:0-16396 GCA_035429885.1 Blastocatellia bacterium
TCTCCTTTTATTTGATGGTTTATTGATTAAAACGATTAAGTTAAGCATTCCGTGTTTTGGATGCGCCGCTTAACTTGTTACTCAGGTAAACGGTTGCCGCTTTCGCCGCCCAGGCCGCAACGGTCGCTTTCAATACGCCGCCTCTCGCTGGCCAACGGAAGTGGGAATCAATGCGATCACGGACTTGATCAGCAATGTCTTCAACGCCCTCGGCTAAAGCTTCCATAATCCGCTCCTGCGGATTGGGCTTGCTCCTGAAAATTCCGGAGAACAGGCAACCAACGCTGACCGCGACGCCAAGCGCCAGATAAGGATGATCTCCAACCTGCGCGCGCCAGTCAGTCGCCCTGTGGACACGCTGATCCAGGCGATTAAGTGTTTCCGCGATGGCAACTTTCTTGTTCTTAATCTCCTGGCGTAAATCTTCCTGGCTGGGCTCTACAGTTTCCAGAAATTGCGTGTCCGTGTTTTTTTCCAATGCAGTTCCGATCATTTGTGATGCCTCCTTGGGCCTAGATTCAAAGCCGGCAGAATATTCAATCAAGATGAGTAGCGCTTGAGATTGCGCAACCCCAACGCCATAAAAAGGGCTGCCGATATTCCCAGTGGCGCCGCGAAGATCAAGCCTGCCATTGCCAACCCCGTGTAGGTGGAAAGCGCACTAATGCCAGCCGCAAGAAGCGCCATTGCCGCCAATAGCCCGAAGGCGGCTCCAACAGCAATAACCAATGCAGCCGAACTGTACAGGTGTGTCCTTTCAAGTAACTCTGCCTTGACCAGAGCCACTTCACTTTTCACTAAATCGGTTGATTGCGTCATTAAATCGCCGAGCAAATCCCCCAACGATTCACGCGTTTCCGGAATGGCCAACTGATGGGCAGTTTCTCTCTGTGCGCTCATTATTATTTCCCCTTTGCGGCGAGTGTTACTTCAAACAGTTCGCAACCTCGTGCCCTTTTCAGCTTATTTGCGGCGAAAGATTGCGCCTAGAATCAGCCCGGCAGCACCGGCTACAAGGAGGCTTTTGCCCGGATTGCGTCGCACTTGTTCAGTAATGTCATCTTTGATTTTTTTCGGCTCTATCTGTTCGATGTAATCGGCGGAGTTTTGAAGCCACGCGCTGGCCTGAGACCCAAGGTTCTGTGCTTCCTGCGGAGTTTGATTGTTTTCGGTCTTGCCGAGCAAAGTTTCGGCAGCCTGGCGCAATTTGTCGGCGATCCTGGTTTGAATCCGGTCGGAACTCGCTCCAATCTGAAGCGGTGAACTTTCGTCTAAACGATGATGTAATGTTTCCATGTCTATTTCCTCTTTTGTTTATGTTGGCGCTTGACCCCGTGATTCGACCCAGCGCGACACAGGTAACGACTGTCATAGTTTTTCTCGATCACTGTTGTGATGTGCTGCATGGTGTATTCATTCGCGCTACGATCCGTATGTTGTTTATACAACTGCTTAGTTACGGGATATTGTTAGGCAAGAAGCGAGCCACCTTTTGCCACTTGCTCAGTGTGATAGTTAGTTTCTTTAATCACCGGTGGTTCAAACATAAAGCTGGGCCGGAGAATTCAATGGTCTAAAATTCTCCGGCCTGTTATTAGCGAGTATGTGAATTAGCGATAGATATTGCGACCTTTATTGCTCTTCCATTCGGTCTCGAAGTAGGAAGCGTCTTCATCGTTGCGTGAATTGACACCCAGAACGATGCCGCCATTTTTCAGGTCGGTTTCATAAAGCTTGGCGCGCTCTTCGGGGATGCCCCAGCCGATCAGTGCGCCGATGATTCCGCCAGTCACTCCGCCAGCCCCTGCGCCAGCTAGCGCTGCCGCAATTGGCCCAGCAATGACCAAGCCGAGTCCCGGGATTGCGATGCTGGTTCCGATGGCCGCGACCGCCGCCAGAAGTGCTCCTGCGGTGACACCAATGGCACCGCCAACGCCTGCCTTTTCCATCGCTTTGGTGCCAAGTTCAGTATCAGTCTTGTTGTCTTTGTCGAAATACCGTTTGCGCGTCTCATCCGACATCATCAGATTGATTTCCTTTTCGGAATAGCCGCGACTGAGCATTGAGTTGTAAGCGCGTTCTGCCGAATCGCGGTCATTGAATGTTCCAGTCACCCAACTCTGCCTGGGATTGGTTGAAGCTTTGGCAGCAGTATTCTGTGTCGTCATACTATGATCTCCTTGTATAAAGCCGTGCTTAATTCCGCAGCTTATTGCAGGCGCTTTATGTGCAGGCCGCGCGTAACGAGCGGCCTCGGAATTTGCAAAGCGTGGTTAATCTCTTACACCGTGTTCTTCTATGAATACGTAATGGAATGATGATCGGCTATGTTGAGGAATCTTCCCGTCCAATATTGCACAGGCTTGAAAAAAAGAAGGGTGCGGTTATACGGGAATGTTGCGGGCTGGGAAGAATTAGGCCTTGGGTGCGCGGTCTTCTGAGACTAAACGCTCAAGCAATTCGATCTGGTGTTGTTGCATATTGATCAGGTCAACCCATAAGGAATCGCGCAATTCGTTGAACTTTTCGTGCAACTGCATGATTTCCAGTTCGGCTTTCAAGTTGACCTCATAATCGTTCTTCGCTTGCAGATGATCTTTTTCGGCTTGGCGGTTCTGGCTCATCATCAAAATCGGCGCGGCATACGCAGCCTGAAACGACATCATCAGATTGAGCAGGATAAAGGGATAAGGGTCCCAGCGGTAAACATAAGCGGTGACGTTCAACGCGATCCATACCGTGAGCATGGCGCTTTGAATGACGATGAACCGCCACGATCCGATGACCTGGGCAAAGCGGTCGGCCAGCCGTTGCCCAAAGGTCAGTTTCTCTTCAAACTCGTGCGCAACATTGCGCGCCACCCGGCCACGGTTAATGAATCGCTCGACAATCAAGCGCTCTTGCTCAGAAAGTTTTTCCAGCTCTTTTGCCAGGAACTTCTTTGCAGTTTCAGTTCTGTTTACGGTCATAAATCGAATTGGCCATTCAGATGAAAGAAACTTTCATCGTCACGCGATACTCGGTGACTTTGCCCTTTTCGACCTTGACGTTTAGGTCTTTGACCCAGGCGCTGCGGACGTTATCCATCGTCTTACCGGCGCGTTTGATCCCTTTGTCAATGGCGTCATCGAAGCTTTCAGTTGATGATGAAATGATCTCGGTTACATTGGCAATAGACATTGTGATTTCTCCCACTGTGTTTGGTTATGGCCGTTTTTGCAGCCAGGTTAATTTGTAATATTGACGAAATCTTCCAACAAGCAGGCGCCTGGCGAATCGCCAAACGCCTGCTTGCAAGATTCCCGACTATCGCTTGAATCGCCATTGCTGGTTAGGCTGGTTGGCATAACCCCAAAGCTGGATGTTGGCGCCGTTTTCTTTGCCCTGCTGGGTGACATCCAGGCACTTGCCATTGTCTACACTAACAATGCGGTAATAATCACCGCCGGTTTGTTCCAAACGCCAGCGCTGTTGCCGTGTGTCGCGCCACCCTTGCTGAATGATGTTTGCCCCGTCGTTATCTCTGCCCCCCTGAACGGTCAACGCTCTGCCACTGTGCCGGCTGATGATGGCAACTTCGTTGTTGCCGAGGTCTATCACATCCCAATTTTGATTCGCCTGATCAGCGTAGCTCCACTGTTGAATGTTGGCTCCGTCTTGCAGGCCCTGCTCGGTTACATCCAGAGCTTTATCGCTATGGCGATTCATGATTGGGCCGGAATAACTGACGCGACCGTTTGGACGATTGGCATTGCCGTAACCGCCGATGTTTTCACGGTCGCCACGATTTCGACCCTCGCCGACTTCGAAATCGGCGCGGCAACCGCGATCCACCCAGATTTCGTTGTTATTGAATCCCCAAGTCCGCCCTTGCACACAATTTGAACCACTCTTCTGTGATACCAGACGGACAGCGCTGCCACTGGTATTCACTGGACAGGTATGGCGGCGACCATCATCAGAGGCGCAGTAGATGCTTTGAACTCCGTATCCGCCCCGGCCTTCCCGGTCGTTATTCCTGCCATTGCCCGACCAATCGCCACGCCAGTCGTAGCGAATTCCCGACACATTGTTAGCGTTACTGCGGTAGCGATTGCTGACAATCGCTTCGTAGGAAAACTCTCTCGATCCCCAATAGTTGTTCCGTTGATTGTTGTTCCGCTGATTATTATTACGCCCATCGTTGCTGTTTGAGAGTGTGCCTGTGCCGCGAACGCGAACTTCGGAGTTCGACGTAAACTCCGTCGTAGCGTCACGGTTAAACATCACTGTCTGACCGCGGCCTCCTTCTCGATTAATAATTTGAGTTCTGACCGCTCGCTGCGCTTGGTTAATGGCCCGGTCGTCCGAGTCCTGGGCTAAGACCGAACTCAGGCTGCTGTTTGCCCCAATTGCTGTGATCACTGCGAACAAAGCCAAGGCTGTGAATAGCCTAAGAAGATTTGCCGCACTGCTAATTCTTTCGTTTCTCATAACATTTTCCTTTGTCGTTACAAACCCGTTTCCAGCCAACCGGCAGAATGGGATAGCCTGGCTAGAAAATTCCAAAAAAATCAAAAACCTATAGGTCGCGAAGGTAAAAAAGGGTGGAAGATCAGCCGTCTAGCATTTGATCTTCCACCCTGGAAGGAGCAGAGCCTACTACTATGGCTCACACCCCAGATCAGAGTTAGCTACTCCCCATGCGGCCACTCTGATCTCTCAAAATTCTTCCCCTCTTACTCAACCCGGTTTTACTTGATACTCATTTCAGGCGATCGTGCTTCAGAAATGATGATAGCTGGATTTACCAATAACGCCTGGACAAGCAAACAGTCGGTATCCACCGATCCAGATATTCCTATCATCACTTCTGAAATACGACCCTCCAAGCAAATAAGATGCCCTGCCTAACTTCAGCCATAAGATTTATCTGCGGCTAAACGATGCTTCGGCACCCCTGAACATGTTATAAATGTATATGCACAGAGCGATAACCAGCAATGCGTGGATTAATGAACCGCCGATACCACTGACCAAGCCTAACAGCCACAAAACAATCAGAAAAATAAAAATCCCCCAAAGCATAATCCACCTCTGTGATTTTTCGCCTACAACACCGCTGTAAAGCTTGTTAGCTCACTAACTTCTCTCTGACTTGCATTGAGAAGATAAACTGACTTGAGAATGGTTTCTGTTCAATATTGGACATGCGGACTGAAAAAGAATTACCGCCAAGGGTTCTTGAGACTCTTGGCAACCTGTGTCAAGGAAATGGCTATCAAGAGTCCGAAGCGTCCTTGCGAAGAGATGAATTCCGGTGTTTTTCATAACAATTTCCTATGTCGTGACAGATTAACTTGCAGCAAATCTGCGATGAGTGCCGCAAAGCTGAAATAAGTCAAAAAACCAAACCTGTTAATCACGAAGATAAAAAGAGGTGGAAGATCAGCCGTCTAGCATTTGATCTTCCACCCTGGAAGGAGCAGAGCCTACTACTATGGCTCACACTCCAGTTCAGAGTTGGCTACTCCCCATGCGGCCACTCTGATCTCTCAAACCTCTTCTTCCCTGTTATCCAAACCCGCTTCGCTTGATACTCATTTCAGGCGATCGTGATTCAGAAATGATGATAGCTGGATTCACTAATAGAGCCAGGACAAGCAAACAGTCGGCAATAGCGCCAGGACAAGCAAACAGTCGGCCTCCACCCATCCAGATATTTCTATCATCACTTCCGAATTACGACCTTCCGGTTAATTTACATGCTCGGGCTAAGTTCAGCCACTGCAGGTAAATAATCTCGCATCCTATTGATGTCCCGGGTTACTTCAGGTTCCAGGGCATGATCCACCCGCACCTCAGAGGCACTTTTCGTCTCTTCCAACACTTGAGAGATTTCACAAATCAAAAGCTTTCTCGATCTTACCAACGTCCAATCTTCACGAAGTGTGAGAGATTTCACCTTACCTAATTCAGTCAATGATCCAATGATCTCGGCAAGGTCAAACACCGATCCGGATGTAAATCGTTTTAAGATGTCATTAGCACGCTGCTTTCGTTCTTTGGATATCTCGGCTTTCATTGTCAGCCTTTTTAGCAGCGCGGGAATTTCGGCTTTATTCAGCAGCCTTCGGATGCCCACAGTTTGGATTCCATCAACGGGAACGAACAATTCACCACCGCTGTCGTCCAGAAGCGCCAAGTGATAAAACCTTTTCGGCTTATCGCCAATAACTCTCTCGACGACAGAGCTAATCCGGCAAGGGCCTTGGCACGGATAAACAACCTTATTCCCAATATCCAGTAACATTGCCAACTCCTTCTCTTGCCTGATGTACCAATTAAGCAATGGGTAATTGTTGAATGCGTGTAGCCATTGACTAGGCGATGCCTCGGCGTCCACTGAGCATGTTATAAATAAATACGCACACAGCGATAACCAGCAATGCGTGAATCAACGAACCGCCGATACCGCCGACCAAGCCTAACAGCCACAAAACAAGCAGAATAACAATAATTGTCCAAAGCATAGTCCACCTCCATGATTTCTTGCCTACAGCATCGGAGTGAAGCGTGCGAATTCACCAACTTCCCTCTGACCTGCATTCAGAAGATAGACTGACTTGAGAATGGGTGCTGTTCAATATTGGACCGGCGGTTAGAAAAAGAATTACCGCCAAGAATTCGTGGGACGCTAGGCAATCTGCGTCAAGTAAGAGGTGAGTTTCTGCTCTTTGATGACCAAGAAGTTGTCGGTATTCGTCTCGATCAAGCCAAGGTTCCGAAAGCGCTGCATAAATGTGCTGATCCGCGGCCGTGTTGTGCCTACCATTTCTGACAGTTCTTCATGCGAAATCTTCAATTCGATGTGAACGCTGCGCGTTTTTTTCTTGCCAAGTTTGCGTGCCAGTTGCAACAGCGTTTTGCCCAATCGCTGTTCGCTATCAACTGTCACCAAATTGGCGATGACCTGTTGCTGGTCAGCAATGCGTAATGTCAGATATCGGACGAAGCCTTCGAACAGCGCGTCACGATCCAGGCGCGCAAAGAACCTGGAGTTGGGGATTTGTTTTAAGACCGTGTCTTCCATGGCTGTCGCGGTTTCCAGTCTCGCCCCTGACCCGGAAAGGCTTAACTCACCAAAAATGTCTCCAGCCGCGTGAATGGCCAACAAACACTCTCGCCCCTCAGGCGAAATCATCAACAGTTTAACCTGCCCGCTTTCGATGAAATAGATCGTAGCGTCTTGATCGCCACACGTGTAAACGTGATCGTGTTTGTCAATTGTAAGAGCTCGTGAATTGAGCGTTTCATTCCGCAACGAATCCCGCAATTGTTGCTCGAAAAGATCAGATCGAAGGGTTTCCTGAACCATCGTTGTATTTCCTTTTGGCGTCGCAGAATGAAACGTCTCCTTCACGAAGAGGTTCAAGCTTGAGATTCCATATCGCTGATTCGCAAATCCGACTTTCTGACCTTTCGCGCGGTGCGCCAGGCGGAGGCTCCCGCTTTGACCAAACCATAGATGGTCCCGCGGTTCTGGAAGATCAGTTTTGCCCAAGCCCACTTGCTCAATTGTGGAAAGTAAATTCCGCGAAAGAACATTCGGGCAATAAAAAGATTGACGCGATGACCAAGCGGTCGATGAGAAATGGATTTCACCGCCGTCGAGATTGCTTCCGCGCTGTATGAATTGGTCCACGCGTGTTTCAGTTCCGACTGCGCTTCGTCAATGGTCATTTTCAACGGCGTGTGCGCCATCCAGAAAGGTTGGTATTCCAACCAATGCAATGGCCGCGTCAGTCGTCCGGCATCTTTCAGTTTTGTGTAAAGAGGCGTCGAAGGAAACGGGATCAGCGTGCCAAACACGGGCAAGCCCGGGGGCCAGCTACGAATTTGTTCGAGCGTGCGTTCCGCTGTGCCAACGGTATCGTTATCCATGCCGAAGATGAAAGAAGTGATGGCGTGAATGTTGCGCTGCGCCAGACGGTCGAGCACTGCCGCATATTCGCCCGGCTTATTGAACCCTTTGTTCACGGCTGCCAGGTTGGCTGGATCAATGGATTCCATACCAATGAAAATCCATTTGCCGCCAGAAGCCGCAATCAGGTCAACCAGTTCTTCATCACGCAACAAATTAGCGCTGATTTGCGCCACCCAATGCACCTGAGCATCGGCCGCAATGATGTCACGCAATAGCGACTTGGTGCGCTTAGGATTGATGGCGAAATTGTCGTCAATGAAAAAGACGGCAATCTGGCCTTTCTCACCGCGAGCACGCGCTTTTAGTCGCAGCAATTCATCCACGACACTTTCATTTGAGCGAAAGCGAATGGAATCTCCAAAAAATCCGGTCACGGTGCAAAATTCACACCCGTACGGGCAACCGCGCCCGGATTCGACCGGGATCAGTCGAAACGTTCCCCATCCTTCGCCAACGCCTTTGAGCATGGAATTGAACACTTTCGGAACAATGTTGAATTGATCCAGATTCATTGTTTCCCAAGGTATTGAAGGATAGGGCTGCAAACTGGGTTTGATGTCTTTGCCTTTGGCATCGAGCGTTGGCGAATACACATCTTTGAGTTCGCCTCGTGCAGCGTCGTGAACAATCTGCGGCCAGGTTTCATCCGCCTCTCCCAAAGCGACGGCGTCGGCATGCCGTGGCCCGCCATTTCGCCCTAATGCTTCATCCGGCACTTCTGTCACATGAGGACCGCCCATCACAACAGGCACTCCGGCGGCGCGAATCGCGTCGGCCATTCGGTATGCTTTGGCAATCATGCGAGTCATCGCGCCGATTCCGACCAACCCAATTCCTTGTTCGCGGACAAACTCAACAAGCTGCTCTTCATTCATGGCGTGCGCATTGCCGTCTACCAGAATGACCTCGTGGCCGGGCGGCGTCAGCGATTGCAAAAGAAACATCCACAAATGCGGCATGAAGTTGCGAGTCACACCATTGTCCGGGTTATAAAGGAGAATTTTCATGTTCGGTTCTACTTTCATTTGGCGACTGACGCCGTGGAAGAGCAATTAAGCTGGTCATTTTTTTAGCGACGCTGGTTCGGGAATCGGCGTTGATGCATTGTCCAACTCAACCCAGCGTCGTTTGATTTCCGCATTGGCAGCAGCAAGCACCGTCCGTTTTTCTTCACGCTCGCGCAGCCAAATTTTCTCTAGAGTCGCGGCCTCGCGAGCCAATGTCGCGAAGTGCTCCCGCTCTAGGTTTGTCATCTTGATCCTTCTCCCAATCGTTCTTTATTGTGTATGTCTTTAAGCTGGCTCGGATTCGCCTGATGATCCTGGCCATTTAGTCAGCATAAGAGAAAACGGGTTGCGAAAGCTTGTCGATCGCATCTGTCCGAAGGCTATCTCAGTAACACCCCCATTTCTACAGAAAGCACCGCGTGCTTTTGAAGCCTGAGACAAATGATGATGCTGATAAGGACAGAATGAATTGAGAGGGGTAAATTACACTTTCCGGCGTGAATGCTCTGCAATTGTCAGGCAGATATATTGAATCTGCTCCTATGTGATCATCTTTCCTCTACTTGATTGCCTGCTGACCACTACCCTTGTGCCAAGATTTGCTTTTCCAACCTTCCCGAGTTGCTCATCAAGGCAGCGCGTAGAAACTTTTAGCAATTATCTTTTTCAAGGCTAGGGTTATATTCAAGAACCGAGTTAACTTTTCTGTGCATGCGATTGTATTCCCTGTCCTGCCTCCCGGTCGGTGCGCTACCACACATACAGTCGGGGAATTCGTACGTTTAGCAGATTGATCAGTCTTCTAGCAGTATAGCCCATATGTGCGCCAACGCACGTATGGGCTATACTGCTTGCCTTCCCCGGCATTACAAACCAATCCCAAGGCGTTGTGTTCCGAAGGAGTTTTATCCCAACCACGGAGCGAAACGAGCTTGTGCGTTGCGCAAACGAACGATTTCCCGCATGAACAGATCAAAGAAGAAACCGGTTTCAGTTCCCATTACGCCTTGCAGTCCGGTTGAAAATCGGCTGCTGGCAGCACTGCCCGAAGCCGAGCTTCAGCCGCTGTTGCCGCATCTGGAATTGGTTTCGCTGACGTTGGGCCAGGTTATTTATGAATCAGGCGGGCAAATGTCGCATGTGTATTTCCCGACAGATTCCATCATCTCTTTGCTGTATTTGATGGAAAATGGAGCGACCGCCGAAATCGGCATGACAGGGTTTGAAGGGATGGTCGGCATCGCGTTGTTTATGGGCGGCCAAACGACCCCCAATCGCGCAGTAGTGCAACGCGCAGGCAACGCTTACAGAATGACCGCAAAAGCCTTGCAAGATGAGTTTGTAAAAGGCGGCACGTTCCAACAATTGCTTTTGCGCTTCACACAGGCGTTGATCACGCAAATCTCACAGACCGCAGTTTGCAATCGTCTACATTCGATTGAACAGCAACTCTGTCGTTGGTTGTTACTTAGCTATGATCGGCTGCACTCAAATAAACTGGCGATGACCCATAATCTGATTGCCAATCTTTTGGGGGTGCGTCGAGAAGGCGTAACGCTGGCCGCCAAACAATTGCAGGAGAGAGGTGTGATTTCTTATGTTCGCGGAATCATCCTGCTGCTCGACCGGCCAAAATTGGAGGCAACTGCCTGTGAGTGTTACCAAGTCGTCAAAACCGAATACGACCGTTTGCTGGGCTAACGGCATTCTCGTTTCTTGATCAAATCGTGCCTACGTGAAATCAGTCAATCTTCCATTTCGACTTCCGTCAAATCATGGCTTTGTTTGGGAGTCCTGCTCAAAATCAGCCAGGCGGTTGGCACAATCACCAGCACCATGCCCAACAGCGAAACCACATTCACGTGGTGGTTCCAAAACAACACGTCAAACACCAGCCCGAACAGAATTTGCGACAATGCCACAACGGAAATTTGCGAAGCTTGCCCCTTGGCAAATGCCATAGTCATTCCGATTTGCCCGGCGACGCCACCCAAACCGACCAGCACCAACAAAGCCAGTGCGTACTTGTCCGTTAGTTGTGCCGAGTAATCTTTGCGGTTGGTTGCCAGCAAAAACAGAGTCGTCGCAATGCTGGCGATTCCGGAAAAGTGGACGACGATGGCGCGCGGATCAATGTGCTGCAACCGGTTCAAACCCAACATTGCAATGGACGTGCAGAAAGCTCCACACAACGCCATCAAGCAGGCAAACTTGCCGTCTTGAAAATGCGGCTGTTGAATCAGCACGATGCCAAATACGCTGGTGATGACGGCAGCGGCAATTGATGCAGTCGGTTTCTGTTTGAACACCAGCCACAATAACAGCGTCACCCAAATCGGAGCTGTGTTCATCAATGTCAAAGTGTCCGACACAGGCAAATGCGCCAATGCATAAAAATTGCAGATCATCCCGGTGCTACCCGCCAGGCTTCTGACCCACAACGTCCGCGAACCAAACAACACCAGCTTGACACCAAAGGCTTTGGCCAGAAGAAAGGCGAAGACAAACGCGACCATTGCGCGAGCCACCACGACCAATTGCCAGTCGCAATGCTCTCCGGCCAAATGGCTGACCGCAGCCATCACCGCAAACGCAAACGATGCCCAGAGCATGTGAATATATGCAATTTTATCTTGAGAGCGGAATTCGTCGGATGATGACATTCTAGCTTTCGCTTCAGTGAGAATTGATTTTGCTGATGGCTTCCGCCACGGCCAGCCTGACAATTGTCGCGGAATCTTTCTGCAATTCGATCAGAGCAGGCAGCGCCGCTTTCGCCTCCGCCCCCATCCGGCCCAAGGCTTCAGCAGCATTGGCTCGGACAAGCGATTCCGTGTCTTTCAACAATTCGGTTAATTGCGGGATTGCGATTTTGGCTTCGGTTCCGAATTTTCCCAAAGCTTTTGCGGCGCTCACGCGGACGAACCTGTCTTGATCCTTCAACGCTTCAATCAACGCAGGGGTTGTCAGTTTTGCGGATGGCCCGATTGCTCCCAGGGCGTCTGCGGCATAACTGCGAAGATGCTCACGATCATCTTTCAACAATCCCAACCAAACCGGAACAGCGTCTTTCGCGTCCATACCGATTTGCTTGAGGGCATAAGCCGAGTAGGAGCGAACCACGAATTCGCGATCTCGCAGCGTTTCAATCAACCCCGGAATCGCGGCTTTGGCTTCGGGACCGACCTTGCCTAAAGCTTCCGCGGTATACCGTCGAACGGTCGCGTTTTTGTCTTTCAACAAACCAATCAGCGCCGGAACGGCCGACGTTGCGTCAGCTCCAGCCCTGCCAATCGCATCAGCGGCGTCCTTTCGCACGTTATCATTCGGATCGTTGAGCAGGCCAATCAACGCTGGCAAATAACGTTTCGCTTCGCCAATTCGACCCAATGCAAATGCCGCATTGCCGCGCAGTAACTCATTCTGCTCGGTTAACAATTCGCTCAATGCCGGGGCAGCGGCTTTCGCTTCCACGCCAATTTGCGCCAATGCGAAAGCGGCATTGCCTCTGACAACGGCGAGGCGATCCTTGAGAGTTTCAATCAGCGCCGGAATCGCGGTTCTGGCTTCGGCGCCCATCCGCCCCAAAGCCTCTGCCGCGAGTTCCCGCAAATCATCTTCCCGCGCCTTCAGGATCAACACCAACCCAGGAACAGCAGCCTTTGCTTCAACGCCCAACTTCTTGATCTCTCGAATCGCAGTCAGCCGAACTTGCTTATCACTGTCTTGCAACTGTTGGACGAGCGCCTGAACCTGACTCTCGTTTTTCCCCTGCGCAAACACAGGCGACAAGATGCAACTCCAAAGAAAAGCTACACAGAAAGAAAGTAAGACGCCTTGTGAACCAAGCCTGATCCGAAACTCCATTGATCTTCCGTAATTGGTTAGTGGCTTTATCAAAAGCTTTTGGTGATACAACTGGGAGATTATCGAGCGAAAGTGTAGATGACGCCGAGACCTTTGACCACCCAAGGGACTATTTATTGCTTGAAGCCACAGAGCGCACAGAAACATCGAGCGGATTATCCTCTCAGGTTTCTCCGTGCGCTCTTCGACTTCAACTACTTCCTGATTTTTGTGAAATCGAATTCGGAGGATTCTGGCTTCGCAACGCTCAAAGGTTGTGTGTCGCCTGCTTCGGCCTGTTTTTTCTTGAGCAACTCTGTCATTCGTTCGACCTGTTTGGTGAACTTCGGATTCGCTGAAAGGTCGTTCAGTTCCGATGGATCGGCTTTCAGATCGAAAAGCTGTGTCTTGTTGATTTGCGGATACACGATCAGTTTCCATTGCCGGTCGCGCACTGCGCGCTGAACTTGGCGGTAGGCGGTGAAGATTTCCTGACGGCGGGTTTTCTGTTTTCCCGTCAGCACCGGAACCAGACTCAGGCCTTCGACTTCGGCAGGCGTTTTGACTCCGGCCAGATCGCACATCGTCGGAAATAAATCCAGAAGGTATGCGAAAGCATCTGCGCGTTTGTTTTTCGGCACGCCCGGCCCAGCCAGAATCAGCGGCGCGTGCATAGAATGCTCATAAAGGTTTTGTTTGCCAAACAGGCCGTGGCTGCCGATGGCCAATCCGTGATCGCTGGCATAAACGATGATGGTGTTGTCGTACTGACCGGATTGTTTCAACGCTTCCAGGATGCGCCCGACTTGTGCATCCAGATATGTGATGCAGGCGTAATAATCGGCCAGGTGTTCGCGGACGATTTCCGGCGTGCGCGGCCACGGAGCCAATTGTTCATCGCGAACGGTCAGCTCTCCGTTGTTGAACGGATGTTGCGGCAAAAAGTTGGCGGGCAATGGCAGTTTCGCGGGATCGTATTTCGCTCGATATTCTTTCGGAGCCGTGCGCGGGTCGTGTGGCAAGGTGAAGGCCACGTACAACGCAAACGGTTTGTCGCCGTGTTGACGTTCAATGAATTCGACAGCGGCATCGGCGAACAATTCCGTGGCGTGCTTGCCGGATTCGCGTTTGGCAGTCAGCCGGTGATCCGCGCCCAAGTCTTGCACGGGCATTGTGTATGGCGCATTCATTCCGCCGAAGAAAATGGCTTTGCCTTCGGCGAAGGTTTTGAGAAACGATTCCGGCTGGTTGTGCCATTTGCCAATGCCAAACGTCGAATACCCCGCGGCGGCGAACACTTGCGGCCAAGTGGTTTGGTTTTCCAGCTTTTCCGAAATGCGAAACAGCGTCCGTCCGCTCAACATCATTGCCCGCGAAGGAACGCACACCGCTCCGTTGTTAGCTCCCATGCAATATGCCTGGGTGAATGTCGTGCCATCCGCAACCAACCGATCCAGCGTCGGAGTGGAAATATGCGGATTGCCCAACGCATGAATCGTGTCAGCCCGCTGGTCGTCGCTGAACAAAAACAAGATGTTCGGACGTTTCGGCGGTTTGCGTTGCGCTGTTATCCCCCAGGCAACAAACGCCGCAACTCCGATCATGCAAATTGCTAACAGAATCTTTCGCATCGTTTCTCCAAGTTCTATTTTTGCACCAGCGCGACATAAGCATCGAACAGCACTTCGCGCTCCCCCTCGGAAAAAACTTCCGCCAGCGTGCGCTGACACCAGTTGCGGATTTCCGATTCCGGCGTGCCGTTGTTGATCGCTTGTTCGACGCTGGTTTCGCTCAACGCGTAGGCAAGATACGAATCAAAGCTCATTGGCACAGCGACTTCCAAAGATTCGTACGCGCTCAACCGCAACCCATATTGGCCGTAATCCAGCGTCGTAACGTCCAGCGCATAACCAGGATGCGGCGGGTAGCGCTGCTCAAATTCGATATACCAACGCTCCAAACTGTTGTCGGTGGCAAATCGGCGCCCTGCCGAAAAATCGTAAACCACCAGCACGCCAGTTTCGGTCAGCACTCGCTCGACTTCAGGAAAGAACAAATCCAGGTCGGCGTAATTGATCGAACCTGCCGCGGTCATCAAGTTGAAACTGCGCGACGCCACCGGCAGTTGTTCGGCCTTTCCAACCAAGAATTTTGCCTTTGTCGAAATAACATTGCGATACATCAGCATCGCCGGAACGGGTTCAATCCCAATCAAAAATTCCGCCAACGGCTCTAGCGCTGCCGTCGAAAGTCCTGCGCCGCATCCGACATCCAACGCGCGAGAAACTTTCTTCTCAATGCCCAAGAGTTCTCCGATTCGTTTGATGATGGCCTGATGCACTGGCGGGCGATGATAGGCATAACTTTCGGCAAGACGAGCGCTGTCATAAATGCTGGTCGTTGTTGGCGATACGCCTTCAGTGCCGGTCACTAAAGATTGATCGTTTTCCATTTTAGACTCTGTGGTTCAACCCTCTTCCGTTGGAATTCCGGGCTTATTACATCCATCTGCCTTGATTGACAAATCTGCAGCGCACCGGATAAGTTCCAGCTTCAATAAATTTTCGATGAAATGATTGCAAGCGGTGCGAAATGCTCGCGGAACTTTGCCTTTCGCCCTTTGCGCAGTCAAGCTCTCAAACGCTTCTCAGATTTTCTATGGTTGCCAGACAGTTCATCATTCACGGCATGGTTCAAGGCGTCGGCTATCGTTTCTTCGCGATGCGCGCTGCCGCGCGACATCAAGTCCTGGGAACGGTTCGCAACCTGCCCGATGGCCGCGTCGAAATCTTTGCCGAAGGTGACCGAGATGCAATGGACGCGTTCAAAAACGAACTGGCGACGGGGCCAATGATGGCCGAAATTACAGACATCGAAGAAACCGATTTAACCGTGACCGGTCGTTACCGCGATTTTCGTATTGACCACTAACCAAGGAGATTTGCATTTAAATGTCTGCTGATTCCACGATTGAGCTAGAGTTGAAAAACCTCATCCGCGAAGTGCCGGATTTCCCGAAACCCGGCATCCTGTTTTACGACATCACCACTTTGTTGAAACATCCTTCGGGATTGAAAACCGCGCTGGACCAACTGACGGCTCGGTATAAAGGCCGCCCAATAGACACTGTCATCGGCATTGAATCGCGCGGTTTCATCTTTGCGCCGTATATTGCCGCACAGATCGGCGCGGGGTTTGTGCCAGTTCGCAAACCTAAAAAGCTGCCTGCTGAAAAAGAAAGCGTCAGTTACGAATTGGAATACGGAACCGACATACTGGAAATTCATCGCGACGCGGTCGGAGCCGGTCACAACGTCATCATTGTGGATGATTTGCTGGCTACGGGCGGCACCGCCAAAGCCGTCACTCAGCTCGTCGAAAAACTGGGCGGCAACGTCGTCGGATTGTCTTTTATGGTTGAACTAGAGTTTTTGCCCGGTCGCGAAAAGCTGGCTGGTTATGATGTGTTCTCGCTGTTAAGATACGCCTCGTAATTTTGACAGGGCTTGTAGCTCAGGTGGATAGAGCGACTGCCTCCTAAGCAGTAGGCCGCTGGTTCGAGTCCAGCCAAGCCCAT
>DAOMFR010000151.1:0-16272 GCA_035429885.1 Blastocatellia bacterium
TCGAGCAAGCGCACCGGATGCGCCAACGGATAAAACTGCAAGTTTGTAAATTGCATTGCGCCATCTTGTGTAACAGTAACTGTCTGTCCAGCAACTGTCAGGGTGCCGATGCGCGGTGCGACGTTCGGGTTAGCGGCGATCGTGAGTCCAACAATGCTGCTGCCAGTGCCGCTTGACGCATTGAGAACCATCCACGCGGCGTTGCTCGTTGCCGTCCATGCGCATATTGCCGTTGTCGTTATGGTCACATTGTTACCGCCCGCGCTTGCCGCGACATTCAGTGTTTGTGGCGTGACGCTATACGAACAACTGGCCGCATCTTGTGTGACGGTGAAAGTCTGCCCGCCAATGGTCATAGTGCCGCTGCGCTGCGCGCCGGGGTTGGCCGCCACAATGTAGCCAATGGATGTGCTGCCGCTGCCGCTGAAAACTGCGGGGGTAATCCACGCCGCATTGCTTTGCACTGTCCAGGCGCAAATCGAACTGGATGCCGTCAACGCGACGCTGCCCGAACTGCCTGCCGCCGTAAAGTTCTGATTGCTCTGACTGAGCGAAAACGTGCATGGAGTCACGGATGGAATGTATGTTTGCAACACTGATTCGACGATTGAGCCGGACCCGTTGACGCTGCCTGCCGCGTAAAAGCCGCGTGCGCGAATGTAGACAATTTGATCCGTGGGCAACGACAGATTGTTGAAGTTCCAACTGTTCAGAATAGTGCGTGTGCCTTCGCCAATGAAATTGTAGTTAATACCATCGGTCGAAGATTCAAACGTGGCGCGCTTGATTTCCGGCTCAGTCCCATTGCGTCCCCACAGCAGGCTTGTATTGGCGCTGATCGTGGACAGGTATTGAATGGCAGGTCCTGTGTTAGTTAATCGCCCAAACCCTGAACGTGGCTGGCCTCCCAAGGCGGTGAAATAACCGCTCACAACGATCTTTCCGTCTGATTGGAGCAAGACCGCGTTGACCGTATCGTTGGCGCCTGAGGCAAAACCGGCATCAAGCACTCCATTGGCGCTAAGCCGGACCAGATTGTCTACAATTTGACCAGCAATGATGAAGAGGTTTCCGCCAAGGAGAATCTTTCCATCAGTCTGCACCGTTAGGGTAGTCACGTAAGATGTTCCGAGAAGACTGTCTACGTTGGGATTGAAGCTGGTATCCAGCGCTCCATTTGCGTTGAGCCGCCCCAACAAGCTGCGCGATTGTCCGCCCAGCACAGAGAAATCGCCGCCCAACAGTATTTTTCCGTCCGATTGAATGGCGATGGCATAAACGTCGTCATTCGCTCCTGGGTTGAACCCCGCGTCAAGCGAGCCGTTAGCGTTGAGTCGTGCAAGATGGGAGCGTGCCTGGCCGGTTACAGAAGTAAAAAGCCCGCCCGCCAGAATTTTCCCATCCGGCTGAAGCGCTACGGCGGTAACTCCATTGTCAAAATACGGATTAAAACTGGTATCGAATGAGCCATTGGCGTTGAGCCTTGCCAAACTGGGCTGAAATTGGGCGTCAATGTTCAGAAAAAAACCACTGACCAAAATCTTCCCATCTGGTTGCACTACAATGCCATTGATTAAATCGTCCGCCGCAGCGCTGAAACTGCTCACATTATCAACAATGCCGGTAGGGAGAAGCCGCACCAGACGATACGCGGTTTGTCCATTGAAGATGGTGAAATCGCCGCCCACCAGAATCTTGCCGTCCGATTGCACGGCAATGGAGTAAACAGGGCCGTTGGCCGAGGCGTTGAAACCGATGTCAAAACTGCCGTTTTGATTGAGCCGTGCGATATATGGAATGGGCAGACCAGCCATCGAGGTAAAAGAGCCACCGACCAGCAGCTTGCCATCCGGTTGCGTGGCAAGCGCATAGACTCCGCCGCCCCCTACGCCTCCGGTGAAATTGCTATCCACCAGGTTATCCATGTTGTAACGGGCAAGATGACTGCCGTTCGCTGTGGTGAATTGACCGCCAACCAGCAGCTTGCCATCCCACTGAATGGCGAGCGCGTGAACGGTGTTATTCGTCCCGCCCAGCAACGGCCCGATGTTGCCATTAGCAGTGAGCGGCGCCAGCCGCCCAATAGACGTGCCAGCTACTGCGGTAAACGCGCCTCCGATGAAGATGCATCCGTCCGGGCGCAACACGATCGCATCAACATATCCGTCTGCGTTCGGGTTGAAAACTGCATCCAGGCTGCCATCGGCATTGATCCGCGCGATGTGATTTCGCCCATCACTATTCATTATGGTGAAATCGCCACCCACCAAAATCTTCCCATCCGGTTGGACAGCCAATGAACTGACACTATTGTTGGCACTTGGATTGAAGCTGGTGTCAAGATTCCCGTCAGTGTTCAACCGTGCAATGTTATTGTGCGGTTGGTTGTTGACCGTCGCGAATGAACCGCCGATGACAATCCGGCCATCGTTCTGCAACTCTAAGCCGTAAATCGCCCCAGAAACCGACGGATTGAAGCTGTTGTCGAGCACGCCGCCATTGCTGATGCGTCCGACATGATTGTGTGGCAGGCCACCCAGCGTGGTGAAGTTACCGCCGACAACCACTTGGTAATCAGCTTGCAGCTTTAATGCGTATACGGCGGCATTCGCGCCCTGGTTGAACGTGGCGTCCAACGAACCGTCGGAATTGAGCCTTCCCAGGTTGTTGCGCGCCTGACCAGCCAGCGTGGCGAACGAACCGCCTACAAGGATCTTGCCCGACTGAATGCACAGCGCAAAAACAGTTCCATTCGTTCCGAAACTGAATGTTGTGCCGAGACTGCCGTCAACATTGAGTCGCGCCAAGTTGCTGCGCGCTTGTCCGTTGACGGAGGAAAATAAACCACCCACGACAATCTTGCCGTCCGATTGCACTGCTACGGCTCTGACCAAGCCGTTAACATTCGGGGTAAATCCGTCCGCTGCCGATTGCGCCAATGCGGCGCAGGGCAGAAGCAATGCAATGACACCGGCAGTTAGCAGAAGCCATAATCTCTTTACTGAATTTGTGTTGCTCTTTTCTGGCATTGGAATCTCCCTCCTTAACCTTGATTGTTGAGTGATGGTTGTGTGACCTCACTCGATTTTGTTCTTTCGTTGCGACGCCGATAGAAATACTTGATGACCGTTGGGGCATCACTACGGGTTTATGTAGCGTTAAGCAGTCATCGCTGCTTTCTGCATGGTTCCAGCCACCAGCGTGTAAACCGCCGTCCACGCCGCCCGAACGTCTTGGGTGAAACCGTCCCCCAGTCCTTGCTCCAATGTCCAAATCAACGCAGCGCCCACGGTCTGATAGTGGTCAGCGGTTACGCCATAACCGATATGCCGCGCACCCAACTGCTGCAACGAAGATCGCATCGTTTCAAAGTAATCAAGCCCTCCGACGACCAGGGCAAGCATCTGCATCAGCTTGCGCCCTTGTTCGACCAAATCGCCTTTGAACATTGGCCGCAAGGTCGGATCGAGTTCGAATAGTCGCTCGTAAAACAACTCCGATGCGGTGTCAGCGATTTTGGCAATTTGCGCAAAGCTGGTTTTCACCAGTTGTTTTTGGGTTTGATTCATTGTTGGTGTCTCCTTCTCCTGCTTGTTTGGGTAAGGCAAAGACGCGATGACGCTCCCTTGCCGTGTTCTTTGCTCAACGCTGTGGTCAGCTATTTTTTCTACATCGCCATCAACACGGACATCTTCGGCGCTTTAGCCGGTTCGCACACTGCGAAGCTATGTAGTGTTGTAAATGGATGTTGAATGGATGTGATAAGCGCTTCGCTGCTTGGCAACATTGAGGAAAACGCTGAAGCAAGTTGGCTATGCGGTAACCGGCGACGTGAATGGCAAGCGAAAAGCGAGCCGCCGACTACGCAAATTCGTAGTCAACGAACGAGGTGCATAGCAATTTGTGTTGTCAGGAATACAGGTTTGGAAAAAGAGTACCGCGGCAATTTAGATGATAAGGCTCTGATGTTTAGACTCTTCTGATAGCTCGATTCAAACTGGCCGACCAAAAACAAGGACAATGCTTTCACATTTCAAATGCGTTCTGACATCAGTCGTCACTGCTATTGGCCTGCTGGTCCGTTTTTGTGGTGCTACCTTCACAGGCCGCTACGAATTTGAGTAGCCTCAACTCTTCTTTTTGCCTGAATGACGATACGGGCTACAGCATTCTCAGTCCCTTACTGGCTCACCCCAAAGAGGTGTCGTCGTTGTAGCTTAATGTTGGCAGGCCTTTCCGCGATTTCGACGATTTGTCTATCTTTTTCACTTTGGCTTTTTCATACCTACAAATGTGCGCGGTGTGCGCCAAACCCAAAAAAGCAATGATGCTCGTGTTGCTGACGGAGCTGTGAATGACCGTAGCGACCAAACAGGAGAATCACGCGGCTGTCGTCCACGATGAATCTTCATCGTGCCTGATGGCCAGTAAACAAATAGAGGAGAAGAGAAGATGAACCGACAACATCCAATAATCAAACAAGTAGCTTATTCGCCTAGCTGGAATTGGCGGACGTACGCATTAACAATTATTTGTATCATCACCTTGATTGGCCTGAGATCTCCTACATTAGCGGCGACAGATAACAGCCGTAACGGAGCTGCCTGCATCCCCTTCAAGATTGTTGCTCCGCCTCTGACAGGCGCCTATTCGGGTATGGGGTACGAGGTAAAATTCACAACACAAGTGGCTCCGGGCGCGGCGTATTTCAGTATGACCCCATCAGTAGTTGCGGGAGGGATGAAGATGATGCCTAACGGCACATTCACTGGCACGCCAAAGTGGGCAGGCACATGGAATTTTTTCGTCACGGTGACAGGTCCGTTCGGATGCCCGGAACAAAAACTTTTCACGCTGGTCGTGAAGTACAATTGCCTACAGCTTGGCCTCGGTACCTGGCCAAACTCACCTGCGGTAACAGCGGACGGATCGGAGTGGTTCAATCTGGAACAGGGTAAGGTGTTTAATATGGCTTTCATTGTGGGAGGAGGCTCTGGCCAATACACATTGTCAGCCGTTGGAATGCCTGCGGGCACGCAATTCAGCTCCACTGGCGGTTTCTCTGGGACGCCAACCACTCCTGGCACATACCCAATGAAGGTAATCTATTCGGACAAAGTGTCAGGCTGTGTCAGGTTTCACTGGTACAATATCTTCGTTTATCAAAAGTTTGGTGCGATGGCACAAACGACAGAGTTAATGACTGGCACCACAACGGCTAATGCCTATCCGGCTGATGTCTCATCCGGGCTGCAATATTATCCGCTGTCCGTGCCAATTCATCTGCTGGACACACGTGCAGGACAATCTGCGTGCGATGCGCCCGGCACACCGATCAACGCTGGCGTCAGACACAGACAAAATGTCGTGGGTCGCGCTTGTGATGGACAGATGATTCCAGCCACCGCCAGAGCGCTGACCGGAACCATTACGATCATTCCTGCAACTGCCGGGTCGCTGACATTGTTTGCCGGTGATGCGGATAAACCTGAACAACCACAGGTTGAATTTGCTTTGCCACAACTGACCGCCACAACCTTCACGGTTGATCTGAATGTGAATGATGGCGCGTTTGATCTGGAAACGACTGCCAATGCGGATGTCGTGTTAGAAGTAACAGGCTTTTATGCGCAGCCGAGTGCCGGTGGGCTGTATTACCACGAACTCGCGCATCCCGTGCGGATGCTCGATACAAAAACTGGTCAGGACACCTGTCAAACGTGGGGCGAACCAGTAACCCTGGAACCAAAAATTGCATTGCTGACCGGGACGTGTGGCAACGTAACCATTCCGGCTAACGCACAAGCGATTGTCGGCACGGTGACAACAATGAATGCGCGTGGCCAAGGTACATTGATGATGTATCCTCCGGGGCCGACTACTCCGCTTGCCGCTACCTCCAGTTTCGCTGCTGGCCAGTCTGTCAATACACCGTTTCTATTTAATCTGCTTGGAGCAAACAATGCTTTAATTCGCTCCACAGTGGAAACGGACTTGATAATCGAGGTAACGGGTTATTTCAGCGAAGATTCCGAGGATGCGAACGGCATCGGACAGTTGTATATCCCAAGAGGCAAACAAGCTCTGGAAACAGAACGCGGACGTGATCCACAGGTTCCAGGCAAACGAATTGAGGCGAGTCTGCCTCGCACGCGGCAATAACCCCGGCTAAATCGAAACAACAAACATTGGCACAGGTTAAACCACTGGGAGCACGAGGAAAGACAAGAAAAAGCATATCCCCGTGTGCCCCGTGGTTAATCATTCTCTCTCAATGTTGCTTGCTTAGATTTAGAAAGTTAATAAGCAAAACCGAAGGGCTAAACCATTCAGCCCTTCGGTTTTTTGCGCATATTTGCACGGTAGGCAGCAAACCAGGCAGCGCAGGAGCGGAGCAACGCAAAACTACATAAGTTTGTAGTCCGCAAATGGCATAGGCGCGCTACAATTTGCGCCCTATGAAACTCTTGCCACTGAGCATTCTTTGGCTTTTCCTATTCGGGAGGTTGGCTAATGCGCATTGACATTACGGCGCAGGTACGTTGGTTCAACAAGCTCGCTGTTTGTCTAATTCTGCTGGTAATGGCGGACCTCGCAGTCATGGCCGAACGTTTACCGATCAAACGTTACACGTCCGCCGACGGATTGGCGCGCGATTACATTTTGCGCATTGTGCGCGATTCGCGTGGCTTTCTGTGGTTTTGCACCAGCGAAGGGCTGTCACGTTTCGACGGGTATCGTTTTACCAATTACGGTGTCGAGCATGGATTACCAGGGCGCATTGTGTACGACCTGTTGGAAACGCGTAGCGGCGTGTATTGGGTGGCGACCAATAATGGCATCTGCCGTTTCGATACGACAGGACGCTTTGTACATGGCTATCGTGGCGCGTCACTCAACGAGCACTCTATTTCAAGCTTGTTTGAAGACCGACTAGGCACAGTGTGGTGCGGTGGCAGCAACGCATTTTACCGACTGACACAAATGCAAAGCGACTGGATCAGCACGGCGATTCCGCTTGGCCCAAAAGAGTTTGAGATTCGCAGCCTGACGGAAGATTCGCACGGCGCGTTGTGGATGCTGAGATCAGGGGAATTGTATCGAAGGCAACCAGACGGACGAATGGAGCATTTCGGTATAACTGAAGGACTGTCGGCGGATACCCATCCAACTGGCGCACTGCGAATGGATCGCGCCGGAATGTTGTGGGTTGCAACCACCAAAGGGCTTTATCAACTTGTCGCCGAGCCTCGTTTGGGTGTGCCGTCAGTGGCGCGGGTTTACACCATGCGTGACGGGCTTAGCTTTGACAGCATTGCCGACATCCTGCAAACGGCGGATGGCAGTCTGTGGGTGGGGTTGCGCAACGGCGAAGTGAGTGTTGCCCAGGCTGGCGCGACTCGTTTCCACACTTACGGAAAAGACAACGGCTTGCCATCGGTAGGAACTTTGGCCGAAGACCGTGACGGCAATGTGTGGATCGGCACGGAAAGCGACGGCGCGGTAAAAATCTCTGCCAATGGCTTTACTACTTACAACGAACACGATGGGTATATCGGGTCACGCATCGCCGGGCTGTTGCTGACACAGACAGGTGAGCTTTGCGCCGCATCAGGAATCAGCCAAGGGCAATCGGTCAAACTGACGGCCAATCGCTTCGATGGGCAACGTTTTGCGGCGACCGCGATTGGTTTGCCCGCTGGGCTGACGTATTGGGGTTGGGGTTGGAATCAAACCTTCTTTCAATCGCGCACAGGTGAATGGTGGATGCAAACCGGGCAAGGCGTCGTTCGTTACCCGCAATCGGCACGCCTCGAACAATTGCCGCACACAAGGCCGCAAGCAGTTTACACGGATCGCAATGGACTGGCCGATAAAGAACCGTTTCGCATTTTTGAAGATTCGCGCGGCGATGTCTGGGTCGCCACTTTTTCACAAGGGGATGGCGCGCTCACTCGCTGGGAACGGCGGACTGGCGTGTTCCATCGCTTCACATCGGCGGAAGGCGCGCCGACGCGTGAAGTGCCGACGGCTTTTGCCGAAGATGCGAGTGGGCAACTTTGGATTGGGCTTTATGGCGGCAATGTCTTGCGTTACCGCAACGGACACTTTCAACGATTTGGTTCGGCCGAAGGATTGCCAAATGGGATTCTTCGCGCGATTTACCTGGATAGCGCGCATCGCCTGTGGCTGGCCACGGGCGAAGGCGGCGCAGTGCGCGTGGACGACCCTCAAGCCGATGCTCCGCATTTCATTCGTTACGACCGCACCAAAGGATTGGCAAGCGATCAAGTAACCTGTTTTACCGAAGATCAATGGGGACGCATTTACATCGGCACAGGACGCGGCGTGGATCAACTCGACGTGACAACCGGCCTGATCAAACATTTCACCACCGCCGACGGTTTGCCAAACAGCTTCGTCAACGTGGCGTTGCGCGACCGCGCGGGCACGCTCTGGTTCGGCACCTTGCAAGGCCTCGCCCGCTTGATCCCGCAACCTCCGCAGCCGCGCACACCGCCTCCGATTTTACTTAGCGAATTCAATGTGGCGGGCAAACCATTCCGTTTATCTGTGCTGGGCACAACGGAATTCAACGGGTTGACCTTGCAGCCGCAAGAAAATCAATTGCGCATTCAATTTTTCGGCTTGAGCTTCGTGCCCGGAGAAGTCTTGCGTTACCAATACAAACTCGATGGCGCGCCCGGCGATTGGAGTGCGCCGAGCGATCAACGCACAGTGAATTACGCTAACTTGTCGCCTGGTGCGTATCGTTTTCTGGTGCGCGCCGTGGCCAGCGACGGCACGGTCAGTGCGCAACCCGCCACGATTCGGTTGCGAGTGCTGGCGCCGATTTGGCGACGCTGGTGGTTTTTGGTGTCGTGTGCGGCGGCGGTGGGCGCGGCGGCATTTGTTTTCACACGCGCAGGCCGTACGCGCGCACGTGCGATGCGAGAAAGCGAAGCCCGTTTTCGCACGCTGGCGGAAACCGCTTCCGATGCGATCATCACGATTGACGCTGCTGGGTTGATTGTCTTCGCCAACCCGGCTGTTGAGCAGATTTTCGGCCATGCAATCATCGCCATGATTGGCAAGGATTTGACCATGTTGATGCCCGAATATTTGCGCCAACTTCACCAGCAAGGTTTCGCGAGGTATCAGCAAACCGGACAGCGGCATCTGTCCTGGCGCGCAATTGAATTGCCCGGCTTGCACCACGATGGGCATGAAATCCCGCTTGAGCTTTCGTTCGGCGAATTCGAACAACAAGGTCAGCGTTATTTCACCGGGATCGTGCGCGACATTACGGAGCGGAAACGCGCCGCCGAAGCATTGCAGCAAGCCCGTGATGAACGCTTGCGCGAATTGGAACGTGTTCGCCGCCGCATCGCCACAGATTTGCACGATGACATCGGTTCCAGCCTGACGCAGATTTCCATTCTCAGCGAAGTGCTGCGCCAGCGGTTGAACCCGGCGACCGGCGCGCCAACCAGCGTCGGGCAATCGCAAATCAATGAACCGCTGCAATTGATCGCCAATGCTTCGCGTGAATTGGTTGATTCGATGAGCGACATTGTCTGGGCGATTAATCCTCAGAAAGATCACCTGCGCGATTTAACTCAACGTCTGCGCCGATTTGCCGCCGACAGCTTCACCGCGCGCAATATCAAATTCCAATTGCGTTTGCCTGAATCGCTGGAAACTGCTGAAGACGTTCAATTGGGAGCCAATTTGCGGCGAGAAGTTTTTTTGATTTTCAAGGAAGGCGTCAACAATATGATCAAACATTCCGGTTGCACCGAAGCCGACATTGAATTGAACATTGTTGATGGCATGCTGAATTTGCGGTTACAGGACAATGGGCAAGGTTTCGATCTGGCGAGTGAAAGTGACGGTCACGGCTTGGCCAGTATGCTGGACCGGGCCAAAGGAATTGGCGGACAATTTCAAATTACGTCAAAACCCGGCATTGGCACGACCATCACGCTCAGCGTTGAACTGGAAGAAAGATTGCTGACTGGCAGGCGACACAACCAAACTACATAAATTCGTAGTGACAGACGCCGCGATTCTCGCTTTACTGTGACTGCTGTTGACGTAAATTTCCGATTCGGACAGAGGCGTATGCATGAAACCAATTATTGTCTTTCGCAAGTTGCATTTGTACGTGGCTTTAGTGACCGGGCTGTTCGTTTTGGTTCTGGCGGTGACCGGCGCTGCGCTTGTGTTTGAAAATGAAATTGACCGGTTCCTGAATTCGCGGCTTTTCAGCGTGGCACCTCAATCGCGACGCATCTCACTGCAATCGGCAATTGAAACGGTAAACAAGACTTATCCGCAAACGTCTGCCACCGGCATTCGTCTGCCTGAGTCCGACGACCTGTCGTACGAAGTTTCCCTGAAAAACGGCAGAGCGGCCTATGTGAATCCGTACAATGGCGAAGTCCTTGGCGACCGCGACCGCGAACAGAGTTTGGCGCGCTTGATCCATCTCTTACACACGCGATTATTGCTGGGCCCGTCAGGAGAAACCCTGATGGGAATCATCAGCGGCCTGACATTTCTGATGGCGCTGACCGGGTTGGCGCTCTGGTGGCCGCGCAAGCTGCTCACCATAAAACCTGGCTCGTCGCGGAAGCGGCTGAACTTCGACTTGCACAACGTTTTTGGCATTTATTCTTTGGTGTTTCTCTGTGTCATCTCTATAACCGGTGTCATGATCGCCTTTGGAAAAACCACCGATGCCTGGATTAAACGCTTGAACACTTCGTCAGACCAAGCGCCTCCGCAATCAGTAACCGATCAGTCCCCTGCTCAGAAAACCACCTTAACTTTGGATGACGCTATTCATATCGCCGACCAGACGTTGCCCGGTTCCAGAACGACGCTGATCACGGTGCCGCCTCCCGGCAAAGCTGTCTTCCTGGTGTTCCAAAAGTTCCCCGAAGATCGCACTCCCGCCGGTCGCAGTCGTGTGCATATTGATCAGTACAGCGGCAAGGTCTTGCTGGTTGAAAACACTCGCACCGCTGAAACCGGCACGCGAATTCTGAACCTGAAACGATCACTTCATACCGGAGATGTGTGGGGGTGGCCGACGCGAATTTGCGCAGTGTTGACTTGTTTGATGCTCGTGGCGCAAACCATCACCGGAATCCTGATCTGGTGGAAACCCGGAAAGTTTCGCCTGGCTTAGATCTATTCGGATCAGATTTATCATGATTTCAAACTCTCACTTCTCCGCGAGGCAGTTATGACTGAACAAGCTGCAACGACAATACCGAATCCTATAAAAGTCGCCATCATCGAAGACCGCCGCGAAATTCGCGATGGATTGACGATGCTCATCAACGGCACAGAGGGCTTTCGCTGCACCGGCAGTTACCGTTCGATGGAAGATGCGTTGCCAAAAATCGGATTCGAATTGCCGAACATCGTGCTCAACGACATAGGCCTGCCTGGAATGAGCGGCATCGAAGGCATCAAGATTTTGAAAGAACGTTACCCCAAACTGCTGATTCTGATGCTGACGGTTTACGACGACGACGACCGGATTTTTGACGCGATGTGTGCGGGAGCCTCCGGGTATCTGCTGAAAAAAACGCCCCCGATCAAACTGCTTGAGAGTTTGCGCGAGGTTGCTGGCGGAGGCGCTCCGATGTCACCGGAAGTCGCCAGCCGCGTCATTTCGCTATTCCGGGAAATTCGCCCGCCTGAACGCGCCGATTACGAATTGACTCCGCACGAAACTCGCCTGCTGAAACTGTTCGTTGATGGCCACAATTACAAGACGGCGGCGGCGGAACTGGGCGTCAGTGTTCATACTGTCTCGTTTCACCTGCGTAGCATCTACGACAAGTTACAAGTCCATTCCAAATCCGAAGCCGTTGCGAAGGCATTGCAAAACCGAATCGTTTGATTGGCCAGCGTGGTTCAGCTCGAAAGCAAAATAACCGGGCTGCTTTCACAAAAGCGGCCCGGCACAGATTCATGGTTCCCCATAATAAATTGCGGCGCGAAATAGCCGATTAGATCAATCACCAAATTTTTACAGGTCTGGACAATCAATCAGTACGGCCAGAAGCTTCATTGCGATCAAAAATGCGGTTGTCATGGTTTCCTTCTCCTTTGTTGCTTGATGTTTCGTTCAGATCAATTCAGGCATGCGCTTGCCGCCGCGTTGATCAAATTTGTTCGATCGGCTTTTCGCCGCTCACCAACCACAAGCGCAAAACAGTCGGCAAAATGATCATTGAAGAACAATCTTTTTTTGGCTCCACAAAAAGATTGAGGACGCGCAACGCAATAAAACGTTGAGCGTCCTCAATGCTCCCATCAACACTTTTTGACGACCTCTTGACCGACACCCGACCGGCTCATATAATCGCGCCCGCTTCCGATCAAGGCATTCAACTTCTACCGGTCTTGATCGTTGACAAAGTGGGGACGTGGCGGAATTGGTAGACGCGCGGGTCTCAAAAACCCGTTACCTTACGGTAGTGTGGGTTCGATTCCCACCATCCCCACCATTTCATTTATCCAGCCTTTACCAGCATTCACGTACAACATTATTTGATCTGTCCTTGAGTTATTTCTGTTTGCGATCTGCCAAAAGCGCAAGACGACTGTAAAGTTCCGCAATGCCCCAGGACAGCAAGACGCCCGCTGAAACGATCGTCATCAGCTTCCACGTGATTGGTTCCAACCCTAACAATAGGCGCAGCCCCGGGAGTAAAACCGTCAGCAGTTGCAGAATGATTCCCAGAGTCACAGCCATATGCAATGTGCCATTGAAGCTCGGCAGCGAATTCAGGCGGCGTGCTGGATAGGAATAAAATAATTGCCCAATGGTGACATGGAGAAAGATGGCCGTGCGGGTTTGTTCCAACGAGAATCCGATTTGCGGCATCACCCACAGCAACACGCCGCCAGTCGCCGCCAATGTTCCTCCCGCCACCAAAATAAATTTGAGCGATGCCGGATCGAGCAAAGAGGATTTCGGGTCGCGTGGCCGTTCGCGCATCAGCCCCGAGTCACGATCCAATCCCAGCGCGAGCGCCGGGGCTCCGTCGGTGATGATGTTAACCCACAGCAATTGCACCGCCGTCAGCGGCAACAGAATCGCGCCGGTTTCGTCCCGCAACCCCATCAGAGCAGCAACAAATGCGCCCACCACCACAATCGACGTTTCGGCCAAGTTGGTTGAAAACAGAAAGCGGATGAATTTCTGTATGTTGCCGTAAATGTTCCGGCCTTCCTCAATGGCTGAGACGATCGTGGCGAAGTTGTCATCCATCAGCACCAAATCGGCGACTTCGCGCGCGACATCGCTGCCGCGTTCTCCCATGGCAATCCCGACATCGGAACGTTTCAGCGCGGGAGCATCGTTGACGCCGTCACCGGTCATCGCCACGATTTCGCCATTTCGTTTGAGCGCGTCCACCAGCCGCAGCTTATGTTCCGGCGCAACACGGGCAAAGATGTTGGTTTCCGCCACGGCTTCTTGCAGCGCGTCCAGCGACATTTCCTCAATTTCCAGCCCCGTCAGCACGCGCCCGGTTTTCAGTCCGACTTCGTGCGCAACGGCCAGCGCCGTGGCCGGATGGTCGCCCGTCACCATCACCACGCGAATGCCGGCCTCCTGCGCCAGCCGTATCGCCTCAGGCACTTCAGGGCGCGGAGGGTCCCACAACAAAACCAAACCCAAGAATTCGAGTTGCTCCTCCCCTTCTCCTTCGCGATGCCCCAGAGCCAGCACGCGATAGCCTTCGCGCGCGTATGCATCGGCCTTTTCTTCCAAAACCTTTCTTTCGGAATCCGTCAACCGGCTGAGCTGCAAAATCACTTCCGGCGCGCCTTTCAGATAGCTCCTCTTTCCGTCGAGTTCATTCACTGTCACGCGCATGAACTTGGCTGAACTGTCAAAAGCTCGGCCGCTGTGGCGCGGATGATCCCGACGCAAATGCACCAGTTCGATGCCTCGTTTCAGCGCGTATTCCAGCAGCGCCAATTCCAGCGGATCGCCAGCGCCGGATTTTTCTTCCGCGTCGTTGGCCAGCACCATCGCGTGCAAGGCGCGGTCAATGTCCGGGCTGTCCAGGTCTTTGACGAACATGCGGTTTTCTGTGAGCGTGCCGGTTTTATCCGTGGCGATGACTGTCACGGAGCCTAACGCTTCGACGGCGCTCAATCGGCGAACGACGGCTTTTCGTTTGGCCATGCGTTCCACGCCTAGCGCCAGCGTCAACGTCAGCACGGCGGGCAAACCTTCGGGAACCGCGGCAACCGCCAGCGCCACCGCAAACAGAAACACGTGGCTGATGCGTCCTAATCCTTCAACAAACAATCCGCCAACGGCGATCAGCACAACCAACCCCAGCACCGCGCGCGCTATCTGGCCGCCGAATTTTCTCAATCGCCGTTCCAACGGAGTTGGTTCGGATTCGATGTCGCCGATCATCATGGCCAGCCGCCCCATCGCGCTTTGCGCTCCAGTTCGGCTGACTTCAAGATAGTTTTTTCCGCGCACCAGCAGCGTGCCACTGAACACTTCGTCGCCGAGGTCTTTTTCAATGGGAACCGATTCCCCCGTCAGGACGGACTCATCCACCATCGCGCCTTCGGCTTCGATCAGGTTGCCGTCGGCTGGGATTCGATCTCCGGCTTCGATGCGCGCGACATCCCCCGGCACAAGTTCGCTGCTGGGCAGATGCTGCAACTTGCCATCGCGCATCACCCAAACCAACGGCGCCGTCATCTCTCGCAACTTCGCCAGTGCTGCTTCAGATTTACTTTCCTGATAAACACCAAGCCCCGCGTTGAGCAACAAGATCAAAGCAATGGCAATGGATTCGACCGGCAATGCGGTCGCCTCTTCCGCAAACCAGATTCCGGTGTCCACCAGCAATGCGAAGAGCAAAATGTAAATCAGCGGGCTTTGAAATTGCCGCAGAAACCGCCGCCACAACGGCACCGGAATTTTGTCCGGCAAGGCGTTCGGCCCAAGCTGCCGAAAACGCTCCAACGCCTGTTCGCTGGTCAATCCTATTTGGCCTATTTGGCCTATTTGGCCTACTTGGTTCATTTGGCCGATCTGGCGAGTTGCTGGTTCAATCATAATCAATTCCTTTGGGCTGCAACTTACATCTACCAAGAGCGAATAAAACGGTCCTGAAAACTACAGTGCGTAAAATTCGAGCAATGCCTGTTCCATCCAATATCACCACCACAGTGAAAGAATCCTCAACTCGATGCGTAAGATTGCTCTTTTCGCTGAAAATCACTGCCTCCGTGAGTGCAATTGCAAAGACATAGCGTGGGGATTGTCTCGGCACATAGTTTGCGCCCAATTCGTCTCTGAAGACAGGTCTATGGTTTTAAGGAGGGTTTATGACAAATCGAATGAAAGTCCTGATTGCTTATGATGGATCGCAATGCGCGGATGCCGCGCTGGAAGATTTATCCCGCGCCGGGCTTCCGGCAAAAGCGGAATGCAAGGTGTTGTCGGTGATTGAAAACTGGTTGCCGCCGCCTTCGGGATTGGAAATCGTCGAACATATGGATCGGAATCAGGAATATATGTCGCTGGCCTTGCGCGCTGCGGAGCGTGTGCAAAACGCTCGCCCTGAATGGGAAGTCAAAGCGGAAGTTTCCGTTGGATCTCCAGCCTCCATGATTCTGGAAAAGGCCGATGACTGGAATTCTGACCTGATCGTTGTCGGCGCTCACGGGCGTTCGGCCGTGGGACGGCTGATCTTTGGGAGCGTCTCGCAAAAAGTGTTGCATGAAGCCAACTGCTCCGTGCGCGTGGCCCGCGAGCCGCTGGAAGCGTCCAACCAGCCGATTCGATTGATTCTGGGGTTTGACGGATCGGAAAGCGCGACCGAAGTGGTTCGTGTCGTCACGGCTCGCAATTGGGTAGCCGGTTGTGAAATTCGCGTGGTGTATGCCGCCTGGCCAAGCCCGGAATTCGCCATTCAACCAATGATCGGCAAAATCGCCGACTGGATCGCCGACGAAGACTTGAGAATCAAAAGGAAAATTGACGCGGTTGTCGCCGACTTGAATGTCGCCGGATTTCAAACCACGGCAGTGATCAAAGCCGAAGAACCGAAGCGGCTATTACTCAACGAAGCGGAGAGCTGGAACGCCGATGGCATTTTTGTCGGCGCACGCGGCTTGGGTCGTCTGGAGCGGTTGCGATTGGGCAGCGTTTCTTCTGCCATCGCCGCGCGAGCACACTGTTCGGTTGAAGTGGTTCGTTCCCACAAA
>DAOMFR010000152.1:0-4642 GCA_035429885.1 Blastocatellia bacterium
TGCGAGTTTAAGTACGCAGCAGGTTTGCTGGATGTGCCAATCGCAAAATGCGTGATTTGTTGAGACTTGCCGTCTTCCAGGACTTCAAAATCTTCGCGCTTCAGATCTCGGATCAAATTGCCTTTTTGATCCTTCACCGCCACATCAATTTGAACTAGATCGGTTCGAATGCGCAGCGCACCGGCCTGTTCTTGAGCAATCTGCCGCGAAACAAAGGTCAGACAACAGATTGCCAGAGCAGAAAATCCTGTCAGGATGCGAATGTTGAATTTCATGGTTTACGGTGCGAGTTGTCGGTCGAATTAAGACGCGTGACGGGCGGATCATACGGGCCGGTTTCCGCTCTAACAAGGCTGTCATCGCTGAACGAGTTCAGAAAATTACCACCATCGTGCCGGGCGGAATCTGATCGAAGACTTTGCTGATGTCGTAAATGTGCATCACCACGCAGCCCCAAGACAGATGGCGAGGTCCGCTGTTATCCCATTCCTGCGCCCAGCCGTGAAAGCCTATGCCGCCGCCCAGCCGCGTGGTTTCCAGCGTCGGCTTGCGCTGATTCCAATTGGCGGCAATTGCGCGTTCCTGTTCGGCGGAAATCAAACCTTCGGCTCTCCCGCGTTCAGCGTCGTAGCGATTTGGATAATTCACCTTGATCCAGTGGCCGCCGTAATACGCTCCGTAAGCGCCATCGAACTTTCCACGGTGCTTGTTCAGCACGAAGTACATTCCCTTCGGAGTCTTGTTGTCTCCCTGCACGCGCTTTTGGCCTTTGCCTTGGCCCAGACTGATGTCGTATTCGCCTTTCAATTTGCCGCGTTCGTAAAGCCGCATCTTGTAACTTTCCTGATCCACCAAAACCAGCGTCGCTTCCTGCTGAGGTACAAACAAGTTTCGATGCGCGGCGATGAAGCTCGAAGGTTCGGCGTAATGTTCGCGAACCCATTTCAAGTCTTTGCCGTTTGATGAAGGCCAGTAGGTCGGCGCAAGCGATTCATCCCAGCGCAGTTCCAAATGCAGATGCGCGTCAAAGGTTTTGTCCGGGTCCTGGCCAATGGTGCCGATCTGTTGCCGCCGCTTGACCGCTTCTCCCGCTTTCATCCGCAAGGTTTGCAAATGCGCGTACAAAGATCGAATCCGCCGCTGCTGGTGGTTTTCATAAAAGACGTGCTCGATGACAACAACATTTCCCCAAGGCTGGCCGCTCTGTTCGGCAAACACGACGCGACCATTGGCGACGGCAAAGACCGGCTGGCCGAGATCGGTATTGCCTCCGCCATTTCCATTCCAATCTTCCGCCGGATGAATTCCCAGACTGTACTTTTCGCCAAACTTCGTCGCGATGTACCAACCGGCATGCCTCTTCCCTGTAGCCTTGTCGGTGTAAGCGCCTTTGCCGTCAGTATCGCCAAACGGAAAATCGAACCCGTCAGCAGGCGCAATGTCGGTTTGAAGAAAATTGTCGAAAGAATTGCCGATTGGCCTTCTAGAGGTGAATTGACCTGATTGAGTAGCCGAAAAATGACTTGAGCTTGATTGACAGCCAATAGCTAGTAATAAGAGATGACAAACTACAACTTTATAAATCTTGTGGATCGCGCTCATCATACAGGTTCATTATCAAGCAATGACTTGTCATTCGAGCCAAGTAAACCGACTTTTACATGTAGTTCACGGCTAACAATACTTAATACATTACTGGCAGTTAACCTATATTGGATAGTAAATGACTTTGCCAATTCTATTGAGTTGAAAACAACGTAGACAGTATCAAGGCTTATCAAGTGATTATGCTTTAGCTTCCCCACCGAAAATGTCACTAGAGAGCTATCATTACTGTTAATAAAAGGCCCTCTAACATTTGGGGTAACTGGCAAGCTTGCTCCAAAGCTGACAGGATAAATCGCCTGACTACGATAGATATCTCTCCATCCATCCTGATTTCCAGACCCATCGGGCGGCTCAAGAGCTTTGGGGTATTCCGGCATACGAAGCGCCAGTGCATTAGCCAGATAATCTGGGAAGTAAATGTAAATATCTATGTCTTCTGCGGGCAAAGTACCTGTGTTTCTCAATACAAGATCAATGGGAACCATCCTGGCATATGCTTCCTTTACTTTTCGAAGACGTTCTAGATACTCTTCGTATTTAGCCCAAAACTCATCTAACTTACGGTTATATTCCCGCTTGTAATACAGAGACGGCTCATTTGAGGATTCAGCCGATTCCAGATCGATTGTTATTTTCCGCAAGTCACCAATATTGAGGCGTTTTTTATCAGACTTTGCGCTTGGCAATGGTGGAGCTTTAATTTCATATTTTTGATATTTGTTCTTTAGTTTTAATAGTTCCTCCTCTTTCCACTTCTCAAACGAATCAATAGGCCAAGACTTGGAAACCGTCAGGTACTCAACATCGCCATCAAAAGAAATTTTTATTTCGGGAGACCGGAATTTAAGCTCTCGATTTTCCTGCTCTAACTGTTTAATTCTCTTCTCATTCGCATCTTCACCATCAACGATCTTAAAATCATCTGGAAGGCTAATAACTGCCAAACCCAATGATTTCGCTTTCATTGGCAATAGACTTTCTTGTGTTATTAGTGTGACAGATGCATCTAAATTTTCTTGTTGAAAGTAGAGAATGCTTGCTAGAAGCCAATCATCTTGCCACTGAACATCGAGATTGTGGGTAGTAAATATATCGCGGGGAGGCTCTCGCAGGATCACTTCCATCTCCACACTTGGCCTAACTTGAGGAATAGTCTCCTTATCACAAATTTCATGAAACTTTCGAATAACTTTAGCCGAGCGTTCACGTATTTTTTGCCGCGGGTTGGTATTTTTATGCTTATCGAGTTCACGTATTACAATTGGCGCGACAACAAGCCTCACACTAGCTGAGCCTACTATTTTCGCCCAATCAATTTCGTCAAAGAACCTATAATGCAAAAAAATCTGAGTGTCTAAAAAGGCAAATTTCATAACTGATTTAATGCTTAACTTCTTTTTTGATACAGATGTTTTCTTTTCCGTGTTGGCTGAGTGCTTAACCCAAATCAGTTTGCAGTACGCCTGAACCTGCCAATTTCCAGTCATGCAGAAAACGTTCCTTTCCTGCAAGCTCGGAGAGATGTTCCGTTTGCTCTGCGTTCGGCGTTAATTGCCCGCTTTCCCAAAATTCGACGTCCTCCACGGTTGCGCCAAGCAGTTCCGCAAATTCCGCCTGCGTTCGCCCGTCGCGTAAGCGTTTGATCAGCCTGGCAGTCCAACGAATTTTTTTTTGAGGTAAAGTTGCAACACTCATTGAAATTGCCTCCTTTCAGCAGACACAGCCTACCCCACTTTCTCCACCATCTCCAAGACTTAAAAATCCGAATTTACGACAGCAGCAATTCTAAATCTTCCCGCCCCAAATCCCGGATCAGGCTGTTATCCGCGCTGATGATGGCGTCGGCCAGATTGCGCTTGTTGCTTTGCAGTTGCAGCACCTTTTCTTCGACGGTGTCGCGGGCGATCAGGCGGTGGGCGAAGACCTTGTTTTCCTGGCCGATGCGGTGGGCGCGGTCAATGGCTTGCATTTCGACTGCGGGGTTCCACCACGGGTCCAGCAGAAAGACGTATTCCGCCGCCGTCAGGTTCAAGCCCGTGCCGCCAGCTTTCAGGCTGATCAAAAACAGGCTGACGTCGGGGTCTTTTTGGAAGCGTTCGACGTGTTTCTGGCGGTCGCGGCTGCGGCCGTCCAGGTATTCGTAAACGACTCCCATTTTGTCCAGCCGGTCGCGCAGGATGGCCAGCATTGAAGTGAACTGCGAAAAGACCAGCGCTTTGTGATCGCCTTCTAGAACCTCATCAATCTGTTCCAGCAACAGGTCGAGTTTGGCGCTGTCCTGGTCGGCCAGCTTCGGATCAATCAGGCCGGGATGAATTGCGGCCTGGCGCAACCGCAGCAGCGCTTCCAGCACCTGCATCTTGGATTTCGCCATGCCTTCGTTAGCGATGCGGTCGAGCAGCGTGCCTCGATAATGGTCGCGAAGCTCGTTGTAAAACTTGCGCTGATCCGGTTCGAGTTCGCAATAAAGCGTCTGTTCCAGCTTGGCCGGAAGTTCCGTGGCGACTTGCTGTTTGGTGCGGCGCAGGATGAATGGCCTTAAGGCATTCGCCAGCAGTTTGCGGGTACCTTCGTTTGGATTGCGAGCGCCCGCGCCTGCCATTTTGAAAACAGAAGCCGCGCCGAGCATGCCGGGATTCAGGAATTCAAACAGGCTCCACAATTCGCCTAAATGGTTTTCGATGGGCGTTCCGCTCAAGGCCAGACGGTGATTGCCTTGAAGCATTCGCGCAGCTTTGGCGGAAGCCGAGCTGGCGTTTTTGATCCATTGGGCTTCGTCCAGCACGACGTAATCGAACTTCACGTCTTTCAGATCTTCCACGTCGTTACGCAGCGTGCCGTACGTTGTCAGGATCACGTCATACTCTTCGAAATGTGCGGTTTCCCCTTTCTGTCGTGACTGCCCCGTATGATCCAGAACACGTAATTCAGGCGTGAAGCGCGCTGCTTCCTGCTGCCAGTTGAAAACCAGCGACTTGGGAACGACGACTAAAGATGGAGGGACTGAGGGACTGGGGGATGGGGAGACGGCGGG
>DAOMFR010000152.1:4742-16128 GCA_035429885.1 Blastocatellia bacterium
TGCGGCGTTTTGCCTACGCCCATGTCATCGGCCAGACAACCGCCAAAACCGAACCGCTGTAAAAAGTCCATCCAGCCCAGGCCTTCTTTTTGATAACCGCGCAGTTCGCCGACAAACCCATCGGGCTGTTCGATTGCCTGGATTCCTTCAAAATCCTGCAACTCGGCGCGCTTTTGTGCAAAGGCTTTATCAAATCGGATTTCGGGCTGCGCGGCCAACAGCGCATCCAGCAAGCCAATCTGCGAACTTTGGAACCGCAGCTTATCGCCTTCCACTTTGCCGAGCCCTGCCAGCAAGCCGTATTGCTGCAACCACTCTTCAGGCAGCAAACCATACGTGCCGTCACCCAGTGCCACAACATTCTCGCCACGTTTGAGCGCAGCCAGCACCGCGGGCAGCGCCACCTTGACGCCGTCAAAGTCGAATGTGCCGTGCAGGTCGAACCAGTTGATGCCGGATTTAATCTGCATGTTGATGTCGCCTGATTGGCGATACACCTTGCCTTCGGCTTCAACGTGCCAACCATCGGCCAAGAGTTCACGCACCACGCGCGGCAATTTGTTTTGTGCCAATCGCCAGCGTGGATGTTTGTGGTCGGCATCTGCCGGGTGCATTTGCCAGCCAACTTCGATCAAACGATCCATAGCCGCGCGTTCGGCGGCGTCATCGCGCATGCTAAAGGTGTGTGCTTCTGCATCGTAAAAACCTTGCTGCACATCGTATGCGCCGACGATTGCCTGACCATAACCAAAGCCCAATCTGCCACGGAGTTCGTCACGGTCAGTCCAATTATTCTTGTCTGGCCTTTTGATCTTCAATCGCGGACGCGGCGTAATTTGAATCGTTTCGTATTGGAGTTCTGACGGCAGGTCGAGTGGCGGCAGCGCAGGTTTTGACAGCAATTCGCTCAAAAATTCGGCGCGCATGTCTTCAGGCACATGCATCGTTTTGTGCTTCTGCAACAGCTTCACCCAGGGGAAAGCATCGCCGTGCTGATAGGTCATTGCTCGATCGCGGGTAAAGAAAACGCTGGCTTCCGTTAACAAGACCGGTTCTGACAATGCCATGCGCTCATCGCCACGCGCCAGAACCCCACGCACATCGTAACCGTCTTCCGCTGGTTCCATGACAACGCGGAACTGCCAAGCTTCGCCGTCATCCCAGGTCAGCGGAAACCATTCCACCAGATCGTTTTCATTTGGATGCTGAGGCGTTTTCAAACGCAGATATGCGCGTCCTGTTCGACAGATGGCGGGCAACATAATGTCCGGTTGCGCTTCCAGCAAACGATAGCGCGGCATCGTCGCGGCCGTGACATACCCATAACCATAAGCGTATTCGGTCCGGTCATGGTGTTGCGACGCGCCAAGCAACATTGACAGAATGTAACGGTCGTCCGAATCTGGCAGGTAGTTCAACACCCCGCGATTGAAACCCGAAAACCGAACATTGCCCCATTCCCCATCTTTCCGGCGGTCACGATAAAACAGTTCCAGATAAACGCCGTCTCCTTGAGAGGTTGCGGGAACATCAATGACATAAACAATTTGTCGCGTCGCTGGCCAGGCTTCCTGCTGCGCGATCTGCGTGGGGGGAATCTCCAAATCACCAAGCTGTTTTTTCCACTTATCCGGGCGCGGCGACTCCGCGAGCTGGGCGGCAAGTGTAGGGCTGAGATGATAGCCCTTTTCAGCAAAATCCCATTTGACCAGTTGCAATGGCTCATTGCCGTTTTCCCCTTGTAAGGCATCGTGGCGATCGGCTTCCACAATCACTGCCCACAAATGCTCGCACACATTATTCCTGGCAAAGTAAGGGCAAGTGCATTCAGCCAAAATCTGCTCTTCGTTACGAACAAAGACAACCTTAAAAGTTCGCAGCAAAGCCTCAACCGCCTGCGGCGTGGCTTTCTTGAGTTTGACCTTCCACTGCTGCTTCTGACCGCTATGCTGTAGTTTGTAATCGAAATTCTTTCGTAGATGAGTCGTAAGATACATTCGTATTATCGCTTAACTATTTTCGATGCTCAGTGAGTTCTACTTCCACCAACGCATCATAAAATGTCGCCGCCGCTCCCAAATCCGTCAGCCCCTGTGATGTCACATCGTTGGCGTTGCAGCCGTCTCCGGAAAGTTTCTTCCACCAGACCGACAGAGCGACGACGACACCGGGGCGGGCTTTGTCTGTGACACGAGCTTTGACGTTGAAGTCGCCTCGGTCGTTGAAGACTCGGACCCGGTCGCCATCTTTGATTCCCCGCAAACCTGCGTCTGCGGGGTGGATGTCCAGGCGAGGTTCTTTTTCGGCTTTCAGGAAACTGGGCAGGTTGGCGAAACTGGAATTCAGAAAATTGTGCGCTGGCGGAGAAATTACTGCCAGCGGATATTTCTTTGCCAGTTGCGGCGCATCCTGCACCGTTTCGCGCGGCGCGATATAAATCGGCAGCGGATCAATTCCCTGCTTGGCCAATGTCTCGCTGAAGAATTCGCATTTGCCTGAAGGCGTAGGAAAATTGCCTTCGGCAAATGGGGCGAAACGTTCGGGAACGTTCAGTCGCACCCAGCCGCGCTCTTTCAGGTCTTCCAGCGTAATGCCTTGCATCCTTGGATTCGAGCTGGAAAGGGCCTGGCTGGCGATCTCTTCATCAGAATCCTGAAAGCAATCATCGGTGAAACTCATCCGTTCGGCAAGTAGGCGGAAAACTTCACTGTTCGGTTTGGCTTCGCCGATAGGTTCGATGGCCGGCTGGTTCAACACAACGTACAGATGACCGTAGGCGCGGTGGATGTCAAACTGTTCAAGTTGCGTCGTTGCTGGCAACAGAATGTCGGAATAATCCGCGGTGTCTGTCTGGAAGATTTCGTGAACGACGGTGAACAAATCTTCGCGGCTGAAACCGGCGACCACTTTGCGCGAATCGGGCGCGATGGCTACGGGGTTGGAATTGTAAACGTAAAGGGCTTTGATTGGCGGATCGAGCGGTTCTAGCACTTCAGTCGGAGCGCCTTTGGCATTAAAAGTTTGCACACGCTGGTAACCAGTCAGCGCATCGCCAATGGCAGACATATTGATCGTTCGCGGGTTGTTCCAAATCAAGTCGGGCCTGGACAACGCGGTGGTGTTCATCCCGAAGGTACCGGAAGTGGAAAGCAACGCGCCACCGGCGGCATCTCGCCAAGCTCCAATCAAAGCAGGCAGACAAGCGACGGTTCGCACGGCCATGCCTCCGCCAGCGTGACGTTGCATGCCGTAATTCAAGCGAATGATCGAAGGTTTGGTAGTCGCGTATTCGCGAGCCAGACTAGTAATTGTCCCTTCGTCTAATCCAGTGATCTTGGCGACTTTCGACGGCGGATATTCCAGCACGCGTTCGCGCAGCAGTTCAAAACCAAGCGTGTATTTTTCGATGTAATCAGCGTCAATCAGATTTTCTTTGATGATGACGTGCATCATAGCCAGCGCCAGTGCGCCATCCGTGCCGGGCAGCGGAGCGATATGCTGATCGCATTTTTCAGCAGTCAAACTGCGATACGGGTCAATGGCAATGATCCGCGCGCCGTTGCGCTGAGCTTCCAGAATCTTCGGCCACAAATGGACGTTTGACGTGATGACATTAGATCCCCAAATCAATATCAGTTTGGCTTCGTGGAATCGTTCCGGATCGGTTCCCATGCTTAGCCCAATGGTGGCTTTGTAACCGGCGGCTCCAGCGGAAGCGCAGATTGTGCGATCCAGCAACGAAGCACCGAGTTTATGAAAGAAGCGGCGATCCATGCTCTCGCCTTGCACCAACCCCATCGTTCCGGCGTAACTGTATGGTTGAATGGCTTGCGGGTCGTCGGCGGCGATTTCCTTGAACTTCGCGGCGATAGTATCAAGCGCTTCATCCCAACTGATCCGCTGAAAGATGCCTTTGCCTTTTTCGCCAACGCGCTTCATCGGATACAGCACGCGCTGCGGGCTGTAGGTGCGTTCCAGATAACGATTGACCTTTGTGCAAAGAAAGCCGTTGGTGGTTGGATGATCTTCCGCCCCTTGAACCTTGACGGCTTTTCCGTTTTCGACAGTGGTGACCAGGGCACAGGTGTCCGGGCAATCGTGCGGACAAGCACCGCGAATAACTTTCAAATTCGATGAAGCTTGCATTGAAAACCTCTTGCTAAAAATAGTTCAGAGTTTGAATCAAAGGCTAAAGCTGCATTCGCTTTCCCTTTAACCCAAACCCTGAAAACAAAGTTGAGCAAGCAGTTTACTTGCTCACTCGTAAATTGGAAAAGTGAGCCACTGTGCCAGGCCCCACCCATAAGCCAATGGCTCCGCCGGATTCGCCCAGTTTCAAATCATTGACGATCAATGTCGGCTGAGAAGCGCCATGAACATATAGCCTGGCTTTGGTTCCGACGACCTCGATTTTGACTTTTGTCCATTCGCCTGGCACCAGATCAACGTAACTTTCGTATTTTTCGGGAAATTCTTTTCGAAGTTTCTGCCACGGAAAGTCAGGGTGGGAAATGTATTGGGCTGAATGGTTACGACGAACCTGATCGTCAGCGCGTCCATTTGTCGGTCGCAAGTAAAAGCATTCGAATTTCGAGCCGTCAGCGACCGTTCGAAACGTCACACCGACGAATCCGCGCGCAGTCGCTGAAGCGTTTGGCATGGTGTCCCCGGCCAATTCGACTTCAATCGTGCCGTTCTTGAAATCGGTGGCAGTCAACATCAGGAATCTGTCGTCATCGCTGGAATTGGGTGAGGCGTCATCGGTCACACGCAAAGCTTTGCGGCCTTTAAATTGAACCTGCTCAACTTTGACGTTGCGGGGCTTTTGTTCTTTGGACATGTCCAGGGCAACAGGCTTTGCCGGTTGCGAATAACCGAAAGTTGCCATGAGCACCAAAACCAATACCGGCAAAATAAACAGTGGTCGTTTCATAAAAAATGCCCTTCGTTAAGCGTTTGCCTGAACCAATACGCTTTTGCCGACGGTTTCGTTCACAACAGAGTTGCGTTTCAAAACGGAATGCCTAAACAACTGCGGCTTTTGGCTTCAGGCGATACAGCATTTCGCCTGCCTTCGGAACCAGTAAGATGCCTTCAGCTTCCCTATTTTTCCAATCGTCCAGATTGATAGTGTCAGGATCGAGATAGCCGAGGTTTAACCGTTCGCAGCGTTCTTTGGGAATTTTGGTCGCCAGCGTAACTTTAATCCGTGGCTTTTCAATTCCTGTTTCCGGATCGTAAGTTCCGATGCCTGTCAGATGTGTGCTATGCGCGACAACACCTAGCGGAAAATGCTTGAACTTGTCCCACTGTTTGGTGAAGTACTCCAGCACGTGATATCCGAGTTCATCGAGAATCTTGCCATGAGAGTAGCTGATCTCATCAATGTGCGGCGCGTAAATAACAACCTCGCCGCCATCGGCGATGACCGGCTCCATCTTGTACATGCCTTTCGAACCTGTCCAGATGTCGTCATACAATTTCGGCATTACCGAAAGCACACGATTGTATTGCCGGTCCGCCCACACGATATGCAATTGCGAGGAAAGGTCACTGGCAGCTTCCCAGGCCTCTTCAGGCGAACCAATGTACAGTCCCGCCAACGATTCACCTTTGACAACTAAACTAAAACAAAGCTTCGGATGATTGATGAACTGCGCGGCGCGATCAATCACTTTACGAACGGCAGTGTATTTCTTGCCGATGGTTTCATAACTGGTCACCAAGGCACCCAGCCAATGCGAAAAGTTGATGACTTCACCCGCGCTGATGCCTGGAAAAAAATATTTGTTGCCGCCGGAAAAGCCCACGACTTCGTGCGGAAAGGTCGGGCCGCAAATGATGATCTGGTCGTAATCGAAGACCAGTTTGTTCAATTTCACGTTTACCGGTTCGTTCAACAACCCGTCGCTGATCTGGGAAATTTCTTCCTTCGAAATGACGCCAAGCTCGACAAAGGTTTCCGGCAATTCCCAATGATGATTGAAAATTTTGACCTTGGCATATTTCCCTGCGCGCTCTTCATTCGTAACACCAATTCGCTGATTGATCGCCTCTTCGTTCATCGGCTGGTGCGTGCCAAGGGCTATCAAATAATCCAGCGCAGCCACTTTCTCGCCTAGCAATTCATGGAAGAGTCGAAACATTTGCGGAATTGGAGCTGTGCGTGTGCCGTCGGGGATGATGACAATCACACGCTTGCCGTCGAGGCCAGCTTCTGACAACGCCAAAGTTGCCAATTCACGGACTTCCACATCGGATAAAAATTTATCCGTATAACCTTTGCCGATTAGCATTCTTTTCTCCTGAATTCTTGGTTGAACCGTTTTCGCGACGGCTCCCTATTATCTAGCTAAACTTAAATCAGCGGCATTTGCAGTACCGCACTGGTTCCGCGTCCTTCAATGCCGTTGATTGTCAAAGAGCCGCCGAAGATCTCCGCTCGTTCTCTCATCCCCAGCACCCCCAACGAACGAGAGTTGCGAAGCTCTTTTTCAGTCACGCCCTTGCCATTATCCTGAACTTCAAGCACCAGCAACCCATCTTTGCATCCCAATGTGATTTGAACTTCCGTGGCTTCCGAATGGCGGGCTATGTTGGTCAGCGCTTCCTGAAAGATTCTGAAAACCGCCGTAGCCTTATCTTCATCAATTTGGATGTCATTGCTTTCTTTCTTCAGCACAGTCTTAATTCCCGTGTTTCTGATAAATTCATGTGACTGCCATTCGATTGCAGCAACAAGCCCAAATTCGTCTAAGACTCCCGGCCGAAGTTCGGTGGCAATTCGCCGAACTGTTTTTATCATTTCTCTGACCAAGCCTTTCAACGAGTCAGTTTTCTCGAGAATCTCCGAGTCGTCCGGCCCAAACTCATCAAAGCATCGTTTTAACTGAAACATGAAGTTGGTTAATTGCTGCCCCAGCTCGTCATGAATTTCCAGTGCAATTCGTTTGCGCTCTTGCTCGCGGGCGTTTTGTAAATGGGCTGCCAATCGCCTCATCTGCTCGCTCGAATCTTTCAAATCCGAATTCAGCTTATGAATTTCTTCCTCGGTTTTTTTTCTTTCCGTAATATCATCGCAAACAATTAAGACGACAGGCTTGCCGTCACTGTCTCGAACCACGCGGACGTATTCTTTCACCCACATCAGCGAACCGTCTTTATGCAATTTTCGGAATTCCCACTCCACCATCTGATCAGGTGTTTGCAAACAAGCCTGCAACCGCTCAACAACCGTAGCCTTATCATCTTCGTAAAACACACTCAGCACGGACTTGCCGACCAGCTCTTTGACCATATATCCCAGATGCTCAGCACCATAGCGATTGACTGACAAGACAACGCCAGCAGCGTCCACAGTGAAGTACATCGAAGGGTTGTCTTCATAAAGCGCTCGGTAGCGTTCTTCACTACGACGCAGCGCTTGCTCGGCAAGCTTTTGGGCGGACATGTCGCGCATAATGGTTGACAGATATTCGATCTTCCCGGCGCTGTTTCGATGTCCAATGATCACCTGGGAAACTGTCAGTTCCTGCCCATCACGCCGCCTTAAACTGTTTTCGCCTGACCAAACTCCGTCAATCATGACCAATGGCAGAATTTCTTCTCGATATTTTTTCCATGCAGAGTCAGGTAAAAAATCTCTGACTTGGAGTTCGCCAATGCTTTCAGATTTACCAATTCCCAACATCATTCTGCCGCCCTCATTTAAGAACGGAGAATGACCATCAATTTTGGTGATGCCAACAAAATCCGGGGTTAATTGAACGGCTTCAATCAGGCGATCCATGGATCGCCTGATTGCCTGCCGCTCTTCAGCCTTAATAAACAATGCGGCAAAATCCGCAATTGAGGCCGCGAATACTTCTTCTTCCTGTGACCAATGCCGGGGCACAGCAACTTTTTCGTGACAAATCACACCAACATTTTTTCCAAGAATCCGAATTGGAGCATCAAGCATAGAAACGATTCCAAGCGGCGTCAGGTAATTGTCTGTAAACTCTTTCGTTCTAGAATCTTGATGCGCGTCAACAGCGGCGATAATCCGATCATCATTCAAAGCGGCAAAATAGGTCGGAAAGTCCTTCGCCAATAATTCGCCCCCTTGGCTATGTTCATTGGCGCGGCTCTCATACAAATCCTGGCAAATAATTTTTGTTTTCTCTTGATCATAAAGCCAGATGCTAACGCGTTCTAAATCCAGCGCCTCGGCTGCTACCTCTGTTATTTGCTCGAACGCAGCCTGCAAACCATCTGTTTCTACCACGTTACTTCGTGAAAGCTGACCTAGCGCCTGGTCGTACCGCCTCATTTGCTCTTCACGGTCCAGTCGTTTCTGATTGGCTAAAACGCGGGCGCTGATGTCTCGAATGATTGAAACAAAATATTGGCGATTGTTTTCTGAAAAAACCCCGGAGGTGACTTCAACAGGAAATTCTGTCCCATCTTTTTTTCGGTGGTAACGAATCGGAATTTTGTCTAGCGCTTTGGCAATTGCATCGGCAGTTTTTTCCGGCTCGGCTGAAAGTTGAGTGATGGGCCTGCCCAATAACTCTTCACGAGTGTAGCCATATTTCTCGCAGCCAGCGTTGTTGATATCGGTAATTTCCAAAGTTTGGCCATCAACAATGGCAATGGTGTCACTGACAGCATTGAACAGAGTTTTATGAGTCAAATTACCTAAACGTAACTGATTTTCTAAACGCGAATGTTGTGTAAGTGAACGGCTGAGAAAAGCAATCAACACAAATGTGAGGGCGGCAACCGGAAGACCTCGCATCCAAAACCGCTGTCCCAGGGAATCTCGTAAACCAGACACTTCCAACAATTCCAGAAACTCGTAAAACCCGATGAAACCGACCGTAACGGCAATAAAGACCAATCCGGTGTTCTTTTGTTTTCGCAACAAAAGAACTATCCAGACAAAATCTATTGCCAAAAGTAGCGGCGATAGGATTTGCAGGAAGTACATAATGATCATTTCCCTCAAGATACAAAGATCTGGGCCAGGTCAAATTCTTTTTTTTACACGCCACCAAAGGCTGAAAATCCTCCGTCTACCGGAACAACGATTCCAGTCACAAAAGCTGATGCGGGAGACATCAACCACAAAACAGCTCCCAGCAAATCTTCCGCATTGCCAAATCTTCCCATCGGAGTATGAGCAATGATGCTCTGGCCACGAGCAGTCAGTTCCCCCGTTGCCAGATCGGTCAGCAAGGCACGGTTCTGTTCTGTAATAAAAAAACCGGGTGCGACAGCGTTGACGCGAATTCGAGTAGAGTACTGTTGGGCAAGATGCACTGCCAGCCATTGCGTGAAATTATTAATTCCGGCTTTGGCCGCCGAATATCCAATGACGCGCGTCAGGGGTCGCGTGGCGCTCATCGAAGAAACATTCAAAATTACACCGTCTCCCTGTTCTGCCATCTGGCGACCAAAAACCTGGCAAGGCAAAATCGTTCCCAACATGTTCAAGTCAAAGACATAGCGAAGCGCTTCCTCCGGCAAATTGAAGAAGGTCAAATCAGGGCGGGTCGTCGCTTGCGGGCTATTTCCCCCCGCGCCATTGATTAACCCGTCAATTCGCCCAAACTCTTCCAGAACGGTCTTGACCGCCTGTTGCAGAGTTTCAACTTGCAGCACGTCTCCAGGGACAATGATCGCTCTTCCGGGACCATCAATTTCGGCCAGCAGCGCTTCGCCTTTTTCAGCACTTCTGGCCAGTATGGCCACATTCGCGCCGCAACCGACCAACGCTTTCGCCATTGCGCCGCATAAAACCCCAGTCCCCCCGGTAATTACAACCGACCAACCGGAGAAGTCGTACATCTTCATCAATTCTGTGATCGTCATCTATGCTCGATTTTGTTTTGTTTAAAATTGTTTGGCGATGCCAAACTGGTTTGACCAATAGTACACGCTGACCAAATAAACTGCACGGTCAAACGTAACAAAATCAGCAAGATGATCAGTTTTTTTGGCCTCAGCCGAGTTTTATCGCCACGCCAGTTTTGGCGGATTCATAAACCGCCGCAACAACGCGCAAATCTTCTGCGCCGGAAGAAATAGAAACAAAAGGCGTTTTGTGGTCGCGTAGCGCTTCTAAAAACATTCGGTGCTGATTGAAAGGGTTTTGCCAATCGCCAAGCTGCGGAGCGATAACGGAGGAAATTTGTTGAGTGGCTGCGGTTCCTGGGGCAGCGGGAGAAGCCTGAGAACTGCTACCTGAATAATTGATAACGTGTCCGCTGAATTCGCCCGCCAATGAATCCAGCATCAAGGTTTGGTTGCTGATGTATTCGCAAGTTCCGCGAGTCCCATGAACTGACAGTTGTTCGCCCGCTGTATTCCAGGCCATATCAATCGTCGCCAGCGCACCGTTTGAAAATTCCAGAATCGCGCAAGCCAGGTCTTCACCTTCAATGCCTGGGCAATGTTGATTCTTAGCCATCGCCATCACGCGAACAACACGCGCACCCATCATCCATTTGAACAGGTGGACGTAATGCACGGCCAGTTGAATGAAACAGCCTCCGCCGGTTTCCGCCAACGAAGCTCGCCAGTTGGCCTGGCCAGCTAAAACCTGTTTGGAAACCGCCAAACCTCCGCGATGCATCAGCCGCGCGTACAAATGCGCGATGTCGCCAAACCAACCGGCTTCGATCATCGCTTTCAGGTCGTGCATCAACGGTTGGTCGAAGTAACTCAGATAAAGCCCGCTGACCAAACCGCGCTGCTTTGCTTGCTCGGCGGCTGCGGCAATGGCTTCGGCGTCGGCCAAATTCGCCGCAACAGGTTTTTGCAGCAAGACGTGTTTGCCAGCTTCAAAAGCCGCAATGGTTTGTTCTCGGTGAAGATGGTTCGGCGTGTTGATGACGACGAGATCAACATCTGGCTTCAGGGCGTCGGCGAACTCGGTCGTCGCGCGAGGCTTCGGTTTGCCAAGCGAATTGTCCGCAAGCTTTGTCGCCGCCAATTCCGCACGTTCAATGCTGGCGTCAACGCAACTGACCATTTCGACAAATTCCAGGTCGCGGTAAACGCTCAGGTAATGGTCGGCGATGCCGCCACAACCGACAAAAGCTGTTTTAATCATTTTCGTGCTGAAGTGTCAGTAGCCCGCGCGTCAGCAAGGGCTGAACGCTCCTTTACAGTCGCGCTACTGACACAGAGTTTAGTTGTCTAAAACTTTGATTGGGAATTCAGCCGATGGGCGATGCTGTTCGGCCAAAATTCTCTCAATGCGTTTGACGATTTCTGGATGTTTGTCAGCCAGGTTGGTTTGCTCGCCGGGATCGGCGGCGAGGTTGTAAAGCTCAAGTTTGGTGTTTCCACGATGCAGATTTCGCCGCAAGCCTTTCCAATCGCCAAGCCTCACAGCCTG
>DAOMFR010000153.1:0-14624 GCA_035429885.1 Blastocatellia bacterium
CGTTCGACTTGCATGTGTTAGGCACGCCGCCAGCGTTGATTCTGAGCCAGGATCAAACTCTCAAATAAATACTTGAGATTCGCAAACAAAAGCTTGCGACAAAACCAAAACCTTACTGCTTTCACAGTAAGACAAGGAATATCAGAGTTTTCCTCTCATATAAAACGCTCTGCCTAGTTTTCAAATATCAACTTAAGAACTCTTTGAATTTCTTTCTCGTTTGCTCTCAAGCGCGAAATTTGGATTCTATACAATTCCCGCCGATTGTCAACGACTTTTTTAAATTAAGTGAAAGTTTTTTTTCAACGCGCCTTAACCCAAGTAAAAAGTGAGCAATCACAATGTTTAACGATTCAACTAGATTTCTTTTCATTTAGGATCACTAACCCACTATGCCGTCGCTTCCTCTCCGTTCATGAACATTGATTCATAAGCCCTTGCACGCCAGCCTGCAAATTCCAACGACTCATTCTCTCTCTTTTTGAGCCATCTTATCTTTCCACGATTAGCAATCAATTCTTGGGTTTACTCAGCTTCCAGAGCCTGATTCCAGAAGGTGCCACTTCCAATCGACGGGACAAGCTAATCTCAATCAATCCACGCTCACATAATGTTGTGATTTCATGTTTTGCCGTCAATTCGTCTACATCCTCGTCCTTGCCGAGAATTCGATCGACAATCCACCCTGCCAAGCCGATACGCTCGCCCCCGACCGAAACGGCCAACTGCTCAGGACTATAACGGCCACTCAATTCTGCAATTATGCCTAATAAAGCTAGCCCCGCTGGACTCAAGTCGGACAGCTCATCTGCCGCTATTAGAGACTGAACGACTCGCGACTGGTCCGTAGCAGATAAAGAGCTTGTTCTTGCTCCCCCATCTTGAAGAGGTAGAGTGTTTTGATGTCCCGTTGGACTTTCAAGCCGCTGGTTTAGTTCATAATCGCCGCGCAGCCCAAGCCTGAATTGCCGCTCGTAAAGCAATAGGGTGCAGCTTGCATCCAGTGCCGCATATTCGAGTTGCTCCCGAGTCAATGGGCGGCGGCCCCAATCGCCGCGCTGCTCTGCCTTATCAATCCGAAACCCAAGGTGAGTCTCAACTTGCGCCTTCAGAGAGCATTTCTTTTCCCCACTGCGGCGCGCAGCCAGCATCGTGTCAAAAATCGGTGATGTACTGATTCCATAATGGCGCGCCAGCCGCACAGCGTCATAATTGGCATTATGAATCGCTTTTGGCATCAAGCCCAATTCCAACGGCAAGCGTAAGGGGGACAGATCAACTCCTACCAACGGATCAATAATTGAGACACGTATGGGCAAAGCCGTATTGCCCATCGCCGATCCATCCCCTTCACGGTAAGCCAACTGAATCAGCGCAACTCGCTCAGCATCACGGTCCCACCAGTTGATGGTTTCAATATCCAATGCCAGCGCTGAAGCAGAACTGATCCGCTCAATTATCGTTGCTAGTTTGTTTTGATCCTCAACGAATTCAACCGTCTGATTCACCATTGATGGCTATCTTCCTTTATCGCTCTCCACCGAGCAAGCCTCTTCAGCGCAAACTTTCTCTGACAACCTGTAACCTTTTTGCGGGCTAACACGTGAATTGAGCAAAACTACTTTTGAGAAGGAGATAACTATGAGCAAAAACGTGATCGTCGTCGGTAGTGGCTTGGCAGGGCTTACCGCAGCTAACTTTCTAGCAAAAGCCGGTTGCGAAGTGACTCTGTTTGAAAAATCGCACCTGATCGGTGGACGCGCAACGACTACTGAAAAGCGTGGCATTCGCTTCAATCTAGGACCGCACGCGATTTATCGTAGCGGTCAAGCCTTCAAAATTCTGCGTGAGCTTGGAGTCGAAATCAGCGGAGGTATTCCCAAAGTCGGTGGAACATTGGCAATTGCGGGTGGACGGAGACATAAACTGCCGGGCGAAACGTTGTCGCTGCTGACCACAACTCTTCTCGGATTGTCAGCAAAACTAGAGGCCGCTCAAGTACTTAGCACACTTCCAAGGATAGATGCCGCAAAGTTCGACCACATAACAGTTCGCGAATGGCTGGACAAGGAAGTTCGTAATTCAGAATTGCGGAATTTGCTGCAAGCTCTTTTTCGGCTGGGCACTTACGCGAACGACCCTGAGCGCCAAAGCGCGGGATTAGCGCTGGCTCAATTCCAAATGGCATTGAAAGAGTCTGTGCTTTATCCGGATGGCGGTTGGCAGGTTTTAGTAAATGGGCTGCGGGCCAAAGCCGAACAAGCTGGCGTGAAGGTCGTCGCCGAATCCCGCGTCGTGAAAATTACTCAAAACCAGTCGGGACGAGTCACAGGAATCAACTTAGCTGACGACTATCACTGCCCAGCCAATGCCGTCATCGTAGCAGGCAGTCCGCACGAAGCCTGTGACTTGATAGAAGGCGGCCACCAAACTGCTCTCGGCGAATGGGCGAAAAAAGCGATTCCGGTCAAGGCAGCTTGCCTGGACATCGCACTTGAACGCTTGCCAGACCCGCAAACAACATTTGCATTAGGCATTGATCGCCCGCTTTATCTTTCCGTGCACTCAGCAGTGGCGAAGCTCGCGCCGAAAGAGAATGCAGTCATTCACATAGCAATGTATTTAGGCTCGGAAGCTCCGGACAATCCCAAAGCCGTCGAACACGAACTGGAAGAGTTGCTCAATCTGGTGCAACCCGGCTGGCAAAAACTGGTGATTGAACGTCGCTTTATGCCTTCGCTGACGGTTGTGAATGCTTTGGCAACGGCGGAACAAGCCGGCTTAAGCGGAAGACCCGGTCCGGCCGTTCCCGGCATTGAAGGATTATTTGTCGCCGGAGATTGGGTTGGCACTGAAGGCTGGCTGGCGGATGGCAGCGTGGCGAGCGGAAAACGAGCGGCAGAATTGGCAATAAAGGTGATGGCTCAAAAGGCTTAAATCCAAAAGCGGACAGGATTTACAGCAATGTTCAGGTCAATCCTGCAAATTTTGTAAATCCTGTCTCTTCTGACTTCCTTACTGCAATTCGCCGGTTGGCACTGACATAGAGACTTCTTGGTAATCTCCCGAAGCCGTCGCGTCTGCAGCGTGGACACGGAATTTGGCCTCCAGCTTCAAGTCAGTCCGCAGCGAATGAAAGACGCTGCAATATTTTCCAATCGAAAGATTGATCGCTCGCGCCAATTTGTCGTAATTGATGCCGTCACCCCAGGCGTCAAAAGCGATTCGTACACTTTCGACGTAACGTGGTTCGGTCACTCGACGATCGCCGTCAACGACAACTTCCAGTTTTTGAAGTGGCGTTTTTACCTTTTCCATAATCACCACCACATCAATCGCCGAACACGCCCCCAAAGCTTCCATCAAAATTTCCACCGGACTGGCCCCAGCTTGCCGATTACCATCCAGCACAGTTTCGATGCCTGTGGAATTCACCGCCGTAAAAGCCAAACCACCAGTCCAATTCATTTTCACCGTTACATCACTCATTTTGCCAAAATCTCCTTATTGATTTCGCCCTTGCCGTTGCGGAGCCGGCAATGCTTTGCGCGGAAGCTTTTCATTCCGCATAGCCGCATTGTAAGCGAAGACCGCCACAACCGTAGCCATTTGCACCATATCATCTCTTTGAACGTGGTCAACTGTGTCCATGTTGGAATGATGAGTTCGCGAGTTGTATTCCAGCCGTTCCTGAACGAACTGAAACGCTGGCAATCCCAACGAATCAAAGGAAATATGATCCGTCTGGCTGACAGATCGCGGACTGATGATCGTTACGCCCAGGTCGCGCAACGGGTCAGCCCAGCTTTCAAAGACTTTTTGTGCGCCCAGATTGTTCTGCGACCAGACACCGCGTATCCGTCCTGTGCCGTTATCAATGTTGAAATAAGCCGAGAGCTTTTCGTGTTCAGGTTTCAATTGCATTGTCGCTGGATCGCCGAAATGTTCTTTGGCGTAAGCACGCGAACCAAGCAAGCCTTCTTCTTCCCCGCCCCACAACCCGACGCGAATCGTGCGGCGCGGTTTGGCTCCGACCGCTTTCAAAATGCGCATCGCTTCCATCATCGCGGCGCTGCCAGCGGCATTGTCCGTCGCTCCAGTTCCGGAATGATGCGAATCGAAATGCGCGCCGATCATGACAATTTCGTCTTTCAAATCCGTGCCGGGAATTTCAGCAATCAGATTGAATCCGTTGGAACTGGCTTCGTCGTGAAACTGAGCCTGGATGTTCAGCTCGACTTTGACCGGCACGCCTTTTTCCAGCACGCGAATCATGCGGTTGTAATGTTCGACGGCCAGCACGACTTGCGGCGGAACTTTGCCCGCGTTTTGATCGCGCGGCCCGCCGGATTGCACAAAGATCGTTCCGCCATCCGTGTGCTGCGCCATCCACGAAAGATCGCTGCCACCTGCGGCCTGATCGCTGTCACTGCCACGGTCAAAAATAGCAGCAACGCCTTCTTCCAACAGGAATGACTGAATCTTGTTTTGCAGTCCCATCGTTCGCGCAAACTCCGGACTGCCTGGGCCGCGCTGTCCGCGTGCAGCCGGAATCGGCGCGGTCATCGCTTCCTTGATGTCGTTCTCATTCATTCGCATGACGATGCGACCGTCTAGCAAGCGGACGGCTCGCGCGGCTTGCAATAACACCACTTTGCCTTTGAGCTTGCCGCGATACTTTTCCAAGTCGGCCTCGGAGCTGATCGGCGTGTACACCACGTCGGCACTGATCGTCCCATTCGTTCCAGGAGTCCACGATTTCGGATAGCCAATCAATGGTGAAACTTGCGGTTCGGTCATGTGAGCGCTGAACCGAACGAGCGACCAGCCTTTGCCAAACGGCCAGCTTTCCTGATGCGCGTTGGCCAATCCCCACTCGTTGAACTTTTTCATCGTCCACTCGCCTGCCTGTTTGATCGCGGGCGAACCGGTCAGACGAGGGCCATAAACGTCTGACAACCAAATAATGTGATCCATCACTTGCGAACGATTCAAGCCTTCTTCGCGAATTTTGCCGATCATCGCGTAATCCAGATGATCGTCCTGCTTGCCTTGAGCCAGCACGGCAGGCAACGACAAGGCGAACGACAGCAGAAAAACGACTGCCAGGTGAATTTGACGACGAGTGAGTTTCATTTCGAGCCTCCATTTTTTTCTTCCACGAAGCCACACGAAGAGCACACGAAGAAGAAACAGAGAGTTTTGTTTTTCTTCGTGAAACTTCGTGTGACTTCGTGGACAGAATCAATTGATGTATTTCGTTTCGGTCGTTTCCAGCATTTCAATTTGCGGTTCTTCTTCGTCCACGCTCCAGATTTCCATCAACTCGCGCGGAACTTCGGTGACAAACCGGGACGGACGGTGCAACACAGTTTGCCGCGAACGGTCGCTTTCGACCAGAGGGAAGCAAACATACAACTCATCCTGCGCGCGAGTCAGCGCAACGTAAAACAAGCGGCGCTCTTCTTCTTCGCCTTCGATGTCGCGCAGGCTTCGACTGGACGGAAAGCGACCATCCGCAGCCCAGATCAAAAACACCACGCGCCATTCCAAGCCTTTTGCCTGATGCACTGAAGTCAGCGCCAGCCGTTCGTCTTCGTCGCCGCCTTCGATCACATCTTCGCCAACCGTTGCTCCCGGCGGAGAAAATCGTTCGGTGTTCAGCAAGGCCAACTCGCTCAAAAAAGCATCCGTTGTGTCATATCGCTGAGCGAAGTTTGCCAGTTGCCGCAAATCTTCTTCGCGCGCGTCGGAGTTTTCGAAATTGGCTTGCAGATATTCGATGTAACCGCGCGACAAAATCAGTTCGATCTGTTTGGCTGGAGCGTTGAGTGTTTCGGGCGCGGTCAGGTCTTTAATCAATTCGGCAAATTCGCCCCAACCCGATGAGGCGGCTTTGGGCAAAGTTCTGGCGAATTCATCGGTTCGCACCAACGCCAGCGGCTCTTCGGCATAAGCCAGCCGCTCCCACACACGCGAAGCCGTCGCATTGCCAATTTTCGGAATCAGTTTCAGCACGCGTTTCCACGCCAGTTCGTCGCGCGGGTTGGCAATCAGCCGCAAATACGAAGTCACATCTTTGATGTGAGCCTGCTCGAAAAACCGCATGCCGGAGCGCACGTCGTAAGGAATGCCCCGCCGCGTCAGTTCCAACTGCAATTCCAGCGAATGAAAGTGCGAACGATACAGCACTGCGATTTCGTCCAGCGGCACGCCTTCGTCGCGCAAATCCAAAATCCGAGCCGCCACAAACGCCGCTTGCTGTTCGCTGTCACGCGCGGGAATCAGCGCAGGCGTAAAACCACGACTTGGACGCTTGGCTTGCAGATGCTTGGGAAACTGCTGGCGATTCATCGCCACCGAAGCGTTGGCCAACATCAGAATTTCCGGCGATGAGCGGTAATTGTTTTCCAGCTTGTACACTTGTGCGTCAGGATAGCGCTTTTGAAATTCGAAGATGTTTTTGAAGTTCGCGCCACGCCATCCAAAAATACTCTGAGCGTCATCGCCTACGACCATCAAGTTGCGATGTTTGGCGGCGACCAAATCAATGATCTCGGCTTGCAGCGTGTTCGTGTCCTGATATTCGTCCACCAGAATGTGCTGAAACTGCTCCTGATAAATCGCCGCAATGTCCGGCTTTTCGCTCATCAAGCGTTTCCAGTTCAACAACAGGTCGTCGTAATCCATCGCGTTACGTTCCAGCTTTCGCTGCTGGTAAAGCTGGTCAACCCGTTTGATTGGCTGGATCAGCATTTCAAAGTGCGGGTATTTGGCGACGATCAATTGATCCAGCGGAGTGTCAGTGTTGGTGGCGAAGCTGAACATTTCGCGCAGCACTTCGCCTTTCGGAAAGCGGCGCGCTTTGGTGTCAATCGCGGCTTCGTCAATGCAGGAATCAATCAGGTCTTTGGCGTCTTCGGCGTCCAGAATCGAAAAGTTGTTTTCGTAACCCAGGCTGACAGCGTGGCGGCGCAACAAACGATTGGCGATGGAATGAAACGTCCCGCCCCAAACCCGGCGAATGTCCGCCGCCAGCAAGCCTTCCACTCGGCCCAACATTTCGCGGGCGGCTCGGTTGGTGAATGTCACCAGCAAAATCCGAGCGGGCGCGACTCCAGCTTCGATCAACCGGGCTACACGATACGTGACCACGCGCGTTTTGCCCGAACCGGCGCCGGCAATGACCAGCAATGGACCAGCTCCGGCCATCACCACGGCGCGCTGTTCGTCGTTCAACGCTTCGCGGTAATTGATCAGCGACTGGCGCGGAGTGTCGGATTTGATGATGTACTTTTTCATTTCAGGAAAGGCTACAGCGAAATCAAACCGGAAAACGTTGAGACAGGATTTACAGGATTAACAAGATGAGCACGACGTTAACTGAAGAGCAGCCAATCCTGTTCATCTTGTCAATCCTGTCTATTTTCTTCCGTTACCGGCTACGACAGAATCGTAAGCAGCGCCGCTTGCGCAGCGACTTCGCCTTCATACAGTGCCAGCACGCGTTGTTGCAACTGCGCTCGCAATTCGCCGCAGTCGGCTGTTGAAAGCGGGAATTGTTGACGCGCCTGCTTCGCCAGTTCGCCAAGCTCTTGCCAGACAGCGCGCACCTCATCAACCGGTGCTCCGTCGTGCATCAATTCGCGGCGACGAATACACAATTCCTTGGCGGCGCGCATCAACGGTACGTCATCCGGCAAAGCCGATTCCGCCAGTTCGCTCCACTGCCGACCGAGCGCCGCATACTGTTCGCTCAGCGCAGTCAATTTTGAATCGCTCAACGCCGCGCCGGCTTCGTGCAAAAACTCCGCAAACAAGGGGCGGCACAATCCTCCGCCGGTGCCGTAATTTTCGATGCAATCGTACATCCAGATCAGGCCGCGCCACAGATTTGCGCCGGGTTTGAAAATCGCTTCCCAGGATTCTTTGTCTTTGGAACCGTGCAGCCGCTGCGCCCAGGTTTTCAATGCCTCAAGCTTGCCGTTGCTTTTCATGCCGGGCAGCGTCGGGTGTTGCAAAACTTCGTGACAACGTTGCAATCCGCCTTGCACCAGCGTTTTCAAATCCAGCTGGCCCTGGGCTGAAACGCCCGGCAGCGACAGTAACCGGTGTTTTTGCTTTTTGATGCGAGCGCGGCTGCGCGCCAGATCGGCCAGCGAAATGCGAATCGGCGCATCCGTTAAATCTCCGATCAGTGCCGTGCCGTCTTCGTTGATGCGATACGCGACAACAACGTGATACCCGCCGCCGCTGAATTCTTTAGGCATCGCTCGGTGCGGCAATTCCGCCATATCCACCCAGACAATGCACGGGCCGTCGGCCAGCGCCGAGCGCAATTGCTGTTCAGCCGCTTTGGCTCCGCCGGATTCCTGAATCACCGGCTTGAACCCGAACCGGTGCAAGGCTTCGTCCAAATAAGCCGCATCGTCATGCCACTGATGCCGACCGGCCAGAAAAAACGACGCGTGATCTTCTTTCTGGTAATAAAACGCGAACACGCCCATGCCGATGCCACCCGCCAATCCGAACAACATCGCTTCGGTAAATGGTTCGCCCGTGTGCGGAGCGCGCACTCCGTGATGCGTCAGCAAAATCCGCAGCGCCGTCGTCGCCGGAACATTGCCCGGAAAATGCCAGCGCGTGGTCGGGTCTGAATTGTCGTGTTGAAAATTGCCGATCAGGTGGCGGCGGGCGGTGGCATAACGCTCACCGGTTTTTTGCATGCGGGCGCGGATGAGTTGTTTCAAGTGCTTTTGTGCAGTCATTGTTGATGCTCCTCATTCTGGCTGGACAAGCCACTGCCCCGCGCGCCGTAGGCTTCTCCTGCCAAAGAATCGAGTCGCCAATCAACAAGTTCTGCCAAGCTCGAGGACATCCATCCCCTTTACCTCCGCTAAGCCGGACAGCGCGGGCATCCGATCAGAAGGTCAGGCGGGAGCGCTCCGCCGGGCGACTTTCTACTGCATCAAGCGATTTCCGTCAAATCCAGAGTGTGCGTCCTCTTTCGGCCTGCAAGTTGCTCTGAATCTGAGTTGAGGAAATTTCCTCACCAGCCAGACGAAAACAACTTAGAGGCTGCACAAAAGGAGGTCGCACATGAATAGCAAAGAGCAAAAAACAGACCGCGGCCAGGTGGAAATTGCCGAAGAAGAGTGCAAAGGATGCGGATTGTGCGTGGAAGCCTGTCCCCCGCACGTCATGAAATTAAGCGAACGATTCAATTTCCGTGGCTATCATCCGGCGATGTATCTGGGTCATGGCTGCACCGGATGTGGAATTTGCTTTTTCGCCTGCCCGGAACCAGGAGCCATTACGGTATTGATCCAACAAAGCACGCCTGCCGCCGCAACGGCTTCGATGTCAGCCGCCGCAGGTCATTAGCCAGCGTTCGCTGGCAAACAATGGAGGGCCAATGACCAGAGAATTGATCAAGGGAAATGAAGCCGTCGTGAAAGCGGCAATCCTGGCCGGTTGCCGATCGTTTTATGGCTACCCGATTACACCGGCCAGTGAGATCACGGAATCCGCCGCAAAATACTTCCCCCAAGTCGGCGGAACCTTTCTGCAGGCCGAAAGCGAAGTCGCCGCCATCAACATGATTTATGGCGCCGCCGCAATCGGCGAACGAACGATGACTGCCTCATCCGGGCCCGGGATGAGCTTGATGCAGGAAGGCATTTCGTATTTAGCGGGCGCGGAACTGCCGTGCGTGATTGTGGATGTAATGCGTGGCGGGCCGGGACTAGGCAACATCGCTCCTGAACAGAGCGATTACCACCAAATGGTCAAAGGCGGCGGCCACGGCAACTATCGCAATCTGGTGTTGGCTCCGAATTCCGCGCAGGAAATGTGCGATTTGACCTTTCTGGCCTTTGAGTTGGCTGACCGCTTTCGCAATCCGGCAATTGTGCTGACCGATGGATTCATCGGGCAGATGATGGAACCGGTTGAATTCCCCAACGCCCTGATTACGCCTCCGGCCAAAACGTGGGCAGTTCGCGGCAACGCCGAAACCCGAACCAATCTCATCACTTCAATCTTTATGTCGCCCGAGGAGTTGGAAAACCACGTGCGGCACCTGGAAGACAAATACGCTCTTGCCCATCAGGGCAATGAACTGTGTGAAGCCTATCGGACGGAAGATGCTGACCTGATCGTCATCGGGTACGGCATCGTTTCGCGCATTCTGAAAACCGCCGTGGACCAGGCGCGCGCGCGCGGCATCAAGGTCGGCTTGTTTCGCCCGATTACGCTGTGGCCATTCCCGGCGCAACAACTCGCGGCGCTGGCGGAGCTGGTCGAAAGTTTCTTAACCGTGGAATTGAGCAATGGCCAGCTCGTCGAAGATGTCCGACTGATTGCGAATGGGCGGCGCCCCGTGAAGCTCTATTCGCGATACGGCGGCATGGTGCCGACGACGGATGAATTGCTCCAGCAAATCGTGCTGGCTCATGAGGAGAACCTATGTACGTCAAAGCGTATGAAAGACCCCGCAGTTTGTTTCAAGAGTTTCAGCGCAAGCCCGGCGACCATCTGACGACGCATTATTGCCCGGGCTGTGGCCACGGCAATTTGCACAAATACATCGCCGAAGCGATTGACGATCTGGGCTTGCAAGACCGCACCGTGCTGGTCAATCCCGTCGGATGTTCGGTCTTTGCGTATTACTACTTCGACGTGGGCAACATTCAGGTCGCGCACGGACGCGCGCCTGCGGTTGCCACTGCGGTGAAACGCGCGCTGCCGGACAGTTTGGTCATCAGCTATCAGGGCGACGGCGACCTGGCCGCCATCGGAGGCAACGAAATTTTGCACGCCGCCAATCGCGGCGAAAACATCACGGTCTTTTTCGTCAACAATGCCATTTACGGCATGACCGGCGGACAAATGGCTCCCACGTCGTTGATTGGCATGAAAACCACGACGTCTCCGTTCGGACGCGCGTTGGAACGCGAAGGCTTTCCGTTGCGCGTCAGCGAACTGCTCGCCAGCCTGGAAGGGCCGACGTACATCGAACGCGTCGCCTTGTTCGACAACAAATCTCGCATGAAAGCGCGCAAAGCCGTGCGCAAAGCGATTCAAAATCAGGTCGAAGGTCGCGGTTTTTCCTTGGTGGAAGTGCTGTCGCCTTGCCCGACCGGCTGGGGCATTACGCCCACCGAAGCCTGCATCTGGGTGGAGCAGCGTCTGGCCAAACAGTTCCCGCTCGGCGTGTTGAAAGACGAATCGGCTACACGCGAAGGCTGGACGCGATACCGCGAGAACGTTTCAGCGGAGCAAATTCCCGCGATTCTTGGATTGAATCATTCCGACGAAAAGGAAACTGTGGAGAGCGCCGCGCCGCCTGAAGTTCCTGAACGCTACCGCAACCCGCGCATCAAGATTGCCGGATTCGGTGGTCAGGGGTTGCTGCTGTTAGGGCGAGTGCTGGCCGAAGCGGGAATGCAACAGGGCTATCAGGTTTCATGGCTTCCTTCCTACGGCCCGGAAATGCGCGGCGGCACGGCGCATTGTCATGTCAATTTATCAGCCGAACCGATCGGTTCTCCGCTGATTGCTCATCCGACAGTGCTGATTGCCATGAATCAACCGTCCTTGGCCAAATTCGAGCCGGAAGTCGCCAGCGGCGGAATGATCATTTACGATTCTTCGCTGATTGAAAAAGCGCCTGCTCGAACAGATGTCGAAATCATCGCCTTGCCTGCGACAGCAATGGCAGACGCGCTCGGCAATGCCAAAGCGGCAAATATGGTTGCGCTCGGCGCGTTGCTGGGAAAAACAGGATTATTGCGTTTGCCGGAGTTGCTCAACGTTGTCGAAGCGGTCACGAAAAATCAGGCGCTGCTCGATTTGAATCGCAACGCTATCCAGGCGGGATTGAACTTCATCACCAGCCCCAAAGCCGATTCGGCAAAATAAATCAGCTTTGAAGCCGGCTTCCAGTTGGGCTTGAAGATCAACCACGGGGATCACGGGGAGATTTGGGAAGGGCATATTGTGGAACCTTCCCAATCCCCCACCAGTGTCCCCTGCGGTTATTTCCCAAAAAACAAATTATCCCGGCACACGATGTTGCCACTTGAGCATCCAGTGCATGCACCGATGGCCGAAATCTACCGGCTCGCAATACATCATCGGGCAACCGCCAACCAGGCAATTGATCCCTAACCGCTCACATTCGCGCGCGGCATCTTCGGAAACGCTGCCTTCGCCAAACGAACGATGAAACCAGACGTGTTTGATTCCCAGCGCCGCACAGTCCTTTACTAGCTGCATCGCTGCGCCAGGCGGAGTCACAATCATCACCGCCTCAACGGGCTGGGGAATGGAGCGAAGATTCGGAAAGCACACATCGCCCTCGACCTGAGCCGTTTGCGGATTGACGGCAAAGACTTGATGCCCGGCAGTTCGCAGTTTTCGGTAAATGGCGTTGGCGGGTTGTTGTGAATCGCGCGAAACGCCCGCGACGGCGATCCGCTGGCAATCCAAAAATGCCGCTACTTGTTTGGGGAGCGTGGCCATCAAACCTCCTCTGAATGTTTACGCGCCGTTGCGTTTGTATGGCACGTAATGTGGTTGCCACATTTGGACGGTGATGCGGCGCTCCAATTCGTCCAGCGTCGTTTCTTCCGCCAGCCCGGCGCGTTGTGCTTCCAGCCCAACGGCTACCGCCACACGGCGAGACACGTCGCGCACGATTTCCAATTTCGGATACAGCGGCGCCGTCAAATCCTGCAACGCCGGAGAAAACGTGCTCAATTCCCGCGCGGCGGCAACAAACATTTCGTTCGTCACGTGCCGAGCTCCCGAAGCCAACACACCCAATCCGACGCCGGGAAAAATGAACGCGTTGTTGCATTGGCCAAACCGAAACGTCCGGGTTTGATAAACCACTTCCTTGAACGGGCTGCCTGTCGCAATCAGTGCGCGCCCATCCGTCCATTCCAGCAAATCGCTCGGCACGGCTTCAGACTTGGAAGTCGGATTGGACAACGGAAAGATGATCGGGCGCTCGACGTGTTGCGCCATCTCGCGCACCACGGATTCCGTAAAGGCTCCGGGCTGCGCGGACGTTCCGATCAACACGCTGGGGCGAACGTGTTTCACCACATCTTCCAACATAAACCGATCCGGCGTCGTCGGCGTCCAATCGGCCAGAAGCTCTGCCGGTTGCGCGTATTTCTGTTTTGTCGGTTCGCGCTGCAAATCGGTTCGCCCGGCGTGAACCAATCCCTGGCTATCCAGCAACCAAATTCTGGCGCGCGCTTGTGCGGTGGAAATGCCTTCGCCAACCATCGCGGCGACAATTTGATCGCTGATGCCGATGGCAGATGATCCCGCGCCCAAAATGACGATATGCTGTTCGCTGAGTTTGGACTGCAAAGCCTGCATCGCCGCCAGCAACCCCGCCAACGTCACCGCGCCGGTTCCCTGAATATCGTCGTTAAACGTGCACAGCCGGTCGCGATACCGCTCCAACAAACGCGGAGCGTTGTTCTTGGAAAAGTCCTCCCACTGCAACAAGACGTTCGGGAATTTGCGCATGACGGCTTGCACGAAGGTTTCCACGAAATCGTCATAGTCCGGCCCGCGCAATCGTTCATGCCGCCAGCCCAGATACAGCGGATCGTTCAGCAATTCCTGATTGTTTGTTCCTACGTCCAGCAAGATCGGTAGCGTTTTCGCCGGATGAATCCCGGCGCACAACGTATAAAGCGACAGCTTGCCCACCGGAATGCCCATGCCTCCGACGCCCAGATCGCCCAAGCCCAAAATGCGTTCGCCGTCGGTCACCACGATGACGGCAATGTCTTCGGTCGGCGCATTGTCCAGAATGCGATCAATTTCATTTCGATGCGGATAGGAGATAAACAATCCGCGCGGACGGCGGAACACATGGCTGTAACGCTGACATCCCAATCCGACCGTCGGCGTGTAAATGACGGGCATCATTTCGGTGATGTGTTCCTGCACAAGACGATAAAAGAGCGTTTCATTGCGATCCTGCAACGAGACTAAAAAGATGTACCGCTCCAGGTCCGTTTCTTTGCGCCGATAGTTTTCGTAGGTGCGCGCCAGTTGCTCTTCAATTGTCGAAGGGTGAAACGGCAACAATCCCAACAATCCAAATTCGAGCCGCTCGGATTCCGGAAACGCGCTGCCTTTGTTAAGCACCGGGTTTTCCAACAATTCTTGTCCAAATAACGACACTTCCAGCGTGGTTGGATCCTCTGTTCCAACCAGTTTCTCCATAACCTTAGGCATAATTCCTCTCTTTTGATGATTGCCAAGGCTGAACCTCGCTTCAAGCCACATGCAAGAGTCGCGATCTCAGCCCGAAGGAATCTCAAGGCAGCAACACGAATGCCAGGACTTATGCGTTGGCGATTTGCATTAAAAATGTAATTGGCGGAACGCTGGCTGAGAGTTGACGCGCCCGCGTGCGTAAACTTCCACAAAAGATAAGCAAAATCCCGCATGCGGAACATTGCTCGCACTGCCGACTTGACCAGTTGAAGACCGGCGAAAAAAGCCCGTCGCGGCCTACGGCATCAAGGTTCAGCCAAAATGGGCAACCGCAACCGTGAAGGGGCCTGACGATGATGAAAAATGGTTTGTCT
>DAOMFR010000153.1:14724-16058 GCA_035429885.1 Blastocatellia bacterium
GGGCCAACGCCAATGCGAATGGCGCTGCCGTCGGGCGCAACGTCTTCGAGCCGGGCGGCCCAATCGGTATCCCGGCCATCTGTCGCGGCGAACAATTCCAGTCGCACATTGCCCGCCACCGTTAAGGGCTGAGCAAGCGGTTCGGTGACATAAACCAGCACATCCAAACGCTCCAACTCATTTCGCAAATCAACCATGTCCGCGCCGTCATTGGGTCGAATGCCGGGTTGCAACGGATCGAAGACGTACCGATCCGGCGGTTGATGCGCGTCGGGCGTTTGCCAGGAAAGACGACCATCACCACTCAACCCGTTGGCGTGGCCTGTGCTGGTCAGGTACAGCATTTTGTCGCGCGCGGCGGGTGGCGGATACGTCAGCAGGTCAAGCCAGCGATTGGACCCCGTCAGGTAAATGCGCACAGGCGCTTGCTCGAACCGTGGGCCACCTTTGAGACACCAATCAAAGAATCGCCCGTAAATGTCTTTGCTGTTGAGAAAGGCCTGATCCGGCAAATTCAGATTGCGCGCCTGACGCGCCGGGCGGTAGCTGTCACGGTAATCCAAACCAGCGTCAACCACCGTCGCATGTTCCCAGGGCCCAACCACCAGATACTGATTGCCACGAGCGGGCGAATGCGTTTGCAACGCCTGAAAACTGGCCACCGTGTCGGGATGCAATTCGTCCAGGTAGCCGGTAAACATCAGCGCCGGAATCGTGATGCCTTTGAAATCCAGCGGCGTCAGCACGCGCGCGCGCCAATAATCGTCAAAGGTCGGATGCGCCAACAACTCCTGATACAGTCGTAACTGATTGCCATACGTGAACATGTCGGCAGAGGACAACGGCTGATGCTGTAACAAGGCTGCCCAATTTGGCCGTTTGCTCCGATCAACCTTCGCATCAGAGAGCAAGGCAGGCCACGTCAACGCCCAACGAAACAGCAAGGCTCCACCGGGATATGGAGTAGATTGAAAGGGATGCCGCCAGGCTGCTGCGGGAGTGATGCATTTGAGAGCGGGCGGACGCTCCTTGGCCGTGTGCCATTGGTTCGTGCCAGTGTACGAAGAGCCCAGCATGCCGACTGCGCCGGACGACCAGGGTTGACGCGCCAGCCATTCCACTAAATCAAAACCGTCCTCTCCGTCGCGCATAAAACGAAATGAACCGCCAGAACCACCTTGTCCGCGCGTATCAAACAACGCCATCGCGTATCCGCGCTGGGTCCAGTAAGGGGCATCTGAGCGGTAATTGATGCCGTCCTCTCCCCGGCCATACGGCGTCAGTTCCAGAATCACGGGATAGCGTCCCGGTTGCGCCGGTAAAAAAACATCGCC
>DAOMFR010000154.1:0-15686 GCA_035429885.1 Blastocatellia bacterium
TGCCGGTGTTGAGTTCGCGATGGCCTCCGCCTGCGGCGACGATCAAGGCCGTGCCGTTGGCTTTTTCTTTCGGCGCGAGGAACACTTCAATCGAAGGATTGTGGATGTTTTTGAATTGGCGGATAACTTGTCCTGGTTGGGGATTCGGCGGATTGGTGATTTCCTTTTCGTTGGCTCCCTGAAGCGTTGGGTGACCGGCAGGCCAGAGGTACACAACCTGCGGGACAACCACTTGCGGGGCTGCCGCGAACGCGATGGCGTGCGCGCAGACCAGCAAAACCAGACAATAGGTCAGACGTGCCATGGATGAATCCTTTGTATCGAAAAGATGGTGAAGCGATTCTGAAGACGCAATCCGTCTCGGACAGATTACAGAAAAACGCAGGAAAGGGAATGTGTAAACCCCAAAGGAGGACGTTATGTGTGGACGTTTTACGCAACGAAAAGAAGCCGCTCAGGTTGCGACATATTACGACATCGAAGAGGAACAGGAATCGGAGGTCGAACCTCGTTACAACATCGCGCCGCAACAAATGATTCGAGCGGTCACTGCGGACCAGCGGTTGGTGCGATTGAAATGGGGATTAATTCCTTCGTGGGCGAAAGATCCGAAGATTGCCAATAACCTGATCAACGCTCGAGCCGAAACCTTGCAGGAAAAACCTTCGTTTCGCACGGCGCTGGCCAAACGTCGGTGTTTGATTCCGGCTGACGGCTGGTACGAATGGAAAAAAGCTGCGGATGGCAAACAGCCGTTCTTTTTCCATCGGCGCGACGACGCGCTGTTTTCCTTTGCCGGATTGTGGGAAGAGTGGCATTCGCCGGAAGGGGAAACGGTCAAAACCTGCACCATCATCACGACCGAACCCAACGAGTTAACCGCAAACTATCACCATCGCATGCCAGCCATCTTGAAACGGTCTGATGAAGCTTTGTGGCTGGACGCTTCGGCGCGCGTTCCGGATCTTTTGCAATTGTTGGCGTCGTATCCCGCCGATGATCTGGAAATTTACCCAGTTTCCAAAGCCGTGAACTCGCCCGGCCGTGATGAGGCTGCGCTGGTTGAACGCGCCAGTTAATCAAGGTCAAGCGCCACAACACTTTTTGTATTTCTTGCCGGAACCGCAGATGCATGGATCGTTGCGGCCTACCTTGTCCGGACGAACGATGTTGCCGGCTTCGGCTTCCACGTATCCTTTGGGAACCGAAACTTCTTCTTTGGAATACAAACGTTCAAAGGGCAGCGGAAACGGCGCGGGACCCATAAACGAACGGTGATAATCTTCTTCGCCGAATTCCACGGTATCCAGAGATTTCCAACGCTGCTGGCGAATGCCGATGGCTTCGGGCAGGTAAAAATCGAACAGGTCGTCGCCCAGATCTTCGCGCAAGTCATAGCGGCGGTCGCCGACGTACCGGACGACATCGTTGTACTGCCCGTAAGCGGAATGGGTGATGACGCGGCGGTGAAAGGCTTTGCGCACGGCTTCCAGCCCCAGCTTTCGATCCAGCGCAATCGGGCAAAGGACGGCTTGCGCGATGAAGATTCGATCCCGTTCTTCCTGGTCGGTGAACAGTTGAATCAGGAACTCCAACACGTTCTGGCGAACGCCTTCGTTGTCGAGCGCAATCAAGGTCAGCGCTCTGGCCATTTGGCTGCGCGCCAGCGAATAGTCTGAATTGTCTTTGTACCCGTCGTGATATTCGCGAATGAATCCCATCAATGGTTCAACTGCTGCTTCGCCAAACTGCGCCATCAATTCCGGCCAGCGTTCAATCACCCAGCGCTGTTCGGCAAAGTACGAATCCAGCACCGTTGCCAGCACTTTCGGAACCACCGCGGGATCCTGTATCTGGCTGAGAATGACCAACACGTGCAGTTCGATCCAGTATTCTCCGCGTTGGCCTTCGTACCAGTAATCCTGGTTTCCTAGAATTTCCAGCAAGCGAGGTTTGGCTTCATCGCCGCGCCGGATGATTTCCTGAATGTGTTCCAGGGTAACGCGGTCTTCTTCTTGAAATAGTAAATCAATCAGTTCTGACGTCGCCATTTCGGCGTAATTGAACATCGTTCATTCCTTCTGTGGTTGTAATGATTGCGGCTGGATAATCTCAAAGCGATTGGGGATTGTCTAGACTTCGACCAGCTTCAGTTCGTGCTATATTGGGTTTGTTTGGTGCAGAGCCATGAGCGGTTGCGACTGGGTTCGCTCGCATGATGCACTCAGAATCCATCCGGTCGTTTGCGCTCTGTACCTGCCTTCGGAGGTTGTTATGGATAAAGAAGTCAAAGAGTTGGAAAAAGCGCTAGAACAAATTTGGGACATTGCCACAAACAAATTTGGACTCGATCCATTCCCGACACGCTTTGAAATCGTTCCTTCAACCGTGATGTACGAAGTCGGTTCGTATGCACTGCCCGGTCGGTATTCGCATTGGACCTTCGGCAAGGCCTACCACAAGATGAAAACGATGTACGATTTTGGCTTGTCCAAAATTTACGAAGTCGTCATCAACTCCAACCCGTCTTACGCCTTTCTGTTGGAAACGAACTCGCTGCTGCAAAACAAACTGGTCATCGCGCACGTGCTGGGACACGTAGACTTTTTCAAACACAACGCCTACTTCGCTCAAACCAATCGCCGCATGATGGACGATGCGGCAATCCACGCGCGCCGCATCAACGAATACGAATTCAAATACGGGCGCAAAGTCGTCGAAGAGTTTCTGGACGCGGTGCTTTCCATCGAAGAGCATATTGACCCGAACTTTTTCATCAAAAAACAGCGCGAAGCCAAAAAATCCGACGAAGAAAAGAAGCGCCGTTCCCCCGCAAACCCTTACGAAGAGCTGGCTTCGACTCAGGAACGCGAAGCCGCTGCTAAGGCTGAAGAAGACAAAAATCAGGATAGAAGCGTGGAGCCGGAAAAAGATCTGGTTTGGTTCATTCTGCAAAACTCGCCGACGCTGCAACCCTGGCAGCGCGACGTCATGAGCATGATCCACGACGAAATGCTCTACTTCGTGCCGCAGATGCAGACCAAGATCATGAATGAAGGCTGGGCCAGCTATTGGCATTCGCGCATTATGCGCGAACTGGATTTGCCGGATCACGAACACCTGGAATTTGCCGACCTGCATTCGGGCGTTGTCTCGCCGCATCGCAATCAACTCAATCCATATTATTTAGGCTACAAAATTCTCGAAGACATCGAACGCCGCTGGGACAATCCGACCGAAGAAGAGCGCGAAAAGCTTGGTCGCCAGCCGGGCCAAGGCCGCGCCAAGATTTTTGAAGTCCGCGAATTGGACAACGATGTTTCGTTTTTGCGGAATTACCTGACCGAAGAGTTATGCGAAGAGTTGGACTTGTTCGTCTATGAGCTTGTCGAAGAAGAGGAATGGACGATTACAGAAAAACGCTGGCAGAAAGTCCGAGATCAGTTGGTGGCGAATATGACGAACTTCGGGTACCCGTACATCGAAGTTACAGACGGCGATTATCGCGGCAACCGCGAATTGTATTTGCATCACCGGTACGAAGGCGCGGAGTTGGATTCCCGCTATGCACGCAAGGTGCTGGAATATGTCCACAAACTTTGGGGCCGTCCGGTTCATCTGGAAACCGTCGTCGAAAGCGAACCTCGCGTAATGCATTTTGACGGCGAAGATCACTCGGAAAGTTAGCCGGAGCGCGGACGTCCCCGTCCGCAACTGGTTACTCGTCATTTACAAGGATCGCGCGTATTTCGTGAATCATGCGGACGGGGACGTCCGCGCTCCGGCCTTTATTCCATGACCCGCAACACCACACATTTCAAATAATAGGTTTCCGGCACGGTCAGCAGGATTGGATGGTCGCGGCTTTGAGTTCGTTTTTCGACGAGCTGAACCTGGCGCCCGGCGTCGCACGCCGCATCTGTCAGCATTTCCAAAAACAATTCTTCTCCGACGTGATAGGAGCAGGAGCAGGTGATGAGCACTCCGCCGGGATTGAGCAGCCGCAGCGCCCTCAGATTGATTTCCTTGTACCCGCGCAGCGCGCCGTCGACCGAGCCACGATTTTTGGCGAAGGCGGGCGGATCAAGCACGATTGTGTCGAAGCGTTCGCCCTCGTCGTCGTAATCGCGCAGCTTGTCGAATACGTTCGCCGCGACAAAGTCCACATTGGTGACGCCATTGAGTTCGGCGTTGCGTTGCGCGCGTTCGATGGCGGGTTCGGAAATATCAATCGCCGTTACCGTGTCGCAATCGCTGGCCAGATGCAGCGCGAACGAACCGTGAAAGCTGAAACAATCCAGTCCGCGCCCGGTGGCGTAATTCATCACGGCGGCGCGATTTTCGCGCTGATCCAGAAACGCTCCGGTCTTTTGCCCTTCCAGCAAATCCACCTGGAACTTGATGCCGTTTTCGGTGATCGGAAACTCCGCTGCGGTCGAACCGTCTGTGGCAAACAGCACCGAATTGACCATCGGCAAGCCTTCAAACTGACGGACTTTGGCGTCGTTGCGTTCAACGATCAAACGCGGATGAAACTCTTCGATCAACAGCTCGACCCACATCGGTTTCAGCAAATCCATTCCACGGGTCAAGGTTTGCAGCACAAAACAATCGCCGTACCGATCAATGATCAGCCCCGGCAAGTAATCTCCTTCGGAATGGACAAGGCGGTAGGCGTCTGTGTCGGTGACGATTCGCCGCCGCCAGTCAGCCGCCGCCAATAAGCGTCGCCGCCAGAATTCGCGATTGATTTCCGTGTCTTCTTTTGACAGCAGTCGCAAGGTGATTTCGGATTCGGCTCCAAAATGCGCCTGCGCGATAAAGTGTCCACGATTGTCCGTAACTCGAACGATAGAACCGGTTTCAACTTTTGGGCGCGTCGTTACGTCGCTGCGGTAAATCCATAAATGTCCGTCGCGGACGCGAGCTGCGCCTTTGGCGGAAATGATAGCGGTGTCTTTGGGTTGTTGTGACTCTTGTATGCGTTTCATAATTAGGTTTGAGTGCGGATACGTCGTCCGGCACGTTCGATAGTTCACCATTTCCGGGATTCGGTCAATGAGTCAAATCGCTTATCTTGGGTTGGGATCAAATCTTGGCGACCGCGAAGCCTATTTGCGCCAGGCAATTTCGGCCTTGGTCAACGCAGGCTTGCGGATTGTCGCTGAATCGTCGGTTTACGAAACCGATCCGGTGGATTACCTGGACCAACCATCATTTTTGAACCAAGCCATCGCCGTTACTGCGCCCAATCTGGAACCTTACTCGTTGATGAAGCTTTGCTTTGAGATCGAATCATCGTTTGGCCGTGAACGTATTATCCCTCGTGGCGCCAGAACGCTGGACATTGATCTGCTGCTATTCGGTGATTTCATTCTCGACGGAGAATTTCGGGGCGTAAATTTGATTGTTCCACACCCGCGAATGCATTTGCGTCGCTTCGTGCTTCAACCGTTAGTCGAAATCGCTCCACACATTGAACATCCGTTGCTTGGCCAAACAGTTGAACAACTGCTGGTGAATATTGACGACAACTCGGCTGTAAAAATCTTTGCCGGTAAACACTAAATCAATCCAGACAAACTTGTCAGGTATAGGTTCGCATGCTAGCATCCGGCTTCAAGTCGAAACAAAAAAAGCGGTAACAACATTGAAGATCACATCTCAGGAAGAATACGGACTGCGCTGCATTTTGCAGTTGGCGCGCGAACAACAGGGCAATACGGATTCCAACTTGGAGCCGGGCGCGATGTTTGTTCGCGACATTGCCGACCGCGAAGGGCTGTCCATTGCTTACGTCGAAAAGATTCTGTGGACGTTGAGCCGGAGCGGAATCGTCGAAAGCGTACGTGGACCGAAAGGCGGCTATCGTTTGACGCGGCCCAGTTCGGAAATTTCTCTTGGAGAAGTGATGCGAGTTTTAGGCGGCATTCCGTCGGAGCAGGAAATCTGTTCGCAATTCACTGGCAATCAGGATACTTGCGTGCATCACGATGATTGCGGGTTGCGCCCGGTTTGGACGAGCATCACGGATTTCGTCAACAGTGTGTTTGACAAGGTTCCAGTCTCGGCGTTGCTGACCGGAGCCATTGACGTCAAGTTCGTTCAGATTACCAGTAAGAACGGCAGCCGATTGCCAATGGCAAAAGCGGCAGCAATGGTTGCCGGAGATTAGTTTCAAAAAAAAAATTGCCTTCGTACCTGACACTTTTGTCAACTTAGAGGAAAGATCAAAGATGAGCACTGCGGCTGTTGAGGCACTTGCCAATCGAGAATACAAATACGGATTCGTCACAGACATCGAAGCCGAAACCATTCCACGCGGGTTGAACGAAGACATCGTTCGCACCATTTCCGCCAAAAAGAACGAACCCGAATGGTTGCTGGAATGGCGGTTGAAGGCTTATCGCCACTGGTTGACGATGACTGAGCCGGAATGGGCGAACGTCAGTTATCCGAAAGTTGATTATCAGGACATCATTTATTATTCCGCGCCGAAGCCGAAAAAGAAGCTGGAGAGTCTGGATGAAGTTGATCCTGAATTGCTCGACACTTTTGAAAAGCTCGGCATACCGCTCCACGAGCAGAAGCTGCTGGCCAACGTAGCCGTAGACGCAATCTTCGACAGCGTCTCAGTCGCCACAACCTTCAAGGAAAAACTGGCGAAGGAGGGAGTCATCTTCTGCTCGTTTTCGGAAGCGGTTCACGAATATCCGGACCTGATCAAAAAGTACCTTGGATCAGTTGTGCCGTATACCGATAACTATTTTGCGGCACTGAATTCGGCGGTGTTTTCCGACGGTTCATTCTGCTTTATTCCCAAAGGCGTTCGCTCGCCGATGGAGTTGTCGTCATATTTCCGCATCAACAATTCAGAATCCGGCCAATTTGAACGTACACTGATCGTTGCCGAAGAGCGCAGCTACGTTTCTTATCTGGAAGGTTGCACTGCGCCGAAGTTCGACAAGAATCAATTGCACGCCGCCGTCGTCGAACTGGTGGCATTGGATGACGCTGAGATCAAATATTCGACTGTACAGAACTGGTATGCAGGCGACGAAGAAGGTCGCGGCGGAATTTATAACTTCGTGACCAAGCGCGGCGCGTGTCGTGGAGTCAATTCCAAAATATCGTGGACGCAGGTTGAAACCGGTTCCGCGATTACTTGGAAATATCCAAGCTGCATTTTGCAGGGCGACAATTCCATTGGCGAGTTTTACTCGGTCGCGTTGACCAATCACATGCAGCAAGCCGACACCGGTACAAAGATGATTCACATCGGTAAGAACACTCGCAGCCGGATCGTCAGCAAAGGCATTTCCGCCGGGCGGTCGAACAATAGTTATCGTGGCTTGGTCAAGATCTTGCCGAAGGCTGAAAACGCGCGGAACTATTCGCAGTGCGACAGCTTGCTGATCGGCACGAAATGCGGCGCGAACACCTTCCCGTACATCGAAGTCGGCAACAACACTGCCAAGATCGAACACGAGGCTTCGACCTCCAAAATCAGCGAAGAGCAGATTTTCTATTTCAACCAACGCGGCATTTCCACTGAAGACGCCGTTTCCATGATCATCAACGGTTTTTGCAAAGAAGTTTTCCGCGAACTGCCGATGGAATTCGCAGTCGAAGCGACGCGTTTGTTGGGAATGAAGCTGGAAGGAAGCGTCGGTTAATCAAATTCTTCAGGAGACAACACCCTTATGTCAGGCAAACTTTCTGAAATCGAAGCAGCATTGCCGCCGGTTCCCACACCGGCGGGGAATTATGTTCATGCCGTTCGCACCGGCAATCATCTTTATCTGGCGGGCAAAGGCCCGATTTCCAGTGCGCAAGGCAAAGTCGGAGCCGAATTCACGAAAGAACAGGGCTACCAATACGCTCGCGAAGTCGGGATGACGTTGCTGGCTGTGTTGAAATCCGAACTCGGCACGCTGGCCAGAGTGAAGCGCGTGGTCAAAGTGTTGGGAATGGTCAACGCGACGCCGGAATTTGGCGAACATCCGTTTGTCATCAATGGTTGTTCGGATTTGTTTGTCGAAGTTTTCGGCGATGCTGGACGCCACGCTCGGTCAGCGGTCGGAATGGGTTCGCTGCCGCACGGCATTCCAGTGGAAATCGAAGCAATTGTCGAAGTCACGGACTAAAGTAGGGCAGATTTTCCAATCTGCCCAGATTCCCGAGGTTGAGAAAACAGTGTCAGGTTGGAAAACCTGACCTACATTCACCAAGCATGGACACGTCGCAATACTTTTTGGATCAAGCGCGCTGGTATTTCGCGTCGTCGTATTTGCCAAAGATCGAACGTTGTTTGGTCCAATTGACCGATGAAGATGTCTGGCAACGCGCCAACGAAGCTTCAAACAGCATCGGTAATTTGATCCTGCATCTTTCCGGCAACGTGCAGCAATGGATCGTCGGCGGCGTGGGCAATCTGCCTTACCACCGCGACCGCGAGCACGAGTTTGGCGAACGCGGCGGCATCACGCGCGCGGAGTTGCTGACTCGGTTGAAAGAAACGATGGCTCAAGCGGATCAAGTGCTGGCCAATGTTGAGCTAACAAGCTTGCTGGACCGCCGGGAGATTCAAGGCAACGACGTGACAGTGATGGAAGCGATTTTGCGCATCGTCCAGCATTTCGCACTGCACACCGGGCAAATCATGCTGCTAACCAAACAGCACACAGGCGAAAGTTTGAAGTTGTCATAAGAACAATTACCGCGACTTTGCAGGAGCGGGAGGGAGATTTTCAGTGCTAGAGATTCGTAACTTACAAGCCACGATTGATGGCAAAGAGATTTTGAAAGGCTTGAACCTGACGGTTAAAGCAGGAGAGATTCACGCGATCATGGGACCGAATGGTTCCGGCAAAAGCACGCTGGCAAAAGTTCTGGCCGGGCATCCCAGCTACGAAGTGACCGGCGGCGAAGTGATTTATCAGGGCAAGAACCTGCTGGAACTTGCACCCGATGAGCGGGCGAGGGAGGGAGTTTTTCTGGCGTTTCAATACCCGATTGAAATTCCGGGTGTTAGCAACGCCAACTTCTTGCGAATGGCCTATAACGAAAAAGCCAAGCACGAAGGCAAAGACGAGCTTGATCCGCTGGAATTCGACGATCTGATTCAGGAAAAGATCAAAATTGTCGAAATGGAAAAAAGCTTCATCAACCGTTCGGTCAACGAAGGCTTTTCGGGCGGCGAAAAGAAACGCAACGAGATTCTGCAAATGGCTGTGCTGGAACCGAAGCTGGCCGTCCTGGATGAAACCGATTCCGGCCTGGACATTGACGCGCTGCGCATCGTTGCCGGCGGAGTCAACAAACTGGCCAACAAAGACAACGCCATCATTCTGGTCACGCATTATCAACGCTTGCTGGATTACATCGAACCAGATGTTGTCCACGTGCTTTACAAAGGACAGATCGTCAAATCCGGCGGCAAAGACCTGGCGTTGGAACTGGAAAAGAAGGGCTACGATTGGATCAAGACCGCCAGCGCGGCAGCGTAAAACTTATGGCTCAAGCAGCAAAAGAGAAAGAAAATCATTTTTCGGCGTACAAACTCTTCGCCAAAACACGCGAAGCGAAAGATGCGGCGTGGTTGGTGAATCTGCGTCAACGTGCAGGCGAAAGTTTTGAAGAACTCGACTTTCCGACGACGCGCAATGAAGCGTGGAAGTACACCAACGTCGCGCCGATCCTGAAAACTCCGTTTCGCCAATTGCTCGATGTGGAACTGGACGGATTGACGGCGGAAAGCGTTGCGCCATTTACCTTCACCGAATCACGTCAAAGCCAATTGGTGTTCGTCAATGGGATGTTTGCTCGCGAATTGTCGAACGTGACGGGATTACCCAGCGGAGTCACAGTTAGCAACCTGGCGGATGTCCCGGCAGAGTTGAGCAAAAACGTCAGCGACCATCTGGGCGTTTACGCCGATTATCGCGATCACACCTTCACGGCGCTGAATACGGCAAACGTTTGCGACGGAGCTTTCGTTCACATCGCGAAAGGCAAAACCGTCGAAACGCCGATTCACTTGCTCTTTATCTCGACTTCCACGGAAGCGACGGTTTCGCATCCTCGAGTGCTGGTCGTTGCGGAAGACGGTTCAGTAGCAACGCTGATTGAAAGCTACGTCACGCAAGGCGAGGGAATCTATTTCAACAACGCAGTCACCGAAGTTGTCGCGGGGCAGGGCGCAGTGCTGAATCATTATCGGTTGCAGGAAGAAAGCGAACGCGCTTTCCACGTTGGCACGACCGAAGTTCATCAGGAACGCGGCAGCAACTACACTTCGTACGCGGTTTCGCTGGGCGGTGAGATTGCCCGCCACAATCTGAACGTCGCTATCACCGACGAACACATCGAAACGACAATCGACGGTTTGTACATAGTCACGGGCAATCAACATACTGACAGTCACACAGTAATTGATCACCAGAAACCGCACTCGGCCAGCCATCAGCTTTACAAAGGCATTTTGGATGGACGAGGCCGCGCGGTGTTCAACGGCAAAGTCTTCGTTCGCGAAGGCGCGTTGCTGACCGATGCTCGGCAGTTGAACAAAAACCTGTTGCTATCACCCGAAGCTCACGTGGACACGAAGCCTGAACTGGAGATTTTTGCTGACGATGTGAAATGTTCGCACGGAGCGACGGTTGGCCAGTTGGAAGGTGACGAGCTGTTTTATCTGGCTTCGCGGGGCATTCCGCAGGAACGCGCGCAGGCGCTGCTGACGTTTGGTTTTGCAGAAGATGTCATCCGCAAAATCAAATTGAAATCAGTGCGAGAGCATTTGGATAAAAAAGTGCTGGACAAGCTGCATCAAAGTTTGGAGGTTGTTTAGATGAAAGCCGCGATGGAGCGTGGAGCGATTCAATCAAAGGAAAATAGTTTTGATGTCGAACGGGTGCGCCGTGATTTTCCAATTCTGACGGAACAAATTCACGGACGTCCGCTGATCTATCTGGATAGCGCTGCGACTTCGCAAAAACCACAGGTCGTCATTGACTCCCTGACGCGATATTACGCACAGCAGAATTCCAATGTGCATCGCGGAGTTCATTTTCTGAGCCAATTAGCGACGCGCGAATACGAAGACGCGCGAGTCAAAATCCAGCACTTCATCAACGCCGCCGACGCGCACGAAATCATTTACACCAGCGGCACCACCGCCAGCATTAATTTGGTCGCCCTAAGTTATGGCCGCAAGTTCGTTCACGCCGGAGACGAAATCATCATCTCTGCGATGGAGCACCACTCGAACATCGTTCCCTGGCAAATGTTGTGCGAACAAACCGGGGCAAAGCTTCGCGTCATTCCCATCAACGACGCGGGCGAATTGCTGCTGGATGAATTTGCCGTGATGCTGAATCCGAAGGTGAAGATTGTCGCGGTCAATCACATTTCCAACGCGCTGGGCACGATCAATCCCGTCAAGCAAATCATCGAACTGGCGCACGGCATGGACATTCCCGTTCTGATTGACGGAGCGCAAGCCGCTCCGCATTTGAAAGTGGACGTGCGTGAACTGGATTGCGACTTTTACGCATTTTCCGGCCACAAATTGTGCGGACCGACTGGCATTGGAGTGTTGTATGGCAAAAGTCATTGGCTGGAATCCATGCCGCCTGTTTTCGGAGGCGGAGACATGATCGCTTCTGTCAGTTTTGAAAAGACGACTTACAACGCGCTGCCGTACAAATTCGAAGCCGGCACGCCGAACATCGCCGATGCCATCGGCTTGGGCGTGGCGATTGAATATTTGAACAGCATTGGACTGGAGAAGATTGCGGCCTATGAACACGAACTGCTGGATTACGCCACCGAAACCATTGGAGCAATACCCGGCGTGACGATCATCGGCACCGCGAAGGAAAAGGCCAGCGTCTTGTCGTTTACGATTGACGGCATTCACCCGCACGACATCGGCACGATTCTGGATCAAGAAGGGATCGCCGTCCGCGCCGGTCATCATTGTGCTCAACCGGTGATGAAACGATTTGGCGTCCCAGCCACGGCACGAGCTTCCTTTGCGTTTTACAACACCAAAGCAGAAATTGACGTGCTGGCCGAGGGAATTCAAAAAACGATTGAGGTATTTTCTTAGGTTGTAGGCGACAGGTTCTAGGTTTCAACCTTGACCGACCTGTCTGCCACCTACTACCTGCCACCTAAAACCTATGGCAGATTTAAGCGAACTCTATCAACAAGTCATCCTTGACCATAATAAGAAGCCTCGGAACTTTCGCGTGCTGGAAACCGCCAACCGCCACCAGGAAGGCTACAATCCGCTGTGCGGCGACCAACTGACGCTGTATTTGGAAATGGACGGCGAGACGATCAAAGATGTCGCTTTCCAGGGCCAGGGGTGCGCGATTTCCAAAGCCTCCGCTTCAATGATGACCGCCGCCATCAAAGGCAAGTCCAAAGAAGAAGTCGAAACAATGTTCGACGAATTTCACCGCATGGTAAAGGGCGAACTTGACCCGGAAACCACCGAACATCATCTGGGCCGGTTAACGATTCTGTCCGGCGTTCGCGAATTTCCCGCTCGTGTCAAATGCGCCAGCCTTTCTTGGCACACGTTGCACGCCGCGCTTGCAGGCGAAGACGAAATTGTTTCGACCGAACAACCTGACGACGGCCTGTAAATCGCCTGTCGTCAACCTTGAGCTCTCTCTTTCATCATTGTCGCCATTGCAGCACAAAAGCCATTGTCAAATTCCAGCCAGCCAACCTTTGTTTATGTAATCGCAGCGGCTTGGGGCGCTGTTTGATTGCAGGAATTGGACGCTCCATTCGAGCGACCAATGTGCAAAACGCCGGAATCAACGATATGCTGATGACCTGGCATAAGGCCTGTAATCCGAATCATCTCCGCGACGAAATTATTGCCTCACCGAACGGTGTGACTTCTTCAAACGGCGTTAGACTCATCCCAAATTCAAAATTTCTGCTTTCATCAAACATTTATGCTTATCAAAACAACCCACGAGACCAGGTTGAAACAAAAAGAAGACGTTGATTTCTTATCTGTGGCAGCGATTACTTTTGCCCTGATGCATCTGGCTTGTCTGTTGGTTCTGTGGCTGAAATTTAGCTGGCTGGCGCTGATCGTTGGCACAGTTTGTTATCTGGTCAGGATGTTCGGCATCACGGCTGGATTTCATCGCTACCTTTCGCATCGCACTTATAAGACAAGCCGCGCTTTCCAATTTCTGCTCGCCTGGACCGGCACTGCCGCCGGACAGCGCGGGCCGTTGTGGTGGGTGGCGCATCATCGCAATCATCATAGTTTTACCGACACCGAACGCGACGTTCATTCACCTGTAAGTTACAGTTTTTTCCAGTCGCACATTGGCTGGATACTGTGCCATCGAAACGATACCGTAGACCTCAGTATGGTCAAAGATCTGAGCCGTTACCCAGAACTGCGATGGCTGGATCGTTTTTATTATGTGCCGGAAGTAACCTTAGCCGGAGGCTTGGCCCTGGCGGGATGGCTGTTGGCTCGCTACGCGCCAGAATGGCAGACTTCAGCGTTGCAGATGTTCATCTACGGTTATGTGCTGAGCACCGTGCTGCTGTACCACGCGACTTTCAGCGTCAATTCCGTAGCGCATAGGTTTGGTCGTCGCCGTTTTGCGGTTAAAGACCAAAGCCGCAACAACTATCTGGTCGCTCTGTTCACGCTCGGCGAAGGCTTTCACAACAACCATCATTATTATCCGGCCTCTGAACGGCAGGGCTTTTATTGGTGGGAACTTGATGTGGCGCATTACTGTTTGAAGATGCTTTCGTGGTGTGGCGTTGTGTGGAATCTGCAAACTCCGCCTGATCGCATCTTGATCGTTGGCCGTTCAAATTAAAAAGTGGATAGTGGTAAATCGCCTTTGGCGAACGCGTTTCAGCCATAGAGCATTGCCGGATGCCTTGTCCACCGACTAGCATTGACCAATGCATTGCCCTTCGCTCAACGGATTACCGACTTCGCCCGCCGGGTGTGTGGGCTGGCCGTGGACAGAAGCTATTCAATCAAGCCAAGTTGCCGACGATTCTTCATTGCCGACGATCAGCGTCATCACGCCTTCGTTCAATCAAGCGGCGTTTCTGGAGCAGACGATTCGGTCGGTCTTGCTGCAGAATTATCCCAAGCTGGAATACATCATTATGGATGGCGGCAGCACGGACGGCAGTGTGGACATCATTCGCCGTTACGAACGCTGGCTCAACTTTTGGGTCAGTGAACCGGATGGCGGGCAGAGCCAAGCCATCAATCGCGGATTGGCAAAGGCTACGGGGGATGTGCTGTGCTGGTTGAACAGCGACGATTACTTTTTGCCGCACACGTTGAGAACGGTTGGGCAAATGCTGGCCGACGGTAGCGGGAACTTCGCGCTGACTGGGCATTGTTTGCGAATTAACGACGATGGTTCGCAGCCGGTGTTTCTGAGAGGGCGTTACCAAAATCAGCTTCGCTTATTGCAATTCTGGAATGGATACGAAATGCATCAGCCGGCGATTTTCTGGCGGCGAGAAGCTTTTGAAAAAGCGGGTTGGCTGGACGAATCGCTGCATCTGATTATGGATTTTGATTACTGGACGCGCATCGCCCGGCATTACGATTTCGTCAACGTGGATCAAGTATTGGCTTGCTGCAATTACCACGAAGCGGCGAAAACCGGCGACGATTACGCGGCTTATTATCGAGACCTGGCGAAGCACGCACGCAAGTATTGGCCTCCGATTTGGTCGCTTGACCGCTGGCGGTTGGAAGTCTCGATGTTTCGCAACCTGACGCTCGGAGGGCTGCGGGATTGATTCAGTTGATTGATAACGCGCATGTTTCTGTCGTCGTTCCGGTGTACAACGGCGCGGCGACTATTGCGCAAACAGTTGAATGTCTGCTCAACCAGACACTGACGCCGACTGAAATCATCATCGTTGATGACGGTTCGACCGATTACACCGCCGAAGTGCTTAAGCAATTTGAAAAACGGATCAGCTACCGGTTCAAACAAAATGGCGGCCCCGCTTCAGCGCGGAACCTGGGAGTAACAATGGCCAGCAGCAGCTTTATCGCGTTCACCGATAGCGACTGTTTGCCTGACAACGATTGGCTGCGGCGACTGGTTGACGGCTTTGAATCCGCCGAAATCGCCGGAGTTGGCGGAACGGTCAAAAGCGTAGACGACAGTTTGATTGGCGAATACGTTGACCTGTTGCGGCTGATGGAACCGGCGGAAAACCAGAACGGCGAAATCGAATACTTGATCACCGCCAACGCTTGTTTTCGCCGCGAAGCTTTGCTGAATTCCGGTTTGTTCGACGAACGATTTCGCAAGCCCGGCGGCGAAGAGCCTGCGTTATGTCGCCAAATCAGACAGCTTGGATTTCAATTTCGCTTCGCTCCCGAAGCCATCGTTCTTCATCACCACCGACAAACGATCAAGAGCTTTTGGCGAACTTTCAGGAATTACGGCGAAGGCCGATTCACGCTTGGCCAGCTTTGGCCGGATTATCAAATCCAGAATCCATTGCGAGCGTTGCTCAGGCAGATGATTGCTCTGCGCTCACTGGTTGGGCAATTTCAAGCTTACGTTCGCAATCACGGAGCAAAAAAAGCGGCGTTATTTGCGTTACTGGATTATCTGCGGCAGTTGGCGTTTCTGTGGGGATAC
>DAOMFR010000155.1:0-15183 GCA_035429885.1 Blastocatellia bacterium
CTCCTTTTTGGGAAAATGGGGTAACCGAAATGGAATTGCTCAAGAATTACAGAGAACATAAATACTCAGGCTTTAACAACCTGAGCATTCACATTCTTGATGTCGTGCATGTATTAACTCTTCTCCTATTATTTTATTTGTCAGTTATATTTGCTTGACCGTGTGGGCAACAGCTTGCATTTGCCGCACACACGGTATTCATACCAGCACCTTGACGATGGTTGGACTCTTCACCAACTACTACGCTGTAACCAAGAATAGTTACGACACGTGCCTCGATTTCTTTGGCTTCAATCGTCTCAATTAACTGTCGAGAAACTCATCACATGTATGAGTTTCCCTACAGTCAATTCCCCCTGAATGGCTATCGGACGAAACTTGTTTTGAGTTTTGAAAAAGCGAAAACCCCGGCCGGTTTCCATCTTGGATACCGGTCGGGGTTTTCTTTTAGAACCCGCTTGGCGAAGCTGCTTATCTTATTTCTTGTAGCTTCTTCCGGTATCCAAGCCTTGAACCTTTATGATTATCAACTCGGTTGAGAATGAACAAAGCGTCACCAATGCCTACCAATCCCCAATTGGCCACTGCTGGGCAAGTCGCTTCGTAGCGGCGCGCCAGCGGCGCAGTTGGGATTGAATTCAGGTTACGGTGATAGAAGTTATTCATAAGCTTTGTCCAAATTTCTTGGAATCAAAAACTGTAATGTTCGGTCAAACTGCTAAATTGATTATTGGGAATTAAGTGCGCGGGCATTCTAACAGAGAAATATTTCCGGTCAACGAAAATGTTATTGCAAAAGCAATTATTTTCGTTTGGTACTCAAAATAAACCATTTTGTTACTCAACAAGGATTGCAATTACCTTCGATAACCTAAGATCAACTCTGTTTTCTGTTCGGTATTGCCGTGGTAGAACGTTACTGCCACTTTGCTTCTTGGTTTCGTCAGCCGAATACGACGATTGAATTCTTCGGGAGTCCGCACTTTGAAACCATTTACCTCCGTGACCACATCGCCTTCACGCAATCCGCCAAGATCAGCGGGACTATTTTCGTCCAGGTTTTCAAGCTCCACGCCACATTTTTGCGCGCCGGGAATTCCACAACGACGAGTGGAGTGGTCAACACCCAGCCATCCCTGTTCGCGTGTTTCCAGTTTTGGTTGAAGTGGCGCAAAGTTGCGATCCGCGATCTTGACCTGCAGATTGAGTATCGCCCCTTCACGATAAACATCAGCTTGCACAGTTTGCCCAACAGAAAGTGAATCCAGTGCAGTTCGCATCTCGTTTATGTTTCGCACAGGTTTTCCTCCCAAAGTTGTCAATACATCGCCTGCTTGAATCGTTGCCAACGCTGCCGGCCCATCATCGGTGATCAGGTTTTCGACATAAATGCCTTTGATTTCCTGCGGGTACCCAGCATCGGAAACAAGTCCCGGCTTAAACCCTAATGCGTTCGGAATATCATCGGTCGAGATTTTGCGAACTCTGTTCTCAACTGCTATGCGACGAGAGTTATTCACTTTCATTCCAATGCCGACTCCGATCATCGTAAACATGGAAATCAGCACCAGTGTAAACAGCCAAAAGGCTTTTTGTTTAAGAAGCTTTTTCCTCAATGAAGAGGTTTTGTAGGCCGAACTTTCTGGCTGTGTAACCGGATAAGAAGAAACCGGCGGCACATAAAATTGTGAAGTAAACCCATTTGGCGCGCTCTGAGCTGATGCCGCGGCGGCCGGATTAAAGCGGCGAGTATCGTCTAAGTCAGCAACGGAAGTGGCAACCGAAACTCCGCACGAGCGGCAAAAACGGTCTAAATCGCTGCGCTCAGCACCGCAGGACTGACAGATGTTCATAAGGTCTCCTGATCTAAAACGATGTGTTCAAATGAATTGGATGAACTGTCACCGCATACGACAACAAACTTCAATTGGTTCACTGCGATTTCCACAAATTCACTTTTTGATCTCAAGCACGACTTTTTTGAGCGTGCCGCTGAATGGAAATTCGCCTTTATCAGCGTAACTGTTGCTAACCGATGAAAGCGAATCGCGCCCAATGTCGAAACCTTCCCACGAAATCAGAAACGGAAACGTGCGCGGAATCACTGCTTCGCCGACTTTGCGGTCGTTGATGAACAACACGCCAGTTCCGCCTTCTTTTTGAAATTCAAAGCGTAGAGTCGCAACTCCTGTCGGTATTTCTTCCACAGATTCGATCTTCGTGAATTTACCGATGAAGTTGTATTCGTAAACCAGCCGATTGTTTTTTACATACAAGGTGTAACCGCTGCGGTAACTGCCAAACGCGGCCAGCACTCCTTCGGCGTTGTTGTCTGCGCGTTCAACGTAAGCCGTGATTGTGTGAGATTTACCGCGCGTATCAGGCGCGGCTCCCGGATTCCAGTGATCCATTCCGGGATAAAACGTGAAGCTGTCGCGGCTTTGTGGAGATTCGGCAATGTGCGGAAACCAAACCTGAATTGTCCGGTCATCCAGCGGCAACACGCCGTACTTTTCGGCTTCGCGCTGCCAAATGGCCTGCAACTCTTTCAGTTTGTCGGGGAATTTGTCGGCGACGTTATGAACGGCGGCGAAATCTTCCATCGTGTTGAACAATTCCCACTTGTCCTGATCGAACGGAGCGCCGCGACTGTGGGCGACTGCCGCAGTCCATCCTTCGTGCCAGATGGCTCGGTGGCCGATCATTTCAAAGTATTGAGTCTTCTTCTGCGTCAGAGCTTTAGCGTCGGCAAAGGTGTAAGCCATGCTGACACCAGCAATTGGCAACTGTTCAACCCCGCGATAAACCGCTGGAGCTTTCAGGTTCAGAGCTTCCAGCACGGTCGGCGTGACATCCGTGATGTGATGAAACTGCGTGCGAATTGCGCCTTTGTCTTTGATTCCGGCTGGCCAGTGAACGATGAACGGGTCACGTATGCCGCCGAAATGCGTGTTCTGTTTGTAGCGTTGAAACGGCGTGTTTGACGTTTGCGACCAGCCCCAGGGAATGTTGCTGAATCCTCGCTCGGTTCCGATCTGTTCAATGCGCGCTACGTTATCGGCCAGATTTTCGGGGATGCCGTTGTAATACGCCGTGGCGTTGACCGTGCCGGTCGCGCCGCCTTCCTGGCTAGAACCATTGTCAGAAACCAACACCAGCAACGTGTTTTCCAGCTTGCCAGTTTCTTCCAGATACCTTGTCAGCCGTCCGATCTGCGCGTCGGTGTGTTCAATGAATCCTGCGTAAGCTTCCTGCAAACGAATGAACAGTCGCTTTTCATCCGCCGATAAAGTTTCCCAGGGCTTGACGCCTTCGTTGCGCGGAGCCAGATCGGTGCTCGCCGGAACGATCCCCAGCTTTTTCATGCGCTCCAGTCGGTCGGCGCGAATCGCGTCCCAGCCTTTGTCGAACACGCCTTTGTAGCGGTCAATAAACTCTTTCGGAGCCTGATGCGGCGCGTGGGCTGCGCCAAACGCCAGATACAAAAAGAACGGCTTGCCCGGCAAGGCCATCTGCTGATTGCTGATGAACTCAACGGATTTGTCCACCAGGTCTTCGCTGAGGTGGTAACCCGCGCGGTGCGTCGGTTCGATTCGATGATTGTCGTAAGTCAACGCCGGATGGTACTGATCGGTTTCGGCGTCCATAAATCCGTAAAACCGGTCAAAGCCTCTGCCCAGCGGCCAGTTATCGTAAGGCCCAGCCGCAGTCGTTTCGTAAGTCGGAGCCAGATGCCATTTGCCAAGCGCAAAAGTGTTGTAACCGTTGTCACGCAAGACTTCCGATAACATCGCGGCTTTTTTCGTCACTTTGCCTTTGGCGTTTTCTTCGCCAGTGACCATGTTCGTGATGGCGCGGACGCCTACGGTGTGATGGTTCCGTCCAGTCAGCAATGCCGCCCGCGAAGGCGAACACAGCGCCGTTGTGTGAAAGTTGTTGTAACGCAATCCGCCCGCCGCCAACCGGTCAATGTTCGGCGTTTTGATTTCAGAGCCATAACAACCGAGGTCAGCGAATCCTACGTCGTCCAGCACGATATAAACAACGTTGGTCTTTGGCGCTTGGCTAACGTTTGCCGACGCGGGTTTCAAACTCAACGAGCAAACCAACAACACGACAAACAAAAACAGGTTGAGCGTCCGGGGGAGTAATTTCGGTTTCACAGAGTTTATCTCCAGGTGAATGGTTTCGAGATAATGGAACAAACGGAAATAACGGAAAAGACGGAAGCTGGCTGTCTATTTTTTCCGTTCATTCCGTTATTTCCGTTTGTTCTGTAAGTTTCAGCAGTCTTTCTGAAAAGCGATCACCGTTTCAAGGCACAAGCTTTCAATCCAAACCACGCTGAGATGCGATGCCGATTAACAGCCACCAGCTTGTAACCGATGACTTCAAACAGCAGCAGAATCGGCAGCACATAAATCAAAATCACCAGCGGTCGAAACAGCACTTTCTGCCACAAGAAATAATTCACACCGAAGGCTCCGCCATAAGCTCTGCCTTGCAGAGTAATCACTTTCAATTCTTTCGTGCAGTCTTCGTAGTTGATTCCGAATCTCTGCAACTCGGCTTCGTCAAACATCAGGTAAGGCTGGACTACGAATTGGCCGTTCATTCGTTTGGCAAGTTCAGAACACCAGGTGCAGATGCCGCAATCGCCATCAAACAACAGATGATCTTTTCCGGCTTGAATCACAGTCTGACTCCTTTTCTGACGATGATCGGCGAACCGTCAGCCACAAACGCCGAGCTTGGTTTGCCGCGTAACGCTTCGGCGAACTGCACGCCGTAAACCAGTTCAACATCGCAACTGAACTCGGCTTCGCTGACCTGCCAGACATTCCACGAAGGATGTTCGACTTGATATTCAACAGTTCCGCCGTCTCGCTGAGCCGCGTAGCCCCAATAATGCTCGGTGATGAATTCTTCTTCGGAACCGGCAACCAGCGGTTCGGCTTTGCCGATTGCACGAACTCGCAGAAAGTTTCTGCCGCTTTTTTCCATCCAGCCGTATTCGACTACTCCGGTTTTGGTAAACGAAGCTTCGCTTAAATCCGTGCCATGCCACATTCGCCGGGCAACATAGTTTTCGTTGTAAACGACTCGCGCGACGGTGGCGATTGCCATACGCGGCACGATTTCCTTGACGAAGACTACGCCGCGCCGCCAACCGTCTTCTGCTTTGCTGCGAACGTAAAATCGCAAATTGATCTCTTCAAAGTTGCGATGAAACGGAATTGCCAGGCCTGCAACACGCGTGTTCAAAAACATAAAGCCGACTTCGCTGACGAAGGTTTTGCCTTGCCACGAATCCAGTTCGGTTCCGCGCGGAACCAGCGGCAACAAAATCGCCGGGTCAATTTCGTAGTTGATCATCGCCAGATTGCGCCATTCAGCGGTCAGAAACTCTTTGGTTTTCATAACTGTACCTGAGTCCATTATCATTCGCGGGCTTTTATAAACTCAATCAAACTGAGACTTAAAAATGTGTGACACCATCGTAGCCGTTCCGCCTTCGACGAAAGATTCTGTCGTCTGGTTCGGCAAAAACAGCGACCGCGAACCCGGCGAAGCCCAAATCGTTGAGGATTTGCCTGCCCAAAAATTCAAGACTCCAACCAAGCTGCAATGCACTTACGTCGAATTGCCACAAGCCAATGAAACTTACGAAGTCGTGCTCAGTCGTCCGTTCTGGATGTGGGGAGCCGAGATGGGCGCGAATTCGCGTGGCGTCGCCATCGGCAACGAAGCCGTGTTCACCAAATTGCCGGTGCCGAAAACAGGCTTGACCGGAATGGATTTGCTGCGGCTGGCGTTGGAGCGTTCCGCCACAGCGCGCGAAGCTCTGGATTTGATAACCCGGCTGATTGCCGAAATCGGGCAAGGAGGTTTGTGCGGGTATCGCCACAAAGGGTTTCGCTATCACAACTCATTCATCATCGCCGATCCGACCGAAGCCTGGGTGTTGGAAACCGCCGACCGCCATTGGGCAGCCGAACGGGTTCGCGGAGTGCGAACCATCAGCAACGTGCTGACCATCGGCAAAGATTTCGATCTGATTTCCGACGGAGCTTTTGAATTTGCGCGGCAACAAGGCTGGTGTAAACGCGCTGACGATTTCGATTTTGCCAAAGCTTTCGGCGATCCGTTTTACGCCTTCACCAGCGCAGGCAATGTTCGCCGAAGCTGCACGTATCGCCGCTTGAGGCAGTCGGATGGAAAAATTGGCCGAGCCGATTTGTTTGCCGCGTTGCGCGATCACGCCGGTCAAAAACCTGATCAAGGGTTGAGATTACAGATGCCTTGCGGCCACGCTTCGTGGATGAGAACGCGGCAGAGCGGACAGACGACGGGTTCGATGGTCAGCCGCTTGAGTTCCAATGGTTCGCTGCACTGGCTGACCGGAACTTCGTCGCCGTGTTTGAGCGTGTTCAAGCCGATGGTTTTCGGCGGCGAGAGAATTTCAACCGGCGCGCCTGCCGGTGAAAGTTACGATGCCGAAAGTTTGTGGTGGCAACACGAACGATTGCATCGCCTGACGCTGGGCGATTACGCTCGGCGAAGAGCGATGACTGAAGTCGAACGGCGCCAACTGGAAGCCAGATGCCTGTCGCTCGGCAACGAATCATTGCCAACTGCTGCGGAGTGTCAGACGGCCTGGGATGAACACCAGGCGATTTTGCCCAACTGGGTTGATCGCATCACTCGCGAGGCCGCGCACGACCAACGATGGTTTTTAACTCGCCGTTACTGGCTGCAACAAAACGAAGCGGATCGGATACCACACAACGTATGAACTCAGAATCCACGACACCCCAAATCTCTTTTCGCAAAGCCATTGTTGAAGAAGCAGACTTTATTGCGCGGTTGGTGAATTCCGCTTATCGCGGAGATTCCAGCAAAGCGGGCTGGACTTCCGAAGCCGATCTATTGGATGGCCAGCGGACTGACTCAACGGAAGTTGAGAGCCTGATTCAGGATGCAAGCTCCATGATCCTGCTTTGTCTGCATAACGATGAAGTCATAGGCTCCGTCCTGCTCCAGAAAAAAGAGGCGGCGGCTTATTTGGGAATGTTTGTTGTTCGGCCTGATCTGCAAGGCAATGGCATCGGCAAACAGTTTCTCAACGTGGCAGAACGGATTGCGCAAAACGAATGGGGCGCTTCAAAAATCATCATGTCGGTGATTACGCTCCGGCCGGAACTCATTGCGTTTTATCAGCGGCGAGGATATCAGCGAACCGGCGAAGTGCTTCCCTTCCCGGACGATCCAGCCGCTGGCATTCCACGGGTTCCCAACCTGCAATTCGAAATGCTGGAAAAAAGCCTGTAACGCAGTTCCCGGTTCAAGGATGAAAACTGCCAATCGATTGGGTTATTCCGTTGGATCGGGATTCCACCAGCACGGTCCTTTTTCGGCGCGCGCTTCAACGGCTCGTCGCTGAATTGTTGCGATCGCTGAAGCGGAAAGCGGCTCAAACTCTTCGGCGGCGGCAAAAGCGGCATCCTGCTCGTTCGGAAAACTCAATCCCAGAAGAGCAACGTCCGGATCAAGCGTCATGGTGTAGTGCAAACATTCGCGTACGCTGAGGCGCGGCAGCATGGCAGTCGTCTCGTCCGTTCCGCCAGAAGACAGCTTGCCACGAGGGCGGAGTTGCAAGGGCTGGTTATAACCGGTCGTGTCGCCCAGCAGCTTGCCCGCGCCGAAGGTTTTGAAACAAACCGTTCCGATGCCGCGCGCTTTTGCCAGGGGCAACACCGTTTCGATGTAACGCACATCCACAAACGGCCCGACTGGAAACATCACGATGTCACACACGCCGGCTTCAATTGCCGCAATCAGCACATCGGGATGATGCGACGAGATGCCGCGAAAGCGCGTCTTGCCCGCTTGAATGCACTGCGCCAGTTGATCGAAGCCACCGCCCGATTCCGACAATCGCCGGAACGTTTCCATCGAAGACAGACTGTGAAAGACAAAAGCGTCCGTGTGCTCAAGCTGCAATCGCTGAAGCGAAGCATCTATTTGCGGTTCGACCGGCGCGTCCAGATCGTCAATTTTGTCAATGACGAACATGCGGTCGCGCACTCCTTTGACGGCTTGGCCGACGATTTCTTCGGAATAGCCGTCTTCGTAACCGGGCGCGGTATCAATCAAATTCAGCCCAGCATCAATTGCGCGCTGCGCCGTGGCAACCAGAGTTTCCATTGGCAAGTTACGGTCAGCCAGATCGCCTATGCCCAACCGGGTGACGGTAAATCCTGTGCGCCCTAATTCGCGCCGAGGTTCAAATCGTGACAAGGGATGTTTCTCCTCTCAACTGGATATCTTTGCTGTGAATTGGGACTGTAACAGCAAAACGAGCCTTCTCGAACAGGTACGGGAAGGCTCGTTTGGTTTTGTGAAGGCCAGAGTTTTACCGGCCAGTCATTTGGCGAAAATCGCCTGCCCCACCGGTGAGCGTTCTTCCGGATTCGTCTTTGATCTCGAATAGGAAGGTTCCTTGTGCCTGGGTGGCAGGAACCAGGAACGGCACGCGGCCACGCGTGGTAGACATCAACGCTTGCCGCGTGTCGCGATGCTCTCCGGCAACCAGCGTCACCGAAATGTACTGCAATGGTTGCGGCGAAGCGATTTCAAATTCCATCGTCACATTTTCGGTTGTGACAGCAATCAGCTTCGGCGTCACGGTCAATTGCGTTGGCGCATTGGGATCAGGCGTTTCTTCCGGATTCGAATTTTGCCCGTTTGCACCGGTTCCAGCTGCCATCGTCTGGTTGCTCGAATTGGGATTCTGAGCCATCGGCACAGTCCCAACCGGAGGAGCTTGCGAAGGCGAAGTGACGTCGTAAACCGGCGTGACGTATTGCGGCGAACTAAGCTCGGATTGGCCGGATGAAGAATTATTTTGCGCTTGTTGTGATCCTCTTTGCCCGATGGTCTGGCCGCGGATCAACCGAAGCGCGCCAGTGTCGTCGTAAACCATTAACATCCAGTCTTCGCCGGGAATGACGTTTCCATTGATGGGCGCGACATATTCGCCTTCGGGGTTGACGTTGAATTTCACCGGATCCAAATCGCGGCTCTTGCGGTCATCGCTGATGGTCATGCGCGCCGTTCCCGTGAACGGGCGATCTTCATCCAGATTTCGGATTCTCATGACCAACTGGCCGTTGCGCAATTCCGCCGACGCCTGAAGTCGCGGCGGAGCGATTCTGCCGTAGCCAAGTCCTTTGGACGTAGTTGGTTTGCTTCCGCGCCCAACATCCGACGAAGAGCTTCGCCCGGAGTTTAACCCGTTATTTGGAGCGGGAAGAGTGTTGTTCGGAACTGATGGTGTGACAGCGGTCGCCGCTTTCGGCATTGGATTGGAATTCGCAGCCATCGCGGGAGGCGGCGGCGTCAACGGCTTGTTTGCCGGAGCGAAACTTCGTTCCGCGGCTTTGGGCACAGATGCAGGCGCGGCGCCGACAACTTCAGGCGGAGGGCCTGGAACCGTCACAGGCTGATTGGTGTTCACAGCCGGAGTTTTGGTCACTGGCGGCGTAACAATCGAAACCGGAGCGGCTTCAAATCTTGGAGCAGGCAAGCTGGCAGACGCACTGATTGCAACGTCTGTGCTGGACGCCATCACCGGAGCGCGCACAAACAAGACGCTCTTGTCATAGCTCAATCGCCATTCTTTGCGGCTGAGCGCATAAACCAGAACTTCTCGCGGCGTCATCCCCAAATTGACGGGCGGCAATTGCGGCCCGGTGGAAAACAAACTGCGGTTGGTTGGCAACCACCATTGGCGAGAACCGATGGCGGCTAATAAATCTTTGGTGTCGCGGGGCGTCGGAGGTTGTTGAATGTATTCCTGCACTTCCAGCGAGGCCTGAGTGGTATCGCGAAGCGAAACGCTATTCGGTTTTTCGTATGTCGTGATTGCATAAGATTCCAGCAAGCCGGTATCCAGCAAACTTTCTGCATACGAATACGCCGTTTCAATGGAAGGGAATTTGCCCAGCCGCACCCGATAAAACACTCCGTGTTGCGGCAACACAATCCTGACCCAATAAGCGTCCAAACCTCGCACGTACAAACCTCCGCGCAATTCCTCAGCACAAGCCTGGGAACGCACGGCGGCAATCTGCACGGCATATTCTCCGGCAGCTGCCTGCGTTGAGCATGGCAACAACCAGAAAACCAAAACCATCAGCGCCAAGCAAACGGGCGGCACCTGTCCCTGTTTTACTTTCGCGTATTTCACTTTGCCCTACCTTGATAAATGGTGAGGTAGCCCTCTACTTCGTTTTGGGCAACGATGGAAGTCTAACTTTACGTTCTTGATTTGAGTGGCCGACAAACTCGGGGATGCTCGATTCACGTCATCGGCAGAAAGACTATACCAGAACCACGGAGCCAAGCTCAACGCTGAAGATCAGTCAGAAGAAAATCTCTGTCGGTGGCTTTCTAACAAATAAGGACGCACCCGTGCGCCCTTATTTGTTTCAGTGTGTTGTCGTCAACTTTCGACAAAAGGTTACGGCGCGAAATACCCCGACACGTCAATCACCAGATCGGTTAAGAACTGCGTTCCTCCCATATTGAAGAAAATCATAAGCTTTCCTTCTGCCGAGTCCAGCCCGACGAAGTAGTGGCGGTTGTAAGCTCCCCCTGCCCTAAAGTTTGAGGTTGCAGTAAACGGCTGCGGCTGGTTATAGGGCCAGAACGTCATAAATCCATTGTTGTCCGGTCCGACCACTGTCGCATTGCCGACAAGAGCCTGCGCCGCTCCAAAACCAAGTCCTTCGCAAGTGTCAGTCGCTTTCAAATTATAGAGGTTCCCGCTTTGCAGTCGGAATAACGGTTTGATGCAACCAACCAGCGTTGGCGGACTGGAGCGTGTTTCCAGCAACCGTACCGGATGGGCAATCTGACTGAGCAACAATCCCGCTCCGTTGGTATCCGTGGCGTCCAGGCTGAAATAGCCCAGGATATCCACCACTACATCCGCCGTGTTTGAAGAAAAGATATTGAACTGATTGCCCGTTCCCAGTGCCACGGTAAAGGGGCCGTTGATCACATCGCTTCCACGGTAATTCGAGGTGGCGACAAAGGGTTGCGTTGCGCCGTTCGGATACAGAGTAAGAAATCCCGCCCCTGGAGGCAACACGCTCGTGGCATTTCCCACCAACGCCTTGGCAGTGGATGGAATGCCGCACGTATTGGCTCCCGATTGAACGAGCGTGCCGTTGGCGGCAATGGGCATTCCCGGCTTGAAACACCCCACGGTTGCTCCGGCGCGTGTATCCAGCAAGCGCACTGGCGTAGGCAAGGTATGAAAATATAAGCCATTCGCGCTGGGCGGCGCGTAATAGCCGGTCACGTCCACAACAACATTCGTCGTCGTGGCAGCGTAAATTTTGAACGCGCCATCGCCTGATCCCAATCCCACCGTGTAAACGTTGTTGATCACGCTGTTCAGCGTGAAGTTGGTATTGGCAACCGTGGGTTGGGTGGCGTCACTGGGAAAGAAGGTCAGAAACCCGCTGCCAGTCGGGAGCGGAGTGGTGACGTTTCCGGTGATGGCCACTGCATTGGAAGGAATGGCGCAGAAATTCCGTGCCGATTGTGTGCGTGTCGAACCGCCCGTGATTGCCGCATTGGGCTGAGAACAGGCATTGGCGCTTGTCCCGTTGCGCGTATCCAGCAAACGCACTGGGGAAGCCAGCGGATAAAACTGCAATCCGGCTTCGACCGCGCCGATGTCTACCGTGCCGGCTTGTGGACGTCCCACACCACGCTGATCGGAACTCGGAGCGCCTGTGTTGTTGCCTGCATTGATAGCGGGACTGGTCGCTAACAGCACATGCGTTTGCGTCGGACCGCCGTTGTTGCCCAACGCCGAAAGCTGCGGGTTGGTGTTGATCAGGTCACCGGGGCCGGTCAGCAAGCCTGCGCCGTTGTCGCTGGCCAGGTTATTCCCCTGCGAAATGACATGCCCGCTGGCATTGAACACGCTGAGATTTGGACCGTTATTATTGGCCACGATGGTATTTTTCAATGTCGTGGTCGTGGGAGTCGGTCCGTCGGCATCACCCGTCGCAATCCCTCCTTCAGTCGGGCCGGTATTGCCGGTAACGGTGCAGTTGAGCAAGGTGATGGAAGTTGGAATCCCTCCGCTGCCGATATTTTCGATTCCACCGGCAAAGGAGGTGGCGGTATTGCCGCTGATTGTGGTGTTGGTTAGAGTGACCGCGCCTTTTTGATTGAACAGTCCTGCGCCATCGCCGGAAGTATTGCCACTGATCGTGCTGCCAACGATATTCATTGTGCCGGCTAAATTAAAGATGCCTCCGCCGAACACACCTGTTCCCTGATTGCTGGCAATTGCGCAGTTGTTGATGGTCAACGTGCCGGAACTCAGGATTCCTCCAGGGCCATTCGTGCCCAGACCGTTGGAGATGGTTAGTCCTTGCAGGGAGACTGTGATGCCGCCGTTGACGACAAAGATCCTGTAATCCCCGCCCGTATCGCGCCGCACGGTCAGCAGATTGGCACCCGTGCCGTTGATCGTCAGGCTGTCGGTGATATCGGGCAGCACGCCCGTCAAATTGATCGTCTGCGCTCCGCCGGGCAGGCTGAAGTTAATAATGTCCGCGCCGCTGCCCGCCGTGCAATCGGTGGAGCCGGATTGATTGTTGGCATTGGTGTTGAGTAGCGCTTCGCGCAGGGTGCATTGGCCGTTATTGGCCGGCGCACCATCCGCCACCGTATTGACGGTAATGGTTGCTGCCGGAGAGTCGGGAGAAGACGGAGCGGAAAACATCGGTTGTGGTGGCAATGATGTCTGCCTGCGCTGCTGCGCGGGGTTTTGTCCAGCACGAACGGGCGAAGGCCAACGGGTACTTGCCAGCGCCAGCACAATACCAGCGAAGACGAAACAGGGAACAACAAGGCGAAAGAAATTCCGGCTTTTCAGCATAGAATATATCTCCTGAATAGATGGTGATTCTTCTGATGAGCCGACTCGTAAAACAGCCCAGCTCAATGGTCAGGGTTGGCCAGTGACAGGCCAACCGAAAAAGAGGTCGTAACGCCCCTCCGACTTGTAAGGCGAAATCCAAACCCGATTCCCGCCAAACGTAAGGGAAGTTTTGGATTTTTTGGATTGATGTGGGGTATGAGCTGAGCGTATGTCACACAGGCCAATTCGCCAAGCCAATCTCTGCCGAAAGAAAAATTTTCCGAATACGCCTTCAAAAGAACAGAGGGCGCAAACTTCGCGCCCTCTGCGTTCCGGACAACATTGCCACCGTCTTGCTGATAAGGCTTACGGCGCGAAATACCCTGACACGTCCACCACCAGATTGGTCGTGGCCGAAGCGTACATCTTGAAACTGCCGTTGGCTCCCAACCCCACCGTGTAATACCGGTTGAAGTTTCTTCCCGATTGGAAGTTCGACGTCGCCACCAGAGGTCTGCTCGCGGCATCGCTCGGCCAGAACGTCAGGAAGCCGTTGGCCGAAGGCAGCACTGTTGTCGCGTTGCCGACAATCGCTCGCGCCGTCAACGCAATCGTGCAGGTGTTGCTGGCCGCTTGCGAAGTTTCCACGCCGCCCGTCAAGGCTGCGCCCGGCATAAAACAGGCGGGCTGACCGGCTCTGGTATCCAGCAACCGCGCAGGAGTTAGCGGCGTGAATAACAATCCCGGCCCATTTATATCGATGGCTTCCGAGCTGTAATACCCCAGCACGTCAACCACCAGATCGGTGGTCGCCACCGTGTAAATCTTGAACTCTCCTGCTGGCGAAAGCCCCACCGTGAACGGAGAGTTGAGATTGATGCCCGACCGGTAATTCCCGCTGGCCGCCAAGGGACGCGTCCCTGCATCCGCCGGAAACATCGTCAGGAATCCGTTGGCCGACGGCAACACAGCCGTCGCATTGCCGACCAGCGCTTTTGCCGTCGCCGGAATGGTCACGCCGGTGCAAGTTGTTCTGCCCTGCTGGATTGTTTCCGTGTTCGCCAGCAGTTGCGTTCCCGGTGTGAAACAGCCCGGTTGCGAGACGCGAGTTTCCAGCAAGCGAATCGGTTTCGGCAGCGGATGGAAGTACAAGCCGGTTGGCGTCGGCGGCGCGTAATAGCCCGTGATGTCCATCACGACGTTCGCCGTTGTCGAGGCGAAAATCTTGAGCGAGCCGGTCGCCGAACTCAGCCCCACGGTGAAGACATTGTTCAGCACATCGCCCGATGCAAAGTTCGTGTTGGCGGCGGTGGGTTGCGTCACGGCATCGCTGGGATAAATGGTCAGAAAGCCGTTGGCCCCAGGCGTCACCACCGTCACGTTTCCGGTGACTGCCTGAGCATTCGCCGGAATGCCGCAGGTTCCGCGAGCAGCTTGCGTCAGCGCCGTTCCGCCCGTAATCGGCACTCCGGGATTGGTGCAAGCCGCCTGCCCGGATCGCGTATCCAGCAACCGAATCGGCGCAGCCAGCGGATAGAACTGCAAACCGTTGTTCGGCGGTCCGCTTAGGGTAAGCGAGTAATTCCCTGTTTGCCCCGGAAAAGTGTTCGCGGCAATGCGGTAAGTACCCGTCGTCGGTAAGGTTAAGAAGCCGCTGTTCGCCGGAATACGCGCGTTCGTTCCCCCGCCGCCATTATCGTCTTGTATATCAAAAGATCCGCTAGGTAAGTTCAAGTCAAGGTAGGCATCAAAATCTGTTGAGTTCAGCGAGATGGCAATTTGCTGTCCCGCCACACCATTGAAGGTATAGACATCTGACAAAGAGCCATCGTTGAAAATGGAAGCACAATCCCCCGGCAACAATGTTCCCGTCACCGTTTGGCCAATCGTAATTGGGATGTCCGCATTGTTCAGACATGGGCCGGAGGCAACACCTAAAAAGAAGGCTTGCGTGCTCAGACAGCCGTTTTGATCCAGCACGGTTAGGCTGAAAGTCGGATTGCCTGAGGTTGTCGGCGCGCCGGTAAGGGTTCCGCCGGACGAAAGGCTCAAGCCCGCAGGCAGCGAAGACCCAGTCGCCACGCTGAAGACATACGGCCCGGTTCCGCCCGTCGCCGTCAGTTGCTGGTTGTAAATCGCGCCAACCGCGCCCGGCGGCAGACTGCTGGGATAGATAACGCTGGTCGCACACGTCCCGGACGAAACTTCCACCGCACCGATGTCCGTGTTGG
>DAOMFR010000156.1:0-2360 GCA_035429885.1 Blastocatellia bacterium
TTCCCTTCACATTGGGACAATTTCTGGAAATGGTCCGGCCCCGAAGGCATCGTCATTCCCGACATCCCTTCCGGCAATCATCCCGAATACCTGGGCAAGAATCTGTCGCAAGCCGCCGCCTTGAGAAACCAGACGGATCAGATCAGTGAAGCCGATGCCGTCGAATTCGCGTTTGATCTGTTGCTGGCCGAGCGCATGGGCGTGGGAATGATTTCTTTCAGCCAATCAGAAGATGTAGTTTGCAAAATCATGCAGCAGCCTTACGTCAACGTCTGCACGGATGGCTTGCTGGGCGGCAAACCGCATCCGCGCGCTTACGGAACGTATCCGCGCATTCTGGGCCGGTATGTGCGCGAACAGAATCTGCTTTCGCTGGATGAAGCCGTCCGCAAAATGTCCGGCCTGGCGGCGGAAACGTTCCAGCTTCGCTATCACGGGAAAATCCAGGATGGTTTTCAGGCCAACCTCGTCGTCTTCGACCCACAGCAAGTTATTGATCGCGCGACATTTGAAGATTCCAGACAATTTCCCCAAGGCATCGAACACGTCATTGTCGAAGGTGTTCCGGCGATTCGTTATGGCGAATCCTATTCCCCCGGATTCGGCAAAGCCGTTCGCCGCAGTCAATCGGAGTAATGGCGGAATCATGGCCGAACCCACTCCTTCCATCACCGACAATCAAGAGCGTAAACAAAGCTGGCTCGGCGCGCTGGCGCTGGATTTGACGCCGCTGCGCGCATCGCGTGATTTCCGGCTGTTGTTTCTGGGACAGTTTGTTTCGGCATTTGGCTCGTCCATCAGTTACGTGGTGTTGCCGTGGCAGATGTACCAACTGACGAAATCCAATTTCGCGGTGGGAATGTTAGGTCTGGCGGAATTTCTGCCCATGTTCGTCATGGCGTTCGTCGGCGGAGCGTTGGCTGATTTCATTGACCGGCGGCGATTGATCGTTGCAGCCGAAATTGGCCTAACGATGTGTTGCGGTGTGCTGGTCGCGAATGCGTTGCTGGCACAACCGCGCGCCTGGGTATTATTTGTCGTGGCAGCGTTGTTTGCCGCGCTCAACGGAGTTCACCGTCCGGCGCTGGAAGCGTTGACGCCGCGATTGGTTGCGCCCGAACTGATGCCCTCCGTTGCTGCGCTGGGGATGTTCCGGTTTAGTTTCAGTTTTATCGTTGGCCCGGCGTTGGCGGGATTGATCGCGGCCAGTTTTGGCGCTGCCATAGCGTTTGCCATAGACGCGGCGACCTTCCTCGTTTCCATTGTCGCGTTACTGCTGATTCGCCCGGTTGCCATGCCTGCCCGGCTGGATGATGAAGAGCGCCCGAACCTGCAATCCATTATCGAAGGATTGCAATACGCGCGCAGCCGCCAGGAATTGCTGGGCACATATCTGATCGACATCAACGCTATGTTTTTCGGCATGCCCATCGCGCTCTTCCCGGCCATCGCGGAAAGTTTTGGAGGAGCTTCGGTGGGCCTGTTTTACGCCATGCCCGCGGTCGGTTCGTTGGTGATTTCGCTAACTTCGGGATGGACGGGAAAAATCAACCGGCATGGATTGGTGGTGACCATCGCCGCGGCGATCTGGGGAGCCGCCATCATTGTTTTCGGGTTGGCCAGCAATTTGTGGGTGGCGTTGTTCTTTCTGGCGTTGGCCGGAGCGGCGGATGCTGTCAGCGGAGTGTTTCGCATGACAATCTGGAATCAAACCATTCCCGACCACATGCGCGGACGCCTGGCAGGCATTGAGATGATCAGCTATTTGACCGGCCCATACCTGGGCAACGCCGAAGCCGGATTGGTCGCCAGCCGATTTGGGTTGCGCTTTTCAGTCGTTTCGGGCGGCGTGATGTGCGTGTTAGGTTGTGGCGCGCTAGCGTTGCTGTTGCCAAAGTTTCTCCGTTACGATGGACGCGAAGGCTTGGCGAAAAAGCTGGCTGAAGATGAAGCGCGAGCCGCTCAATTGAATCCGCAAGCGCTGTCGTAATCGCCTGTTTTCCCTCCAGTAAACCGACCGTATAATGGACAGCGAACGCAAGGTTCCGAATTCAAATAACAGCACTGGCAAAGCCATACAAAGCGAAAGCAGGTGAAATAACCATGAGCACAATTTGTCCAAACTACATTGCAGGCGATCTGGCAGTTGCCAACGCCGCGAGTTTCACGCCGGTCTATAACCCTTCGCGTGGAGAAGTAATTGCTCAGGCGCCGGACAGCGATCCAGAAACAGTAAATCAGGCGGTGCAGGCTGCCAAAGCGGCGTTCCCGGATTGGGCTGACACGCCAGTGGTCGAACGCGCCCGTGTGATGTTCCGCTTCGCGCATTTGCTGGAACAGAACTTTGAAGAACTCGCCCG
>DAOMFR010000156.1:2460-12455 GCA_035429885.1 Blastocatellia bacterium
ATGGGCGCGGCGTTTGGATGCAGCGGCCAACGTTGTATGGCGGGCAGCATCGCGGTCGCCGTCGGCAAAGCTGCCGACCCAATGCTGGAACGGCTGCACGATTCGGCGACTAAGATGAAAGTCGGCCCGACTGATGGTTCAACTCCAGTTGATATGGGGCCGGTGATTGATCCTGTCGCCCACGACCGCATTCGCAGTTACATCGAACTTGGCTTGAAAGAAGGCGCGAAGCTGAACACTGACGGGCGCAGCATTCAACCGACTGAAGCCGGCGCAGGATTTTTTGTCGGGCCGACAATCTTCGATCACGTCGCGCCACAGATGCAGATTGCGCGCGACGAAATTTTCGGCCCGGTACTGTCGGTGATGCGCATGGAAGATTTAAGCGACGCCATTGCTCAAGCCAATCAATCGCAATACGGCAACGGCGCAGTGATTTTCACGCGTGACGGTGGCGCGGCGCGGACGTTTGCGCGGTATGCCAACTGCGGAATGATCGGCGTCAACGTAGGCGTTCCGGCTCCGATGGCGATCTTCCCGTTCACTGGCTGGAACCAATCGTTCTTCGGCGATTTGCACATTCAAGGCACCGAAGGCTTTCACTTTTACACGCACAACAAAGTCGTGTTGAGCCGGTGGGATGGTCCGGGCAAACGTGTGTTGGGTTGGTAGTTATTTGCTGCGGCAATTCAAAAACAGATAACGGAACAAACTGAAATAACGGAATGAACGGAAAATTTTGAGACACAGCTTCCGTCTGTTCCGTTATTTCCGTTTGTTCCGTATTCTCTTCCGGTAATGAAAATAATTCCTCTTGGCACAAGTTCCGGCAAACCCACCTTGCGGCGAAACGTCAGCGCGCTGGCAGTCGTTGGCGAAGGCGAATGGTGGTTGTTCGATTGCGGCGAAGGCACGCAAATGCAAATCGCGCGCGCCGGATTGTCGCCGCAAAAATTGGCGGGTATTTTCATCTCACACCTGCACGGAGATCATTTCAACGGCTTGCCCGGTTTGCTGTCTTCGATGGCGTTGGACAATCGCGAAAAGGAATTGACGTTGGTGTCTCCTGTGGGAGTGCGCGAATTTCTGGATGTGACCGCGCGGTTGAAAATCTGTTTCGTCAATTTCCCGCTCAACCTGCACGAATTCAACGAACGCTCTTTCGCCGACAAAACCGAAAAGCTGGTGTACGAATCGTCACGCTTCACAGTGGTCACACGCCCGCTAGATCATCGCATTTTCGCGCTGGGATTTCGGCTGGAAGAAAAAATTAAACCTGGTCGCTTTAATCTGGAACGCGCACGCGAACTTGGCGTTCCTGCCGGGCCGCTGTATTCGCACCTGCAATCCGGGAAGTCCGTGACGCTGGCTGATGGCCGAGTGATTGATCCGTCCGAAGTTCTTGGCGAACCGCGACCGGGCAAAGTCGTCAGTTATTGTTTGGACACGCGGCCTTGCCCAAACGCCGTCAAGCTGGCGGAAAATGCCGATTGGCTGATTCACGAAGCGACTTACACCGACGACTTCATTGAAGAGTCTCATCATTTTGGCCATTCGACCGCTGTTCAAGCGGCCGAAATCGCAGCCGAAGCCAAAGCCAAACAGTTGCTGCTAACTCATTTCAGTTCCCGTTACACAGACGTGCGGCAATTGATTGACGAAGCCCGCGCGGTGTTCTCCGACACTTTCGCCGCCGAGGATTTGGCCATCTACGATGTGTAAACTTGTCTGATGATCGTCAATGCAGTACAACCGCGCCGGCGTTCCACCCGAAAATTTCCGCAGACAAAAAAGGAGATCAAAATCATGACCGATCGAAATCGTCGCAAGTTTTTACAGAACTCCGCCACTGGAATCGCAGGCGCAGCACTGACAGTCAATTCCGTTTCCGCCGCTTCGCAAGATCGCGTGGCCGGAACCAATCGCCGTTTGCGCGTCGGGCTAATCGGTTGCGGAGGGCAGGGCTCCGGTGATTTGCGCGCAATGCTGCGAACCGGCAACGTGCAATGCGTTGCGCTGTGTGACGTAGATGACGACCAAGCAGCCAACACGGCGAAATCCGTCGAAAAGAATTTCAACCAAAAGCCGGAATTGATGACGCGCGATTTCCGTCGCGTGCTTGACCGCAAAGATGTCGACATTGTCATTGTCGGCACACCGGATCATTGGCACGCTCTGCCGACCGTCATGGCCTGTCAGGCGGGCAAGGATGTGTATGTAGAAAAACCGCTCAGCCTGACCATTGGCGAAGGTCGCGTGATGGTGGACATTGCGCGCCGGTATAACCGCGTCGTTCAAATGGGCACTCAGCAACGAAGCTCGACGCATTACGCCGAAGCCTTGGAGTTTTTGCATTCTGGCCAGCTTGGCAACATTCGCCTGGTCAAAACCTGGGCTTATCAGGATTGGATGGGCGACATTCCGAAATTGCCGGACGAACAGCCGCCCGCTTCGGTGGATTACGATATGTGGCTGGGGCCTGCGCCCAAACGTCCGTTTAACCGCAACCGGTTCCATTTCAATTTTCGCTGGTTTTACGATTACAGCGGCGGGCTGATGACGGATTGGGGCGCTCATATGATTGACGTGGCCAATTGGGGAATGGGTGTCAAAGCTCCCAAGGCGGCGGCTTCAGTCGGCGGCAAATTCGGTTTGCTGGAAAGCGCCGAAGAAACGCCTGACACTCAACAGGCAATTTGGGAATTCGACAAGTACACAATGATCTGGGAACACGCGACCGCCATCGGACGCGGCCCGTATGATCGAGATCACGGCGTCGCATTCCACGGCAACAACGGCATTCTGGTAGTGGATCGCGGCGGATGGGAAGTGTTCCCGGAAACCGTGACCAAGAAACGTAAAAAGTCCTATCGAATGGCCGGCGAACCTAGGCGCGGAGGCGGCGGCGAAGACATGCATTTCAACCACGTCAAAAACTTTCTGGATTGCGTGGAATCGCGCAAACGTCCGAACTCTGATGTGGAGATCGGACACAATTCCATGATCGCCTGTCACTTGGCGAACATCGCGTTCCGAACCAAACGCCGCGTCAATTGGGACGTGGAAAACGAAAAGGTCATTGGCGATCCGGAAGCTCAAAAGCTGGTGTCGAAAGAATACCGCGCTCCATGGAAATTGTCGGAAATGGTTTCCAAGAACTGATTGGGGTCAAGATAGGGTTGGGTTGCCAAGGCTGCCCAGCCCTAATTTCTCATTGCTCACAAGTTTACAAATTGCTGCGGCTGTACAGAATTTCCCCGCTATGGCTATAATCTCGCCCGTCGTACCCACGGCAGCCCTGCCGTGACAAAATCAAAAAAAGCAGGAACGCGGATTTGCATCAGTTGCCCCGGAAGCAACGCGACTTGACTGCTTGCAGACTGATTCGCCCAAATCAGTCTTTTCCGGCGCTAAGTGGTTACCGATGCGCAAATATCCACGTTGATCTATTTTTGACTTTGGGACATGCACAACTTTTGTTGACGTGTCGGGTGGTTCTGGTGAAACAACGTTTCGGACAATTCAGAGGTGCCAATTGACTAAAGTTCTGATCGTAGACGATATGGAAGGAGTGCGTCGCGGGCTGGTTTACGCGCTGGAAGACGATTATTCCATCTGCCAGGCCGCCAACGGGTTGGAAGCAATTTCCGTCGCCCAATCCGAACATCCTGACATCATCGTCATGGATTTGGATATGCCTGTGATGGACGGCGTCGAAGCCACTCGGCAAATCAAATCGCATCCGCAAATGTCCCGCATCAAAGTTCTGGCCGTCAGCGGCCAACACAACAGCGAAAAGTCGCGGCTGATTCAAGACAATGCGGATGCTTTCATCGAAAAACCGTTCGAGATTTCCGCTCTGGTCGAAGCCGTGCGCCTGCTAGCACTGAAATAACGACTGTGGTTTCCCCGATTGAGCGGCTGTGGACGGTCCGCTCGATTCTCTTTCCTTTTCCGAGCCAGAATCAGCTATGGACAAATTCAAAATCATTGGTGGAAAAGCTTTGCGCGGTTCCGTGGCTGTCAGCGGAGCCAAAAATTCTGCGCTGCCCTGTCTGGCTGCCACGTTGTTGACGCCTGAAACCGTGACGTTGCGAAACGTGCCGTACGTCCGCGACCTGATCACCATGCGACGTCTGCTGGAAGATTTAGGCGCGACGGTGTTGGTTCCGGAACTTCGCACGCATCGCATCAACGCCGGAACCGTCGAACATTACGAAGCGCCGTATGAACTGGTGAAAACCATGCGCGCTTCAGTATTGGCCTTGGGGCCGCTGGTCGCTCGGTTTGGCGAAGCCCGCGTCAGCTTGCCGGGCGGTTGCGCAATCGGTTCGCGGCCCATTGATCTGCACTTGCTGGCACTGGAAAAGCTCGGAGCCAAAGTCGAAATGCAAAACGGCGTGATTGTCGCCACGGCTGATCGGCTGAAAGGAGCCGACATCGCATTTGAAATCGTCACCGTCACCGGCACCGAAAATCTGTTGATGGCTGCGGTTTTAGCTGAAGGCACAACGCGAATTTTCAACGCCGCTTGCGAACCCGAAGTCACCGATCTGGCTGAACTATTGGTCAAAATGGGGGCCAAGATTGAAGGCATCAATTCGCCTACGTTGACCATCACTGGAGTTGATGCTCTGGGCGGAGCCGATCACACCATCATTCCCGACCGAATCGAAGCTGGCACGTTCATTGTCGCCGCTGCCATCACGCGCGGAGAACTGGAAATCACCCATTGCGACCCGACTCACCTGATGGCCGTGATTGAAAAACTGCGCTCGGTCGGCGTCGAAATCGAACAAGCCGATGAGACCACCTTGCGCGTATCGGTGAAGGGCAACTTGATTGCCAAGGACGTGACCACGGCGGTTCATCCCGGCTTCCCAACCGATATGCAAGCGCAGTACATGGCCTTGATGACGCAAGCCGAAGGCGACGCCGCCGTTACCGAAATGATTTTCGAGAACCGGTTTATGCATGCCAGTGAATTGCAACGATTGGGCGCTCGCATACGAGTTCATGGCCATTCGGCTTACGTTCATGGCCCGACTCCGCTGACCGGAGCCCAATTGATCGCTTCGGATTTGCGAGCTTCGGCTTCATTGGTGCTGGCTGGATTGGCTGCGACAGGAGAAACCTGGATTGACCGCGTTTACCACATTGATCGCGGCTACGAAAAAATTGAAGAAAAGCTGCGCGCAGTCGGCGCAGAGATTGAACGAGTGAAGTCTTAGATTGGAGCAAGGATGAAAATCAGAAAAACGAGCTTGCTTGCGCCAGTGTTTTTATTGATTGCACTGACCACGGCTAACGGCCAAGCGCAAAAACAGTCGAATGCCGCCACCTCTGCTCCCAAAATTGGCGTTATCAAAAAGCCTTTAACTGACGGTTGCAGCTGCACTCTCCAATTGCCCGAAGATTATCGTAAGCACAATGAGCATGCAGTTTTTCTGCATGACTTTAGTGAGATCATACAGATGAACATTGACGGCAAAGATGTGCGCTTGAAATTGGTCAGTGAGTCTCCGCAGCCCAAAAAGGAAAAGGTCGGCAATCGCAGAAAAGAGGTCTACAGTGCTGGCAAAGACAGAGTTGAAATCGAATATGTAACGACAAAAGTCTGCCCGCCGAAAGATGAAAGCTGTGAAGTGACTTGGTACTCGGCAACCATCACAGTCATTCGCGGCAAAGAGTCTCAGCAAATCAAAGCATTGGGAACTTGTGGTTGTTGAAACCTTCTGCCGGAAGGCAAATCATTTGAACCCCACGAAAATCGGTTCGGGCATCAGCCAAACTCCAAACTTTTCAGCTACTCTCTCTTGAATCTCGTTTACTAACGCCCAAACTTCGCTTGCCGTCGCACTTCCGCGATTGATTATCGCCAGCGTATGTTTCGAAGAAATTCCGGCTCGGCCTTTGGCGTAGCCCCGCTGGAAACCGGCGTGTTCGATCAACCACGCGGCAGGGACTTTCACCTTTCCATCGGCGGCGGGAAAACTCGGCGGACGTTCATTTGCTGCGGTTTCGAGCTTGGCAAAGGCTTCCACAGAAATGATTGCGTTTTTGAAAAACGAACCTGCGCTACGGCAGTCTGGATCATCTGGAACAATGACCATTCCTTTGCGCGAACGGATTTCGATGATGGCTTGGCGAATCTCAGCAAGTGATGGTTGATCGTTTCGGTCAGCAAAATAGTTTTTCACGTCGGGATAACGCAGCGCCGGTTCCCCATTGGTTTTCAGCGCAAAGCTCACTGCCAACACAACATAACGATTGCGCTCGGTCGAATTGAAAATGCTGGTGCGGTAGCTGAAACCACATTCGGCGTTGCGAAGTTCGACAATTTGTTTTTGTTGCCGATCAAAGGCGCGAACTCGCGTAATGGTTTCGCTGACTTCCTGCCCATAAGCACCAACATTTTGCACCGGAGTGCCGCCGACCAAACCGGGAATGCCACTCAAACATTCGACGCCAGCCAGATTGCGCTCAACGCATTGACGAACAAAATTATCCCAATTTTCGCCGGCGCCAACCGTCACCTGTTCGCTCCACTCAATGCCATGAATTGCGACGCGAACGACCAAGCCCGGAAAGCCTTCATCGCTAACGAGCACGTTGCTGCCGCCACCGAGAATGAACACCGGCAAGCCGCGCTCTTCGGCAAACTGAATCGCCGCAATCAATTCGTCTTCGCTTTCTGCTTCAACAAAAAAACGAGCCGCTCCGCCAATGCCCAGCGTGGTCAGCGGGGCAAGCGGGATCATTTCCTGAACTGATGATGGGATTGGCATTTTAATGGGCGGGCAGGATCGTCAACGCTCCCAGCTTAGATTTCACCACGCAGGAACGCACGGGCTTTTTTGAGATCTTCCCAGGCTTCGCGTTTTTTGTCTGGCGAACGCAGCAAGTAAGCCGGGTGATACGTTGGCAAAACTTTGATTCCGGCAATGCGCGGATATTCCTGAAATGTGCCGCGAATGCGCGTGATACCGACTTTAGTTTCCAGCAACCCCTGCGTTGCCGGATTGCCCAGCGTGACGATCAGCTTCGGGCGAATCGTGGCGATCTGTCGGTAAACGAACGGAATGCAGGCGCTCGTTTCGTCGGGTTCGGGGTTGCGATTGCCGGGCGGACGCGATTTCAAAGTGTTGGCGATGTACACGTCCTCGCGCTTCATTTCAATCGCTTCGATCATTTTGGTCAGCAATTGACCCGCTCTGCCGACGAACGGACGCCCGCTGGCGTCTTCATCTGCACCGGGAGCTTCACCGACGAACATCAACTCGGCGTTCGGATTGCCTTCGCCAAACACGATGTTTGTCCGCGTTGACCACAGTTTGCAGCGTTTGCAATCGCCCAGGTCGCGGCGAATGTCTTCCAGCGTTTCGGTGACGATCAGCGGTTCGACTGCGTCATCGGCCAAGAACAGCGAAGTCGCTGCCGGAACAGATTCTTTTTTCATGATGATTTCTGGTTGAATTGGCGGCGTCAGAATTTTTGGCTCAGGATTGTTTTGTTCAACCATCGGAGCCAAAACTGCCGGGGCTTGTTCTTCAGAACCAATTGCTGACAACGCCATCCTTTCTGGCGTTGTTTCTTCGCCGATGTTCGTCAGGCCCAGGTCACGAAAATACAGCAGATGTTCTCTCGCTTGCTGGATCAATTCCTGTAATTCTGCGCGCGCGTCCATCATTCCCTCTGGCGTTATCTCAGCTTAAGAATTTCGTCGAGCACACGATCGGCCAACTCACGCTTGGTCTGCAACGGCAATTCCACACGCGAACCGTCACGCTTCAAAATCGTCGCAGCATTGGTTTCCACATCGAACCCGGCGTCGGAACGCGAAATGTCGTTGGCGACGATCAAATCCAATCCTTTTTCGCGCAGCTTTTTATCGGCATATTCCAGCAGCGTTTGCGATTCCGCAGCAAACCCGGCCACGATGCGACCATTCCGGTTCGGATCGGCAGCCACCGAAGCGATAATGTCTTCGGTCGGTTCCAGTTCAATGGTGATGTTTGCGCGCCCCTGCTTTTTGATTTTGTGTTCGGCTCGGTTGGCAGGACGAAAATCAGCCACCGCAGCGGAACCGATGAAAATAGTCGTATCAGCCAGACGGCCCAAGACCGCTTCGTACATTTCGCGCGTTGAGCGAACATTGATCGTTTCGACACCAGTCGGAGCTTGTAATTTTGTCGGCCCGGAAACCAGCGTGACGCGCGCGCCACGATCTCGCACGGCCTCGGCCATCGCGTACCCCATCTTTCCTGAGGAACGATTCGTGATGAAGCGAACCGGGTCGAGATCTTCAACAGTAGGCCCAGCAGTCAGCAAAACGTGTTCGCCGGAATAATCTTGAGACGTGGGATTGCCGCTGGAAAGCAAATGCAACACGGCGGCAACGATTTCTTCTGGCTCAGCCAGTCTGCCAACGCCGACTTCACCGCAAGCTTGATAGCCAACGCCGGGTTCAACCAATTGAACTCCGCGTTCACGCAGAGTTTTCAAGTTTGCCTGGGTCGCCGGGTGATTCCACATTTCGACGTTCATCGCCGGGGCGATTAACACTGGATTCGTATTCGACAGATAAACCGTCGAAAGAAAATCGTCGGCGATGCCGTGAGCAAATTTCGCCAGAATGTTGGCCGTGGCAGGAACGACTAGCAGCAAGTCTGCTTCACGCGCGGTGGCAATGTGTTCGATGGAGGAATGATCCGGCTGAGCGAACATCCCCACAATCACAGATTTCCCTGAAAGAGCTTCAAACGTCGCGGGCCGAATAAATTCCGTCGCGTGTTCGGTCATCACGACGCGAACTTGCGCTCCGGCTTTCTGCAAACCGCGCAGAACTTCGGCGGCTTTATATGCGCCGATGCAGCCTGTGACGCCGAGCAGGATTTTCATAAACAGATTGAAAAACGACAGAGCGACGATGAGACTGGGCGAAGGGGCGATTTCTCCCCGTCTCCCTGTCTCTCAGTCCCCAAGCCTTTTATTTTTCGACAGTTTCCGTGATCTCGAAACCGATCAAACCACGCTCGACTTCTTCCAGCGCGACACGCGTTGGTTTGATGCTATTCGTCATCTTGACGCGAGCCATTGCGCCTTTCTGAATTTGTTTGCTGCGTTTGGCGGCAATCAGAATTTTACGGTACTTGCTGTCAATTTCCGGCACGTTCAATTGTAATTCTTGATCTTCCATCATGTTCGCTTCCTCCATTTAGTTGCTAAAAAAATTACTCGAAAGTTTTGACGATCTGCTCGGCCAGTTTTCCGCGCCGCTGAATGCGGCAGCGTTCGGCCAGAATAATCGCGGCCAGTTCGTTGGTCGCTTCTGTCAGATCGTCATTGATTATCGCATAATCAAAATTTTGATACTGCGCCAATTCATCAATTGCGTTGCGCAGCCGAAGCTGCAAATCTTCTGAAGCGTTCGCTCCGCGCGTGTCCAGCCGTTCAAGCAAAGTTTCATACGACGGCGGCAAAATAAAAACTCCCACGGAACCAGGAAACAATTGCCTGGCCTGCTCCGCTCCTTGAACGTCAATGGTCAAAATTACGTCGAAGCCTTCGTTGCGAAGCTGCTCCACCAGCCGCTTCGACGTGCCGTATAAATTCCCATGAACTTCGGCCCATTCCAGCAAATCGCCGCGGGCGATCATTCGGCGGAATTCGTCTGCCGAAACGAAATTGTAATGCACACCGTTTTCTTCCCCGCTGCGAGGCGGGCGCGATGTGAACGAAACCGACGGCTTAGTTTGATTATCGCGCTTCAAGACCTCGCTGACCAGCGTCGTTTTGCCAGCGCCCGACGGAGCCGAAACTATGATCAAATTGCCAATCATTCGACGTTATTTGCCTGCTCGCGCAGCTTTTCGACTTCGGTTTTGATTTCAATTGCTGCGTCGCAGATGGAAAGCTCCGAAGATTTCGACAAAATTGTGTTCGCTTCGCGGTTGGTTTCCTGCAACAGAAAATCCAGCTTCTTGCCGATTTCG
>DAOMFR010000156.1:12555-15110 GCA_035429885.1 Blastocatellia bacterium
CGCGTCAGCAATTCTTTTTGCAGTTCGTGACCTTCGACGGCGCGCATGGCCACCAGCGAAGTCAGCGCCTGGGTCAACGCTTCTTCCACACCTTGCACCACGGCATCGCTCAAGCTGCTGCCATTGGTTTGCGCCTGCAACACATTTGGCAAACGGGCAATTGTCGCCAGATCGGGCTCACCTGTCAGGCCAAACTCTTCACTGATGGTTTTCAACGCCGCCAAGTACCCGCGAATCAGCGGGCGGTTCAGTTCATATGCGGTGTCGGCAGTCTGCGCAAAACTAATGGTGACATCTACACGTCCACGCGACAACGCCGCCTGAATCTGTTTTTTCAGCGGGATTTCCAGCGACACCAAATCTTGCGGAGCTCGCCAGTGAATGTCCAGATTGCGATTGTTGACCGAACGCAAATCCACCGTCACGGTGAAATTTTCGCCGCTGGCGGTTCCCTGCCCGTAACCTGTCATACTTTTGAGCATAGCTTTCAGTTCGCAGTTCGCGGTTCACAGTTCGCAGTAAAAACTCAAACATCTCAAAGTTGTTAACTGCGAACTGTGAACTGTGAACCGTGAACTTCCTCCTCTTCGGCAAACTGCAATTCATACAGCCGCCGATAAATTCCATTTTGCGCCAGCAACTGCTGATGCGTTCCCATTTCGGCGATGCGCCCCGATTCCATCACGATGATGCGATCGGCTCGGCGAATGGTCGAAAGTCTGTGTGCGATGACAATTGTCGTCCGACCGGTCATCAAATTGTTCAGCGCTTGTTGCACTAGCATTTCGCTTTCCGTGTCGAGCGCGCTGGTGGCTTCGTCCAAAATCAAAATCGGAGCGTCTTTCAAAATCGCGCGCGCGATGGCGATGCGTTGCCGCTGCCCGCCGGAAAGAATCAAACCGCGTTCGCCAACTGTGGTGCCGTAACCTTCCGGCAACTTACTGATGAATTCATCCGCCAGCGCAGCCTTTGCCGCAGCTCGAATTGCCTCTTCGCTGTCGTTTTGGCCGTACGCGCCATACGCGATATTCGCCCGAACCGTCTCGTTAAACAAATGGACTTCCTGGGTGACGACAGCAATCTGGCGACGCAAGCCAGCCAGCGTTAAATCGCGAACATCGTACCCGTCAACCAAAACTTCGCCGCTGACCACATCGTAAAATCGCGGAATCAAGTTTGTCAGCGTGCTTTTTCCTGCGCCGCTTTGACCAACAATGGCAATCATTTCGCCCGCTTGAACCTTGAACGAAACGTCATTCAATACAGGCAAATCAAACCCGGCTCCGTAACTAAAACTGACGTTGCGAAATTCAATCTCGCGCGAAAAACGGCCTAACTCGACGGCATTCGGCTTGTCGCGCATTTCCATCTGTTCGTCCATCACCGCGAAGATGCGGGCAGCAGAAGCCAGCCCTTGCTGCAAATCGTGTTGCAACCGGCTCAGGCGGCGAATCGGGTCGTAAGCTTTGAACATCGCCACCAAAAAGGCAGCCAGACTCCCCAACGACATTTGCCCCAGATTGATGCTGCGCTGCGCGTACAGCAACAACCCGGCGACAGCCACGATGCCAACGGTTTCCAACAGGATCGGAGAAAAGAAATAAATCCGCATCGCTCGCAACTGGTCGCCCATTTGTTTGCGCGCCGAGCGGCGGAACCGTTCACTTTCAAACGCTTCCATCCCGAAAGCTTTGACCACGCGCTGGGAAGAAATTGCTTCCTGCGCCGTGTCCAGCATTTCAGCGCCGCTTTCCTGCCGCGAAGTCACGTACTTTCGCAGCTTGCGATTAAACGTGGTTGTCAGATACGCCACCGGCGGAGCCAGCAAAATAATGACCCCGGCCAATCGCCAATTCGCGCCGAACAACACCGCCAGATACACCACCAAGCTGACCGATTCGCGCAACAAGTCGCGCAAGGTGTCCGACACAGCTCGCTCGACCTGGGCAGCATCGCTCATCAAATGAGCGGTCAGTTCGTTGGTGGGCCGTTTGGCAAAAAACGAAGCCGCCTGGCGAATGATGTGATCGTACAGCGAAGACCGCACATCAGCGATGACGTTTTGGCCAATGTAGCTCATCGAATAAGACGAAAAGTATTCGGCAACGCCTTTTGCCACAGTCAGGCCGACCAACAACATCGCGACTTTATCCAATGTCAGCGCGCCAAGCGACGGCAGCAGACGCCCAATCAACGGAATCGCCGCTGAGGCTTGCCCAAGCTTGCCTGCCAAAGAATCAAAGATCGGTTGCAACAGCAAAACTGTTCCACCTTCCAGTAAGCCGGTAGCGATCATCAAAACAATGGAGATTGCGAAGATGATTCGATACGGCCGAAGATAACGGAGCAGTCTGGCAAATTCAGTCATTACTTTGTGGGCTGGTTCCTGCGCTTCAATGCGCGTTTTGACTCGTACCTGAAAGGCGCGGATTATAGAGAAACAGGGTCACGCTGGCAATTCGAGTTTCAGTAAAGGCATTCAATGGAAGAAGCGAAAGACAAGGATTTTTATTGGGAAGGCAGTTTTATGGTCTTCACCGCAAAGTTTCATTTGC
>DAOMFR010000157.1:0-14967 GCA_035429885.1 Blastocatellia bacterium
TCTTTTTCCGGCTAACCAATTGTCAAAGAAGGTTTTTTACGTCGAACTCACGTTAATTAGATAATTCTCGGCTAAGGAAATACGTAAGGTATTTTCTTGTGAGGCGTGTGAAGAATTCCCTGGCGAGCACGCTGAATTGCGTAGAAGTCGAAAAGCTCTTTATCGCTTGTTGAACCGTGGCTGGCGTTGTTTCGAACAGATTGGCAGTCGCAGGTGTTCCAAGCGAGGTGAGTGCCTCAGATGCTGCCAACTGTGCGATTTCGCCGAAATCCGTACGCCCACCAGTGCGGCGCACGTGAGCATCCACAGCATCCATGAAAGCCCCCGCGATTTCCAGCACACTTGGAGGAGCTGTGATTTTTAGCCCGAGCTTCTGCAGGCGAGTGACGAAATCATTGCTTCGAGCCGCTAGAGGAATCTGCGTTAAAAGCCAAAAGGCATAAACAAGTCCGGGATCCTTTGCGGCACTCATCAACCCTTGTTTTGAAGCGTCCATCGTCGCAACCGCGACTTCGGGCGTCCCAGCGCCTTCGCCGATGAGGTCAAGAACCTGAATCCATTTGCGTGTTCGCGGAAGAGTCCCTAAACGGATATGTCCCATCGTTGCCTCCTTGGCGAGATACGCAATTAAAGCCATTGGAAGAAGCTGAAGACCGATGCGTAAGTACATCCCTACTACAAATGCCGCATAAAGGGAGCCCATAATGACGGGCAAGAACACCACAGGCCATTGTGTATTCCGGTAACGATGGACGGTAATTCCGGCTGAACCGGAATCAGTATTCACGATCCGCCGGAATACGCACAATGTTTCCGTAAAACTAAATCATGTTCATTTGTACTCTGTAAACCATTCCAAGATATAGGTGAGGTGAGTTCGACGTAAAAAGCCCTTGCGTTCAACACCTTACGCTTTCCTCTTCATGAACAGATTTGCTGTTCGCCAAAAGGCAGCAAAATCCAGGCTTTTAAGATACAGCTAAAATGCCGCACTTCGTGTAAAGGGTTAAACTGTTGATTTCAATAGAGAATTACATCGAACTCACGTTATCTTAGTTTATACGTCACGATCACAAATAAATCCTGCAATTCAGTAAGTTGTTGGGGACGTGCGATCACCAGATTGAGATTGTTGCCATCTGGCGTTAAGGACCCTGTCGGAGAATCTGATTGCGCTAGAAATTTCCCTTGGGCAACAGCGACGATCTTCTCAATCCTAACTGAGTCTCTTCTCTCTGCGGCAAAAAGAGGGAAATGTTGTGGTGTTAACGTGAAAGATATTTCAGTTCCAGCCTTGAGGCTGGCATACTCCATTGGAAATTCGTGGCGGAGGCTGAAGATTCTTGCCAAGCCTGTTTCATCGCTTTGCCTCTTGATAGCATTCATTGCGTTTTTCAGCCCAGCGGCTACAGTTCCGCGAAATGATTCTCCCCCATCACGTGCCGTATAACGCATATGAAGGATGACGTCGCTGAGAGTGTTGTAATCAAATGGTCTCAGCTCTGTCGGCAACTCCAACTGCCATACGCTCTCTACAGCCCCAGCTCCCTCGAAAGGCAAATATCGTTCGTCGCGCAAATTCGGCTCGAACAAACCGCTGTCGTTTTGCCCACTACTGGTAACAATGGACTGAATACCAACCACACTTGACGTAGTTTCCCCAGTAACTGGCCGGGTTCGCAACTTGCTGGAAAGCAAAGTCAACGTACAACTCACTCCAGTGTACGGCCCTGTCACACAAGGCAGTGTCACACTAACGGATTTGATGCGGCGCAAATAATGCCCGGGATAATCCAAATCGAAGATCGCTTCAGGCAAGGTAACAGTACATTTCCCCTTTTCCTTCAAATCAATGAGCGCCAAGGGGTCAAGCTGCAGAATCGAGATGTGCTTGGTAATCTCATATTCGCGTCGGTTCTGATCCAGATACGCCATCTCCATTCGCTTCAGGTCGAGCGAAAGGCGTTCACCAGCCAGCAACCCTTTCTTCAGGCTGTCCCAGTATCCAAACTGGATGTAGTTGGAATCCTCTATTCCCAGTTCATGACGATAAGCTCGCTCAGCGCGCTTCGCCAAATCAAAGGCCAATTGATAAGCCTGGAAATATGTTGCTGCTACTTGTCCCTGCATCCAGCCATAAAGATCAACATTTGAAAATTTTCTCCCGTCCTCTCCACGTATGTAATCATCCACTTCTTTGGTTTGTTTGATCTGAAGGTCGTGATTGATGACCTCTTTATCCGCAATGGCTTGGCGAATCTGGGCCGAAACAATTTGTTTATCAGCTTGTTTCATCTCAACTGCCGCCAAATCTCTCTGAAAATCCCATTCTTCCTTGCGACGTTGATACTCTGCCATTAGTCCTACCATTCCGGCAGTAGCGTCCAGGATATTTGCAATCTGTTCAAAATTGAGGCCCGCTTGTTCAGCAGAATTCCCGGCACTATTCCCACCTGTTTCCATACCGGTCGTTGTCGGAGCTCCAATTTTTATAGTTGGGATCAAATACAATCCACCAGCAAGCAAATGGGCAACTCCCGCAATTGAGCGAAGCGTAAGGCTAGTCCCCATCAGGCCAGTTTTGACGGCTTCAAGTGGATTCATGAATTCCTTACTGCCGTAATAAGTATTCCGCATTGTCGCCATTTCTTTGCTAAACAATGCGGAATCCACCATTGCTTTCGCATCAGCAGCCTGATTCCTCTTAATTTCGCGGACTGCTTCCAATAAATTGATTTCAAGCGTTGACCGCAATAACGACAATTGCTCCACATCCTTCTTCTCGATGGCAGATAGCAAAGCCGCTCCCAGCGATTTGACCTCGTTACATAATTCCAGCGCTTTCTGCACCATAAAGCTGAAGCGGTAATTTGGTAGTGGTGCCTGAATGTCGTTCAAGACGCTATGCAGGTCTACCCCAAGGGCAGCGGCACGAACCAGCAACGCCGGATCAATCTCAGGTTCAAACAATGGCAATTGCCGAACGACTCCTTCGATATTTTGGCAATGCCGAATCTTGAATAACCGATCCGCTACCGTATCCCAATATTTCATCAGATTCGGGTTATGGGGTACACAGAAATACAGTAATTTGGGCAAGGCAACCGTTGGACGCACTTCGATAGCTGGCTGCCGGTCTCTCGGTATCGTTAGTGTTAGACCAGGAATATTTTGAAGATTGAGGTTGAAGCGTCTTCCTGGCGACAAGGATTCCCTCAATTGGCGGATACTATCCAGTGCCGAATCTGTGAACTCAGGAAAGCGGCTTGGAGGGGGAAGCACTGCTTCAATACCAACTTCAGGGTCAACTAGCGGGTCATTAAAATCTGGTAAATTGTCAGGGTTAGCAGATCGCAAGGCAGCGGCAGCCGTGTTATATGTCTGCACTTCAGGGTTGTAGCGTGGCCTGACAACCTCTGGTCGCCTGCCGAGAATTTCCGCTGCCAAAATGTAAAGCTGAGTCGCTTCGTTAATGGATTCTATGGTGTCACGGCGGAACAACTGATCGCCCCAGGCAATCAGGTTGTTAATGTATTTCATTACCACGTTTCGTTGATAGGCCGTGGTACGCAGCCGGGCAATCAGATGGGGATTGAATGGCGTATCTCGCCATTGTTCGATTTGCTCTCTGATTTTACTGACCTCTGGGCCATTTCCGCCTCGCGCAACTTCCTGAATCAAATCTTTGATTTGTCGCTTATCCGTCTGATGGAAAAAATGCGCCATCTGCCAGAACTTCTGCGGAAGTGCTTCGGCAGAAGTGTCGGTTGGGTCGAAGATGAAGTGAAACCACTTTTGCGCTTCTTCAAATCGCTGATTCTTGCTCAAGCGATCTGCAATCAGTAGCGGGATATGGAAGAATAATTCCCAGTTATATTGGGCATATGATGTCGAGCTATCGTAATCAATTTTCTCTCGCAACTCGTCATAGCCAAGGTACTTCCAAGCCAAAACAGGATAGTTTCCTCGATTAACAACACCATCAAAAACGTCGCCATTGGACGATCCATAGTATTGAGTTAGAAAGTCATATTCGGTGACAGGTGCAATAACTCTAAGTCTGTTAGGGTTATCCTGGAAATCACGAAGGAAGGTTCCGCGGACGCCTCGTAAGGAAATCGAATCAGTTAAAAGCTGTGCAAAAGGATGGTAAAAGGATGAGAATCTATATCGTCGAGGTAAATAGTGAATGAGCGGTTCAGCCAAAAATGCCCTATTACGATCTTGATAAATAAATGGGCGGTATTGATCGAATTGTTCGTGGTCTACTATCTGCGTTACAATAGTAAATACTCCTGGGGTATTGGTTAATTCAGTCAACTCATTAGTACCCGAACCTAGCAGTAGTGGGTTTTCACCTGAGTCTTCAGTAATGAGATTGTTTTTGTATGTGGTAGATTCTAGAGGAGCATCATTTATTATTGGCCTGTGATCTGACTTTTCAGCGAGCAGCTTACGGCCTCCTTCTAAGCGAAATTGCCCTTCAAAAATATTGCTATAAACCTTTTCTCCCGTACCATATTCAGCGAAATAGTTCGAATATGAAGAAATGGCAAGCTCTAAGTCGGCTTCCAATCCAATTGCGAAAAGATACCTGCTTTTATCATTTCCTTTTTCAAAAGAAATGGGCTGGGGATCAGCCGTTGAGCCTTGAATAACTGCAGGGCGGTCAAACGGAGAAGTTGGAAAAACAATAACAGTAGGCGTATTTCTACCTTTGCCAATTTTCCAGTCTACTTGAATGTTTCCTTCAGAAAGCCTTTTGGGTTCCCACTTCTTGCCTTTGTATTCGCTCCACGCCATTTGTATCTCAAAATACTTATCTGGCTCAGGCATACTCTCTTCTGGCTTAGGCATCGTCATAGGCTGGGGCTTGTTTTTCTCAGTAAAGATTGGCCAAAATAAGTAAACGCGATTATTGGCCACTGTGGAAATCAAATGATCCCCTTCAATATCGAGATCAACTTTTTCCCACGGAGTGAAATAAGAAGACTCGTCCGGTGAATCTGGATTTTTTCTGACCCAGCGGCGGCAGTAATACTCCTTAGGATCGTTGTAGGTGCGCCCGATGATATGCATGATCGCCTCTTTTTTTCGAGGGTTTTCAAGCGTTTCCCTTTCTTCGTGGCACACGCTGCGGATGTCCAGTCGTGCGACTTTCTCCAGTTTCTCAAGGTAGTGGCGTATGGCATCTTCCGCCGTTTCATTGGTGATGTCATTCTGCATCAACTCGTTCTCAAGCTCTTTGAAAAACGGCGTCTTGTCATCGCGCAATTCCGGCTCGATCCAATTTTCGGGATAACAGAAAACTTTGCGATTGGCTTCCCAGACGCGGTAATTCTTCATCCATTTCCACTGAAGCCAGTTCTCATCTTTCGTCGAGTCCGCCGTCACATATGGCTGTTCCAGATTCATCAAACAGCGCTGCACAAAGAGTTGCACAGATGAAACTGCTTGTTTGATGCGCGAAGTCATGAAGCAAGAGCTCATCTCAACATCAATCAAGAAATAACTGTAAAGGTCATTTGCATCCCGCCAATGTTGTCCTTCAGGAGGATTCACTAACAAATAGGCCACTAAAGCCGCCCGCTGTTTTTCTCGCAATACATCGCGCAACGGTTTAGAGACGACGTTCCATTGCTGATCATCGTATTTAGCCTTGACAGTTTGCTTGATTGCTCGCGCATCTTCAGAGTGAAGGTCAGGCTTAGCCCAAGCTGCGCATTGTGCAGCAGATACACCTAGTCGTGATTGAATTTCTAATTGTTTCTGCTTGGTAGTTGTAGGCACTCCGCGCATTAACTCTGCAATAAATTCACTTATTGTTGGCAAGCCACTCGTATCACCTGGTTTTTCTGCAAATGACCGCGTCTGGAGCAAACGGACGAGACTAACAAAGCGCAAAAACATAGTGAGGCTAGTAATGTGCTGAGCCACCTCAACTGGAAAATCATAAAATAAAGTAGTCACATCCAGCCAATGTTTGCCCGATCCATCTCCATCTTCGTTATTTTGCAATAGTAACACCAGCTCTTTCTGAGTAATTCTGAGCGTGCGAATTATCTTTGCGACATTGTATAAACCCAAAAGTATCCGAGATTGAGTTGGAAAAGCAGAGGAAGATTCAATGTTCAAATCGCCACTGATGAACATTTGCTCAGTGAAGTCGAATATAGCCTTACTACTCCTGTCGGCAGCTAGGTGTACGCGCCTGTGCAAAAGCTCATCAACAATCGTAGGATCGAGTTGTAGCGATTTGCTCAAGACCTCTCCGACAATTTCTTCGACGACACGCGGGACTAGCTTCCAGAGTAACTTTTCAAAGCGGACTTGAGGTGAAGCTGTACTTCCATTGAAAAAAGACTTCGCTTCATCTTCAGTGAAAAGCCTGGGGTTATCCGCAGGAAGTTGAAGCAGTTCGCGGTATCGTTCGGATTGAGCCTTCAGCTTGCCAACGGCCGCCTTGAACGCCTCTTTGGTATGTTTCTGACCAACAGAGTCAGATTCTTCAATTCCAGGAATAGGCAGATATTCATCTCTGAACCACCCCCGGAGGATTATCTGCTTTGTCTTATCATTGCGGGTAACTTTCTCAGGCAAGTCATAACCTTCTGGTAACTTATCAAGGCTGACAGTAAACTTCGGTTCCAAAGCCGACACAAACTTCCGGGGCTGCTCGTATAAATTAGCAATCACTCCCTTAAGCGCGACAGCGTCGGTTGCTCCCGCCACTTCAATTTTAGCGTCCAGCAAATCTTTCTCGCTATCATTCATTGGGCCGCGAAATGATAGCTTGTTGTTATTAGCAGAAAATTTCTCTCTCAATTCATCGGGCAGTGGATCAGTATCAAATTGTCTGATTTCGGAAGGATACGCATCGGCTAGCAGCAACCGGTTCAGTCGGTATAAATTTGTCCCAGTTACAGGAGGCGTTTGTCTCAATAAAACTATTGCTTGAGCAGATAGACTGATGCCTTCAAATCGCTCAAGGCTATATAAAGATTGGGAGCCGAGGATTACATTCAAATCTCTTATGAACGCGGCGAGAAATGAGTTGGGATTATCACCTGTAGCGACAAATGGCCCTAATAATCGCCTTGTTTCATCAGATAGTTGATCGAGCAGATAAGCAGACAATTGGTTTCGGTCAGTTGCCGCTAATTTGGTCGCTAAACCACGAAGATCCGTAAAGTCACTACCAATAAACAGGGGATAGCTAATAACGCGCAGCAACTCATTCAATAATTCGCTCTCATCCGATGAAAAAACCTCTTCGTAACCTTTCTCTCCACGAAAAGTATCAACAATATCCTTAAAAAACTTTTCTTCCCCGCCTAGTAATGGGAAAGCCTTGCTTGTTAGCTCGCCATTAACAAACAATTCATTGACTGCTTTTCTACTGACTTGCCGAATTTCGGTTAGGACGTTAGCAATGGTTTCGTCGGATATGGCGTCGTTATTATTGGGGATGCTTTTATGCTTTAACAGATAAAGCAATTCAGGGATCGAAAAGCCAGAATTCTGTACAGCGTGAGCGGCTTCAATAAACCGAAGTGTAGTGGCGGTTTTAACCGCGTTTTCAGCTTCAAAGGGGTCGCCAATCCCCGTCAATTCAAGAAGCTGGAAGTGCTCATCAATCGAAAGCCCTAGTGTGTGCGTCAAAGTTGCAATACGGTAAAGTTTCGACAGATTCCTTAAAGTTAGATCAAGTGACTCAGCAGGAGACTGAATAAGGTGGTTGAGCAAACTGTCCAACTGCTCTTCTTTCAGGCGAAATGCTCCTTGTAACGCGGTGCGTAGGCTTTTTTCCTTCGATTCACTTTCGGCAGGTTTGAGTTTAATTGCAGGAAGTATAAAAGCGGGGTCTATCTGCTCGCCCCGTTTTTGCCGAAGTAAATGCAGGAATGGCATTTCTTCCTGAGAGTGCGGTCTGACGATGGTGGGGTTTAGAAAGACCTGCTCATAATGCGATTTAATCAGGTCACCGTTCTGATCTTTTCGTTTGGTAGTGTCAATGTCAGCATACCAGCTTAACAAGATCGGCAATGACAGGTCATGTTCTTTACGCATTCGCTGAATGTGCGACAACATAACCAACATTTCGTCGCTAAACTCTGTTCCACCGGCTAGGTTATTGAGGATCATCAGTGCCGTGTCCAGTTCCTGCATCGTCCAGCCCAGAAGACGCCATAGCCGAATAAAACGGACAATGCGAAATAACAAAATATTCAGATCACTGGCTGCGATGCCCTCAAACGGCGTAATCGCCCCCGGTCTTCCTGTGTGCGGCTCAATCAGATCAAATCGCCGCCACTCTTCGGACTCGCTCAAACCGTGAAGGATCAGCTTGGTCGTATCGCAAGTGTGATAATCAATTGGAGCGACCCCGCGGCGTTGTGCTTCTTCCTGGGAAATGATTTCCGGTGGCGAGATTCTGAGGCGTTGGCCCAGATATTGCATCTGCAGCAACTCTGTTAGTTCGATGTAGGTTAACCCCGTGCGGTCGAGCATGACACGCACGTGCCCAAGCGCCTCTCTCCAAGGCTTTTGTGTGAAATGCCCTGGATCACTTGGGTTGGGAACAGAAAGTTGTGCTCGGTCATCAGAAACTCCCCAAATCTGACCGATAGTTCCCAAATTGCCAGTCAGGATCATAAGGTCACTTGTGCTGATCCCAAGATATTCAGTGGCAATTTCTACATCGCTTAGGGTGGTCGTCGTCCCAGTAGCTGCCTGAAAAGCCTTCATCAATTCATGCCGTTGAACACCCAGATGGCTAAGGTAGGTACGAGCTTCTTCGATATCAAGATTGAAGGGAAGCGAGAGTGGATATACTGCCTGTTTTAGTTTCTGATATGCGCCTGAATTCAGATACTGAGGGTTAGCCGCACGCTCCTGCGCTGTGCCACGCGTCTGTCGGGAATGGTATACCCCAACGTCTTCGCGTGTTCCATTTTCTTGACTTGGGTCTCTGACTACCTGCTTAAAAGCTATATAATCACACGCCTCATCACTAATCCTCCATACTTTTGATGTTGCTGTATCTTTGATCTTCTCCAGTTTCGCCCCTTCTGAGAGGTTAGGGGCAAACATCTGCCGAATTATCGCTACCTGGAAATTACCATCAATGATTCCCTCTAATGTGTCATTACTCCTACTAAATTGCGGTTTAGAAACTGCATCTTCCAAAATCTCGTTGACTAGATCAATGTAAGGTAGCGGTGTATTCGTGTTCTCGCAGGTCAGTTCGATGTTGCCGATGTCCCCTCGCCGGTTTCTAAATAACACCTGCCAGGCATTCTCGTATCTATTGTCAGGATTCGCCTCCTCAGGATTCGCCTGCTTCTGTTCCAGAAAGCGTAGAATGTCTACTAAATACGCCGCTGGACTATAGATCGAATTGCAATGTTCACAGCCGCAAAGGTCAAATGACCCAAATAGCGTTTCTAGGTTGGGAATTTGCTGCTCCCTTGTCATTTCAAGAGCGATTGACTGAATGTTGGGAAGCACAGGCAAGTGTGGGCCAGTCTGACTTTGATGGAACATCATCAACCAGGTTTGTGTTTCGTCGTGCCTGCGCGATGCCGCCTCGTAAATCTTGTGCGCCTGACCTGCTGCTAACACCGGATTCATCACATTCACAAAAGCGATCTGGCCCATCTCGACTACGTCTTTGGCGGAAAAGATATTATTGCCGATCAACGCCATCGCATGATCGGGATGCAATGTGAAGTTGTAGACGCGGCGCAAACTGCTGAGTTGATGAACAAAGCTCTGACGCTCGGCTTCAGGAATGCTATCGAGCGCCTTTTCATTTCCTTTTTCCTTCAGGTAAATCTGAATCGGCTTTGCGGTAATGTCGAAATTTTTATTATTTGCAAAAAATGCCGCGAAATGCTGCTTGTTCAGACGCGTCTGAGAGTTTTTGATGAGATGGGTAAAGGCGACTGTAGGAAAGGCGACTGATGCAAGGTCTCGGAGCGTTTGGGCGTAACGACCTATCCTTTCCTCTGGCTTCTCGTTCTCCTTTCTGGAGAAATCGTTTGGCGTACCAATCTTATTGTCAGTAATCACTTGATGCCAGTCGCTGACATCCCGTTTGGCAAGATCGCTAATTTGAGCGAGTGGGTTTTGTTGTTTTTCTTGATATAGGAAAGTCACTAGTGGCTGATGTTCTTGTGTAAATTCAGCCAGTTCAAAAGTGAAGAGCAGGTCATCAATGTGCGGTTTTAGGCTTTCAAAAGATTTGTCTTCTTTCAGCTTTTTCCAAAACAAACCAGGCAATCCGCGATGTTCCACCCAAGCCGTGGCAAAGTCGTTGTGCAACGCTTGCGGCAAGGCCAGATCGAGTTTGCTTTTTAGCGTGGTTTTGGTTTGGACGACAGGCTCAGTCAAAATCTGTTGCACTTTCAACTGCTTCAGCCGTTCAATCGCAGCACCGAGCCTTTGCATTTCAGTCGCTTCGGGAGCCAGCAGCGTTCTCAGGCTGATGATGTTTTCATGCAATGATTTTTGAAGCCTTGCACGCAAGTCATCCAAAGTCGCCGCAACCACGGCTTTCAATTCGATCGACTGACCTGATGTTTGTTGGCGCAACAAACCATAAAAGATTTCCGCTTCAACCTTGGCCTGCGTCTTCAAGACAGACTCTTCCAGTTTATACGCTTGAATCAACAGATTGATGCGCCCCTGCTCAATGCGCGTTTCGGCAGCGATGAAGCTGACATCCTTGAACTGATCGTCCTCGCGCAAATCCACAATCCTTGCTTTTGTGTTTACTAGTGTCAGGGAAATCTGTTTTACGTAACGGTCAAATTCGGTTTCCGGGATGGCTACAGATTCATTGATGACAACATCGAGTTGCACCTGATTTGGAGCATTGAATAAAACGGGAAGTGGGTGCGGCTCTCCCGTCAACTGAACAGTGGGCAATGGTTTGCCATTTTCGTCCTTGATTACGTAATTCGGCAGACTCTGGCCGTTTCGAGAAAATTTAAGCAGCAAATCGGCATTGATGAAGTCGTGCGGATCGGCAGCAGGCACATCTCCGCGCATCAGCGAATAGGTCGAATAATTGATCCCGTACTTGCCCTCATTGTCAGTCACAGCCAAGTGGATAAGTGTCGCGCTTCTCAAGTCGCGGTCGTAGGCATAGACAATCACATTTGGCAGGGCGACACCTTGCGCATTAAGCACCGTGCCCGAGATTTTCATCTGCGGCAGCAGATCAACGGATGCATTGATGTGGGTCGCAAACTTTTCTTCGACGACGCCATTGATCGGTTGCCAATTTGCTCTTTGCTGGAAAGTTCTGATGGCCTCGTCTGTGCCGGGGCCGAAGATGCCTTGCTCAAGTTCATCCAGCGGAATCGGAAAGCCAAGCATTCGCAATTCAGTGTGCAATAAACGTACATCACCTCCCCTCAGGGGTGTGTTCTTGTCATAATGAAGGTTGCGGCCTTGTAATTTCATTGTGGTCTCCTGATCTCTTGGCTTCCGTTCTGTATACGGTGAGGCGAAGGCAATTACTGCTGAGCTTTATAAAGTTACGCTGCCCCTTAACTGTGGGGCTACTATTTCTCCGGCTAGCGATTCTCCTGTTACTCTGATGTAAACTGTTCGGGGAATTGCCCTGCCATTTGGGCAAGGCTCTATTAAACGAGACACTCTAAACAGTACCGGGGGCAGCTTTGGCTGCGGAGCTACAGTAAGATAACTATTGCTTCCAGTGTTGGAATCAGGATTCACCGGTGGGTTGCATAATTCAGTTTGCGCATAACCAACATAGACCTTCAAGTTACGAACCCAGACGCCTTCTACCTCAACTTGGAACGAGTCATTCGGACTAATGGAGACCATTTTATCCCTCTGCCCGGTTTGAAGCTCATGCATCTCTATCGTTTCCGCGCCTTGAGGATCGCGTTTGATCTGCTTGATCTTAACAATCAATTTTGGCGGCGCAATTCGCTGGCTAGCGAACATGAGGTCACTGCTGTCTACTGCTTGGCCGAAAAGAATAGTTCTGCCATCGGTGTAGCTCACAGCCTTTTGTAGAGAGCTAATTCTGCTGATGTCGTCCAGAGTATTCCATTGTCCCTGGACGTTATCAGGGTAAGTCTCTTTAAAGTATCTGGTAACTCCATTCTGATCCGTTGAGTAGATAGACATCCTTCCATCCCATTCTTTGGCGGCCAGAATAGAGGTGAACCTATTACTTGATGGCCCGCCAGGTATCGCAGGTAGCTCAATACTTTGCCTGAACGACCAGCGAAATGAGTTATTCTGAATGGAATACCGTCTTACAAACCAATCAACTTCTTTCCCATTGGATGTAAGAGCCAGAAGATGGTACCCACCTTCATGCGGGAAGGTAATGAAAGAATACTTTCGTGGTGAAGACGTTTTTTTCGGGTTTGTGGTCAGCACCTCCGGCGGGGCGTTTATCAACCGGATTGAATCATTCTTCCTCCAAACGCCTCCGCTTCCATAACGGGCGGTGGAGTATTGCAGTATCTCAGCCCCATCCGCCAACGCATAAATTTCCAGCGGATTAGTCCCCAGTTTTAGAACCTGAAAACTTGTGATTCTATCGCGTCCATCAATAATCAGCGCTGGCGCATCCCAGTTGTTTGTATTGATTGCTGTCTGCAAAACAGATTCGATTCCTTGCGTCATGTTCAGAACCAGCAACCCAATTCTTCCATCCTCTGTGGTCGCTGTGGTCAGACTGAGAACTGGTCGGGAATAGACTGATTTCCAGGCAAGCCATTTGCCGTTAGAAGCTTGCGTGATCATCCATACTGCTTGCTGCCCGGCGACAAATATAATCAGTCGCCCATCCTGATGATTGGTGACAACAACCGATTCTTGTAGCTGATCAGTATCCGGCTTCCCGATTCTACGCCATTCTCCCCATCTTTCAGGTTCGGTTTGCTCTCTCCGCCAGAGCGCCCCATCGTCCCGGTTGATTGCGAACGCGGCAAATTGACTGGGGCTGGTCTGACGAATGTGGGGCGGCCCCATCCGGCTTCCAGCTTTCCCCAGCGAACGCCAGAAATCCCATGGAATTCCTTGGGCCTTCACAAAAAATAAAGAGGAAGAAGGACCTATAACCACCAGTGCAATTCCCCAAAGTACAACAGTTAAGTACTTCATCTCAGTAACCTCCTTGAACTAGCTTTGAACAGCCATTCGTTTATGACTGAAACCGGTCTGGCCGCCGACCGTCACCACCTCAAAATTTCCGCTAGCCTTCGCTGAATCCGTCTCTTTAACGACAAAGTTGACCTCAAGCTGGAAGGTTTCGGCACGAAATAATGCTGCTTTTCCATCCGCTTCCCGCTGCTGATCAGCGGCTTCCAGTTCCTGTTTGACCTTTTGGATTAGCTGACTGATCTCCAACTCCTGATTGGCACTGGACGGCGCAGGAGCGGCTTGTCCTTTCCAATGTTTGTAGAGCAATAAGGACAGCAACACGAGGATGACAAACCCAATGACGGTTTCTTCGGATTTGATTGAAACGAAGTTGAACATAAGGCTTTTGGTCTCCGAATTTTTTATCCATAGCGCGCAGAGGCAGGCTTGCAGTTGTCTACTTGTGACTTACGCCGGACCCCATAGACGCCTCCGGACAGAAAACCTTGCGGCGGCATTGACAGCAGGAATAGCTCGCTGATGGGAATCAATGTTCCATGGCCAAACCACCTTCTTACCTTTGCTCATCTCTTGATAGGTTTAGTGGAGGTTCTAAATTTAATGCGTAATCCAGCAAGCTGGCGTCAGCTACCGCTGCCGTCGCAATTGCTACCGGATCATGCAATCCTGCTCTGCGAACTCGTATGTCTTCAGGAGAAAGAATCGTATTTAAATCAATGTTATTGTCTCTATAAATTCTCAGCAATTCCAAGCCTTTACCAGTACCCCCATAAAACATTCTTGTCCAAAACCTTAATGCATCAATAGATAATGTGTTAGTGTCAAAAGCTTGGCTACCATTTGGCCTTATCATTTGGCTTGCCCTATCAATAAAATTGCGCCGTGCGTACTCTAACTGCGCAGCATAAGCTTCAACCAAAAGATTTGCTGGCACACTTGCTCCTAAGGTAACTCCTCCCGACTCGCCAGTGCCTGGCTCGGTAATGCCAGTCTGGGGAAAATCATTTCTTAACACTCCTTCTCTTCGAAATAGGCCTATTGTGCGTTCCCATCTCCTGAAATCTTCAGCTTCTTCGTCTTGCAGAAGATGATCGTCCCCAGCTAGCTCTCTTCTCAGAATCCCTGAAATTTCACTTCTTTGACCTCTGGTAGCTGCATAGATAGCAAAGTGATCAAGTCCTCCGTGCCCAAATGTGTCAACAGCTTCCCTTGTATGACTTAAACTGATTGACTGGCTGCCATCACGATACGCGCTTGCCAAAACGAGCGACGTGTCGACATTACTAAACGGCAGCCTTGCTAGCTGCTCATTTATTGAATCTATTCTGGATTGTCCATCACTGTCAGTTAATAAGCCGATTAAACTCCTCATTAGTTCTGGCGATCTACTTCCTCTAAACTCCCTATAGAATCCGATAGGCAGCCCTCTTAAGACTCTACTGGTGCCCCTGAATGTATCCCGACCACCAAAAAAACGATTTCGCAGCATGGGCAAAAACTGATCTATCCGACTAACATCGATCTGAGAAGAGATTATTGGTTGTTGACCGTTTCCATCAGTATAAGTGAGGGGATTGTCATAAGAATATGCGTATAAATTCCCCCCGCCCTTCAAAAATGTAGCATCTGGGGATAGCCAGCGGCCAAGCCAGGAGACAAGATACCTTGTAGAATGATAATTAAGTCCATTCTCTTCATCCCGCTCCATTCCCGTGTACCGATACCGCTTGGCTGTCGCCCGTACGTCCGCGCTATTCGCCTGATACGCAGTTGTTCCGTAAGGATGGTACTCTTCATAGGAAATCACGTTCC
>DAOMFR010000158.1:0-14929 GCA_035429885.1 Blastocatellia bacterium
GATTATTCAAATCCCCAATCAACGCCTAAAGCGGTTTACGTTTTTACCCAAAGCGGAGGCATCTGGTTTTTTCAGCAAAAACTGACTTCGCCTTCCTCGTTGCCCCCAATTCTTACTTATGGAACTTATGGCTATAACATCTCGATAAGCGGCAACACATTAGCCGTAAGCGGAGAGTTCGGCATGCATGCTGGGCCAACTGGAGGAACAGTTTATGTTTACGTGTTTTCTGGCAGCTCCTGGGTATTGCAACAAACAATCAAATCTCCAGATGAGTTTAGCGACGCCTTTGGCGGTAGCCTGGCATTAGATGGCAATCGTTTGGTGATCGGAATGCATGCTGATGTGATTTTTTCTGCCGTCAGCCGTGGGTCTGCATACGTGTATGAGCGCACGGGAACCATTTGGAATTTGCGCCAAAAACTTATCGCTGCCGATGGAGCCGCCGAAGACTATTTTGGTTTAGGCATGGCTTTGAGTGGCAACACGATTATCGTGGGGGCGTCAGGTGCCGACATCTCTGGTTATTCACACCAAGGAGCGGCGTACGTTTTCACTTTGCAGTACGGCAATACTTTGCCGACGGTCACGCCTTATGGGCCCTACACAATCCAGGAAGGTAGCACAGCTCACAACTTGCCAATCGCTGTGGTCTCCGATGCTGAAACTGATTACTACTCGCTGCTGTTTGATTATGACAATACCCCGTTTTTGAAATTCAGTAATGTTGAGAAAACAGGCAGCTTAGTGCGTGCCTCTATCACTTGTGACTGCAGCATCTATTCTTATAGTGGTGATACAAAAGCTGAGTTGAATGTCGTTGATGGAAACTCTGCCGTTGGAGTTTCGACGATCACAATCAGTAGAACTGCCAACACGGCTCCTTCGATTGGGCGCTACCCGGTTACCTCAATAGCGGTAGGCGGTTCAAAAACGGTTTTGCCGCAAGTCGCTCCTTCTGACAACGGGACGTTCACGGTTTCAGCGTCGGTTGCGCCGAGCGGATTCACCGGTTCCATTTCGATTAACCAAACCACCGGCGCAATCACATTCAGCAACGTTGGTGGCGTGGGAACTTATACCGTCACGGTCACCGTCAAAGACAATTGCAACGCAATCACCACTCGAACATTTACTCTCACTGTGTCCTAACGATCTCGACAACAGGGAGCGTGACGCTATCTCAGCAATGCTTCGCGCTCCCTATTTACTGATTCACCATCTATCAACCGACATTTCAAACTCTGGAGAATTTTTATGGCTCTAAATTTTGCCGCCTGGCATGACCGCACGTCAGCCAATCACAAAGAGATGCTGGATAAATTTGCAGCACAAGGGTTTCGCACAGTTTCGCTCTGCGTTTATGGCGACCGTAACGATCCCCGTTATGCGGCGGTCATGATCAAGCGCCCCACCATTATCGCCACCAAGCAGTTTTTCAATCTGTCGCTGACGGAATGGCAGGCCAAATTCAACGAAATGGCCGCGCAAGGATTTGGCCCTTACATCGTATCGGCCACAGGTCCCAGCAACAATCCAGTGATTGCAGCCGCATTCAAGCAAATGAATTCGATTCCATTGACTCGTCACGGCCTGACCATTCAGGAATTTGCGGATTTGAATGACAAAGCGTGGCGTGAAGGGCTGATTTTGGCGTGGGCTGATGCTTATGGCACGCCGGAAGATGAACGCTACATCGCGGTTTGGCGTCAGAACACTGAACAAGTCGCCTGGAACATGGCCGCGATAACTGAACCCGCTGATGCAGCGACCTTACAGCAGCATTTCAATGCAATTACGGCTCAGGGCGGACGGCCAACTCATATCGCAATCACTCCGACTGGCAAATACATTGAGTTATTTGTGGACAACGCCATTGGCCCCTGGGTGTCACACGGGGAAATGACCAGCGCTGGATACCAGCAGCAATTCGACAAGCTTACGGCGCAAGGCCTGGCTCCTGTTTGCGTAATGGCGCAAGGAGCCGGAGCCAACACAAAATTTGCAGCCATCTTCGCCGCCAGCGAAGACCCCATCACTCGCGTATTTCGAGCAACGGGGTCGCCTGCCATCTCCGGGATTGACAGCGCGATGGAAAAATTCGTCAAAGCCAATTCATTGCGCGGATGTTCTTTGGCAATCACGCAAGGAACGCGTTTGGTTTACGCGCGCGGGTACACTTACGCCGAACCGGATTACCCCAACCTGCAACCGACAACCTTGTACAGACAAGCCAGCGTTTCTAAAACCTTTTGCGCCATAGCTACATACCAACTGATACAGGAAAACAAACTTAAGCTCGACACCACCATGCAATCAGTGTTGAACCTGAAAACTCCTGACGGCAAAACGCCTGTGGATTCACGCTTCAGCAAAATCACGATTCGCCATTTATTGGAAAGCACCAGCCAATTACAGAGAGGTGGCATGTTCCAGAACGTGGCTGCCGCCAACGCATTTAAGGCCAAATTGCCTGCAACACCAGCGCAAGTTTCCTCTTACATTGCTTCACTGGAATTAGAAGGCGAGCCTGGCGACCCGAACAAAGCCAATTACAACAACACGGGGTATTTCATGCTCAGCCAGGTGATTGCCAAATTACGCGGAGCTAGCTCGTTTGAAAGCGCGTTGGAGGCTTCATTGTTCAAACCTCTGGGAATGAAACGCACCCGCCAGTCACGTACGTTTTTGGCTGACCAGGCCGCAGATGAAGCGCGTTATCACTTGTCCAACCTGCGGCGAAAGGACGACCAGGACGCCCTTGGCTCATTGGCTTTTGGTTTCAGCACGCGCTCTTCTGACCCTTTAATCTCTCCGTGGCAATATGGTGTAGATGATTATGAAATGTTCGATGGTTCCGGCGGACTTTCATCAGCCGTGACTGATTTGGCTCGAATTATGGCAGCGTTCAGCTTGCGAGAGAAAAACCCAATGCTTTCTGTCAATTCGCTGGATGCGTTGTTCACCAATGCAGCAAACGCGACCTCGGCGCTGAAAGGAGATGATCGTCACGGGTTTCATGGACTGGATTGGGCTGTTGTTTCAGACGCAACAAACCACGTTTACGGCGCGGCCAAAGGCGGATGGATGCCCAGCAATCAAAGCTACATTGAATTTACGACTGGCGGCTTGGGCTATGCCTTGTCAATTAACGGCAACGGACAAGATAGTACTGGGGATTGGCTGGCCGAAGTACGTTTAATCGCTCAATCTCATGATTGGGGAACAACAAACCTGTTTCCGCAATTTGGCATGTCTATTCTGGATTCCGCGCCAATCAAATTTTCAATTCCTCCCATTAAACCCCAACTTGCCATGGTTCAATTGATGGCTCTTCATAAAAAATCTATGACAGCAGCGCGAAACAGAAAATAACTTGAACATCAAAAAGCCACGCGAAAGCTGTTTGCGAACAGCTTTCGCGTGGCTTGATTAATCTGGCTTTGACTAAAAGTCTAAACTGGGAAACTGAACGCTACTTCAGCACGATATTCAGTTTGCCCATTTTCTGTTTGGCGGCCAGCGGGCGTTGCGCGGGAGTCGGTTCGACATCCGGTTCACGCCATTTGTTACCGAGCAGATATTCTTTGTCTTTGACCATTTCGCCTGGCGTGTACACCGCCCATTCAAAGTTGTGGCCGTGGTTGATGGCGTCAGTGGGGCAGGCGTCTACGCAAAATCCGCACAAAATGCAGCGGCCGTAATCAATCTGGTAAATCTTGGCGTAGCGATGATCCATGGAAATGCGGTCTGCATATGGGCGCGGGTCATCCGCTCCTTCAATGTAAATCGCGTCTGCCGGGCAAGCCGCTGCGCACAAGAAGCAGGACACGCAACGCTCTTTACCGTCTTCGTTAACATCCAGGAAGTGTTCGCCTCGGAAGCGACGATAGATCGTGACAGCTTCTTCGGGGTAAGAGACGGTTTCTTTCTTGGTTGGAATGTGGCTGAGCGTGACACTCATGCCTTGCGCTGTGGTACGAGCGACTTCAACCACTTCTTTTACGGTATTGACGATGTTTGCGAGTAAAGACATTTGAATTTTGGGTTTAGAATTTTGGGTTTTGAATTCAACGGTCAATCAAGAATTCAAAATCAACAATCTAGTTAATCGTCCAAGTTTCTCCGCTGTGAATCAGCTTTTCCAAGCTGCCAGCGCCTTTGGTGTCGATTGCCGATTCGACTTGATGAGTCAACATATCTTCGTATGTCGGCTTGCTGATCGAACGGAAAACTCCCATTGGAACCGGATATTCGGGATACTGCATGCGACCAATGATATATGACAAGTTGGGTTCGGCGGCATTTTCATCGTGAACCATCACGTCGTCAACCGTCACTCCATTTTCGCCGATGGTCACAACTTCGGGCGTCACGCCTTTCAGAAGAATCCCTTTGGATTTGTTCTTGCCAAACAGCAACGGTTTGCCGTGTTCCAAATACAGCATACGGTCTTCTTTCACGTCACGTTCGTTGAAGGATTTGAATGCGCCATCATTAAAGATATTGCAGTTCTGATAGACTTCCAGAATGCCGGAGCCTTTGTGATGTGCCAGTTTTTCGACCATCGCGCTCAGGTGTTTGGGATCTACGTCCATCGAACGTCCGACGAAGGTCGCTTCGGCGGCAAACGCCAGGCTTAGCGGATTGATTGGATAATCAATTGTTCCCATCGGAGCCGATTTGTTTTTCTTGCCCAGTTCCGAAGTCGGCGAGTACTGTCCCTTGGTCAATCCGTAAATGCGATTGTTGAACAGCACGATTTTCAGATCAATGTTGCGGCGCAGCGCATGGATGAAATGATTGCCGCCGATGGACAACGCGTCTCCGTCACCGGTGACGACCCACACCTGCAAATCCGGATTCGCGGTTTTGACGCCGGATGCGATTGCCGGAGCGCGGCCGTGAATGGTGTGAAACCCGTACGTGTTCATGTAATACGGAAAGCGGCTGGAACAGCCAATGCCCGAAATGAACACAATCTTTTCTTTCGGAATTCCGAGTTCCGGCATCACTTTCTGGACAGCGGCCAGAATCGAATAATCGCCGCACCCCGGACACCATCGGACTTCCTGGTCCGTGACAAAATCTTTGCGCGTTAGTTGGACGGGAGTTGCCGCCCCATTCATAAGTTCACTCATAAGCTCTCTTCTTGTCGTTAGATAAACACTTTTTACAGATATTCTTTGATCTTGTTCACCAGCGAAGACACCTTGAACGGTTTGCCTTTTACTTGCGAGTAGCTGACGGCATCCACCAGGAATTTCGCGCGAACCAACATCGCCAATTGTCCCAGGTTCAATTCGGGAATGATGACCGTTTCAAAGCTGCGCAGCACTTGTTCAAGATTTTTCGGGAACGGGTTCAGGTATTTCAGATGCGCGGCAGAAACAGATTTGCCTTGTTCCTGCAACTGCTCCACGGCGGTGGTGATTGCGCCGTAGGTTGATCCCCAGCCGAGCACAAGAACTTTGCCGGTTTTTTCGCCGAATACTTCGATGTCCGGGATATCCTGCTGCATTCGTTCAATCTTTTCTGCGCGCAGGCGAACCATGAAGTCGTGGTTATCAGGCTCGTAATTGACGTTGCCGGTGATATGTTTCTTTTCGATGCCGCCGATGCGATGTTCCAGACCTGGGGTTCCGGGAACTGCCCACGGGCGAGCCAGTGTTTTTTCATCGCGCAGGTAAGGGAAGAAGCCTTCCGTTTCCGTGCGGAACTTCACCGTCAAATCCGGCAAGCTGTCAATCGCGGGGATTTCCCAAGGTTCCGAACCGTTGGCGATGTATCCGTCGGACAGATAAAACACCGGAGCCATATATTTCGTCGCCAGTTTGACGGCTTCGATGGCCATTGCGAAGCAATCGCCCGGCGTGGATGGCGCAACGATTCCCACAGGGCAATCGCTGTTGCGACCGAACATCGCTTGCAGCAAATCCGCTTGCTCGGTTTTGGTCGGCAACCCGGTCGAAGGCCCGCCGCGTTGTACGTCAATAATCACCAGCGGAAGCTCTGTCATCACAGCCAGCCCGATGGCTTCGGATTTCAGCGCCACGCCAGGGCCGCTGGTTCCGGTCAGGCCAATGCTGCCTGTGAACGACGCTCCGATTGCCGCGCCGATGGCAGCAATTTCGTCTTCAGCCTGAAACGTCTTCACACCGAAATTTTTGTGTTTGGACAGTTCGTGCAAGATGTCCGAAGCAGGCGTAATCGGGTAACTGCCATAAAACAACGGCCGCCCGGTCAATTGCGCTCCAGTGATAAAGCCGATGGCAGTGGCTTCGTTGCCGGTGATGTTGCGGTATTTGCCGGGTTTGATCTTGGCTTTGCCAACGCGGTAATGCGTAGTGAAAATTTCTGTCGTGTCGGCGTAATTGAATCCGGCACGCATTACCTGGATGTTGGCGTCGGCGACTTCAGGTTTTGTGCCGAACTTGTCATTGACCCATTTGACCGTCGGTTCCATCGGACGGTCATACAGCCAGTACATCAACCCCAAAGCGTAAAAGTTCTTGCATCGATCCTGTTGTTTGAAGGGCAGCGCAGAACCTTCGAGCGCCTTCAAGGTGTTGGATGTAATGGGAACTTTGAACAGCCTGTAACCCGACAAGGATCCGTCTTCAAGGGGATTTACAGTGTAACCGGCTTTTTTCAGATTGTTGGCATTGAACTCATCGGTGTTCACCACCAGAATGCCGCCGCTTTCCAGATCGCCTAAGTTGGTTTTCAACGCGGCAGGATTCATTGCCACCAGCACCTGCGGTTCGTCACCCGGAGTGCGAATGTCGCGGCTGCTGAAATTTAATTGATAGCCGGAAACGCCCGGCAAACTGCCGGCTGGAGCACGGATTTCCGCAGGAAAATCCGGCAAAGTAGAAATGTCGTTTCCGATGATTGCTGAAGTGGAAGTGAATTGGCCACCCGTCACTTGCATTCCATCACCTGAATCTCCGGCAAAGCGGATCGTGACGGTTTCAAGTTCTTCAATGAGGGGCGAAGCGGTGCTTAGGTCTTCGATTGTCGTAGCAGACATTGTTAGATAACAAACTCCGTGAAGATTTTTGTAAGTCTCTGCGCGATAGCGTCGCTGCTGGCGAAGAAAGCTGCAACGATCATTGCAAATTCATTCATTTTTGTAATTTATGAGACTTGATCGGCACGCAATTGGTATAGCCAATCACGACCAAACGAATCATAGCATGCCAATCACGAAAGTACAGCCCAACGAAAAATCGAACTGCCCGATTTCAAGTTTGCCGGAACAAAACTTTGCCTTGTCTTTGTCGGCAGAGGCTGAATATCTTGTCAGCCTATTGTTTGGTCGTTATAGTTCGCCCGTCCAAAATTCAATCCGCATTTTTTCCATCAACAAAATGACTGGCGCTAAAACCGGTCGCAACATCAACTAAGCCGTATTTTCCGTCTAGGAGGACAAAGTTATGGCTGACAATCGCGGTGTAGCCTACATCAAACCCGGAGTCGTGGAAGTTCAAAACATTGATTTTCCCAAACTGGCGTTAGGCAAGCGCAAATGCAATCACGGAGTCATTCTCAAAGTAGTTTCCACCAACATTTGCGGTAGCGACCAGCACATGGTTCGCGGACGCACAACGGCGCCGGAAGGATTGATTCTGGGACACGAAATCACTGGCGAAGTGATTGAAGCCGGACGCGATGTGGAATTCATAAAAGTCGGCGACCTGGTTTCGGTGCCGTTTAACATCGCTTGCGGTCGTTGCCGAAACTGCAAGGCAGGGCAGACGGGGGTATGTTTGAACGTCAATCCTGCGCGTCCAGGAGCGGCTTACGGATACGTGGACATGGGCGGATGGATCGGCGGGCAGGCCGAATACGTTATGGTCCCGTATGCAGATTTCAATTTGCTGAAGTTCCCGGACAAAGACCGTGCGATGGAAAAGATCAAAGACCTGACTTGTTTGTCTGACATTTTACCAACGGGGTATCACGGCGCGATCACCGCTGGAGTCGGACCAGGTTCGATTGTTTACATTGCCGGAGGCGGCCCTGTGGGCTTGGCGTGTGCGGCGTCGGCCCAGTTGTTGGGAGCGGCGTGCGTCATTGTCGGCGATTTGATTCCTGAACGCCTGAAACAGGCGCGTAAGTTCGGTTGTGAGACCGTGGACGTGTCGAATAAAAATGCTTCAGTCGCCGAACAGATCGAACAGATCATTGGCGTTCCCGAAGTGGATTGTGCTGTGGATTGCGTCGGCTTTGAGGCTCGCGGTCACGGTGCAGGCGCAGGCATCGAAGCTCCGGCGACGGTGTTAAATTCGCTGATGGAAGTCACGCGCGCAGGCGGCGGCATCGGCATTCCCGGTTTGTACGTGACGGGCGATCCGGGCGGAGTCGATGACGATGCCAAGATTGGCAAGCTGGGCATTCGCATCGGTTTGGGCTGGGCGAAGTCGCATCATTTCATGACCGGCCAATGCCCTGTAATGAAATACCATCGGCAGTTGATGCAGGCAATTTTGTACGGAAAGATCAACGTTGCCAAAGCCGTCAATGTGCAGGTCATCTCACTGGATAACGCGCCTAAAGGCTATAAAGATTTCGACAAAGGCGCTGCCAAGAAATTCGTCATTGATCCGCATCACGCCATTGCGGCGTAAATTTGTAGAGCGGGTTTTCCAACCCGCTCTTGTTTTCTTCAGGGCAGGCTTTCTTTTCAGGCAGTACTCGTACCCGCCTGCTTTCGTCATTTCAATACTGGAGCAGGTTGGAAAACCCGCTCTTGTTTTCTTCAAGGCAGGCTTTCTTTTCAGGCAGTACTCGTACCCGCCTGCTTTCGTCATTTCAATACTGGAGCAGGTTGGAAAACCTGCTCTACATTCTCGTAAGGAGCATTCATTTCGTAATGAGCAGTTCATTTGCAGGACAAGTCGCAGTTATCACGGGCGGAGCTTCCGGGTTAGGATTGGCCATCGCCAAAAAACTTCATGGTGAGGGCGCTACCGTCGCGTTGTTGGATTTGAGTGCTGACGCAGCCCAAGCCGCTGCTAAAGAAGTCGGCGCGAACGCCGCTGGTTTCGGGGTCAACGTCACCGACGAAGCGCAGGTCAAAACCGTCGTGGATCAAATCGGTGATCAGTTTGGCCGCATAGACATTTTGGTCAACAGCGCAGGCGTCACCGGCAAAACCAACATCAAAACGCACGAGGTTGATCTGGCGGATTTCCGCTTTGTGTTTGAAGTCAACGTGGTTGGATCGTTCTTGACGTCGCGCGCCGTGTTGCCGTGGATGTTGAAACACAACTACGGGCGCATCCTGCACATTGCGTCGGTGTCGGGCAAAGAAGGCAACGCCGGAATGCTGGCCTATTCCTCTTCCAAAGCTGCCGTCATCGGCATGGCCAAAGTGCAGGGCAAGGAATACGCCGAAACCGGCATCACCGTGAACGCGCTGGCTCCGGCAGTGATTCGCACGCCGATGGTCGCCGCTTTGCCAGCACAGCAAGTGCAGTACATGACCGACAAGATTCCCATGAAGCGTTGCGGCGAACTGGAAGAGATTGCGCATCTCGCCACGTTCATTGTTTCGCCGGGAACCAGCTTCACGACCGGATTCACGTTCGATATGACCGGCGGACGCGCGACTTATTGAGGACTGAGGAATGGGGAATTTCTTTTCTCAGTTAGGAAAGTTGCTGTACATGGGCGTCGGCATTAGCGATCCCGGAACCATTCCGCGCAAAGTGGATTTGTGGAAGATTGCCACTGGTGAAGGCTGGAAGGTCGCGCACCTTTCAGCCGCCAATCTCCATCACAAAGGCAAAGAGGCTGTCCAGTTGACGGCAAGCGGCGGAGACGGCGTGGCCATTTTTGAAGCGCTGCAGTTGCCGGAATGCAAACTGGATTTGAGCCTTGCCGCCATCAATCAACAAATCGGAATCATTGTTCGCGCGACCGATGAACAACTTTACGACCTGGTTTCGGTTCAGGTAAATGCGGGCGCTGAGCTGGGCTTGCAGCTTCGATTTGGCTCTCAATCCGCCGATGTGGAATTGCCTGCACATTTGCTGGGCGAATGGATTGGCATTCGCGTGGTGGTGGCTCCGCAATTCACGGCTGTGTTCGTCAATGGCAACAACATGCCTGCCTTGAAAGTCCCAACGGATTCAACCGCTGGTAAGGGAGAGTTGGTCGGGTTTTGGGTGGGCAGCGGAACAAACGCATTGCTGGCAGATTTGAAATACGTTCAATCGCGAAAGCGCGAGTTTGAATAAAGGTTTTGGATGAATTTATGACTGCTCAATTGAGGATAAAGCTGATTGTCGTGCTGGCGCTGGTCGTTGGCGGAATGGCGCTGCGGAGTTCGTCAGCGCAAATGGCCAAAGTAGATTTCGTTCGCGACATTCAGCCGATCCTGCGAGCACACTGCCAATCCTGCCACGGGGAGCAAGCCGCCAAAGGACAGCTCCGATTGGACAACAAAGCCTCCGCAATGAAAGGCGGCATTTCCGGCGCAGTCATTCTTCCCGGCAACAGCCGCGACAGCCGCTTGCTGCATCGGGTTCGCGGGGAAGGCGGCGAAAAGCGAATGCCGCTTGGCGGCGAAGCGCTCAAGCCAGAACACGTTCAGTTGCTGGCTCGCTGGATTGATGAAGGCGCTTCTTGGGATGAGGCGACACGGGGACGAGGGGAAGGGACAAAAGACTCGCCAAAACACTGGGCTTTCATCGCTCCCATCAAACCTATCATTCCCAAAGTCGCCAATTCGACCTGGGTTCGGAATCCGATTGATGCGTTTGTGCTGGCGCGGCTGGAACAAGAAGGCTGGAAGCCTTCGCCGGAAGCGGATCGCGTCACGTTGTTGCGCCGCCTGAGCCTGGATTTGATTGGCTTGCCGCCGACCGTTGCCGAAGTAGACGCTTTTCTCGCCGATAAATCTCCGAACGCGTACGAAAAACAGGTGGATCGGTTGCTGGCTTCGCCGCATTACGGCGAACGCTGGGGACGGTTGTGGTTGGATGCGGCGCGTTATGCCGATTCGGATGGATACGAAAAAGACAAATCGCGGTCCGTCTGGTTTTTCCGCGACTGGGTGATTAACGCGCTTAACGCCGACAAGCCTTACGATCAGTTCATCATCGAACAAATTTCGGGCGATTTGTTGCCCAATCCGACGCAGGAGCAACTCGTTGCCACAGGATTTTTGCGGAATTCGATGATCAATCAGGAAGGCGGCGTGGACCCCGAACAGTTCCGCATGGAAGCGATGTTCGACCGCATGGACGCCGTCGGCAAATCGGTGCTTGGCCTGACGGTGCAGTGCGCGCAATGCCATAACCACAAATTCGATCCGATCAAGCAGGAAGACTATTACCGAATGTTCGCCTTCCTGAACAACTCCCACGAATCGAACATTGCTGTGTACACGCCCGCCGAGCAGATGAAGCGCGCCGAAATTTTCCGCCGCGTGCGAGAGATCGAAGCCGAATTGCAGCATCGTTCGCCCGATTGGCAACAACGCCTGGCGGACTGGGAGACTTCGGTTAAAAGCAACCAGCCGACGTGGACCGTGTTCCAGCCGCAAGTGGATGAAATTTCCACCGGCGGCCAACGCTATCTGCCGCAACCGGATGGTTCGTTTTTGTCCGATGGATACGCGCCGGTGCAGCACGCTGTGAAAATGACGCTGAAAACCGATGTGCCAAACATCACGGCGTTTCGGCTGGAATTGCTGAACGATCCCAACTTGCCGCGCAATGGGCCTGGGCGTTCGGTTACCGGTTCATGCGCGCTGACGGAATTTGAAGTCACTGCCGCGCCCGCTTCTGTTTCGGACAAGGGCGATTCAAAGAAAGCCACCAAGCTGAAAATTGCCAAAGCGACGGCGGACATTTCGCTGCCTGAACGTGACCTGGAACCGATCTTTGACGACCAGAGCGGCAAACATCGCACGGTCGGCCCGATTGAATTTGCGATTGATGGCAAAAACGAAACTGCCTGGACGATTGACGCTGGCCCGGCGCTGCGCAACCAGCCGCGCAAGGCGGTCTTCACCCTGGAAAAACCCATCAACGTTGATCCGGCGGCTGGTGGCGTGGAACTGACGTTCACCTTGAAACAAAACCACGGTGGATGGAACAACAACGATAACCAGCAAAATCAGCCCGGACGCATGCGGTTGTCCTTCACAACCGCGCCGAATGCGGTAGCCGATCCGCTGCCTGCGGCGGTGCGCGACATTCTTTCGATTCCGCGCGACCAGCGCAGTGACGCTCAGCAAGCGGCGGTGTTCAGTTACTGGCGCACGACCGTTGCCGAATGGCGTGACGCCAACTCAGAAATTGCTCGACTGCTGGCGGAACATCCGGAAGGTTCGACGCAATTGGTGCTGAACGAACGCGCCGAAAAACGAGACAGCCATCTGTTGAAACGGGGAGACTTTCTGCGTCCGGACAAACTGGTCACGCCCGGAGTGCCAGCCTTTCTGCATCCATTGCCGGAAACGGCGAATCCGAATCGGCTGACATTTGCGCGCTGGCTGGTGGATCGCAACTCGCCGACAACGGCGCGCTCTATCGTCAATCGCGTCTGGCAAGCGTATTTCGGAATCGGACTGGTGGAAACGACGGAAGATTTCGGTATGCAAAGCGCCAAACCTTCTCATCAGGAGTTGCTGGATTGGCTTGCCGTTGAATTGATGGATGGGGAAAAGAGGAGACAAGGGGATACGGTGAAATCTCCGACCACTGACCACCAACCACCGACCACTGCTCCCTGGTCCTTGAAATACCTTCATCGCCTGATCGTTACCTCCGCGACTTACAGACAGAGTTCGGCCGTGAGCGCGCAGCTTCAGACTTCAACCGCCACAATCAAAACTCCAAAGTTGGATGATCCCTACAATCGCCTGCTGTGGCACGGGCCGCGATTTCGCGTGGATGCGGAGTTGGTGCGCGACATTGCCTTGTCGGTCAGCGGCTTGCTCAATCCAAAAATCGGCGGAGCCAGTGTGTATCCGCCCGCGCCGGGATTTTTGTTTGATCGTCCGTTCAGCTACGGCCCCAAGGTTTGGAAAGAAGAGAAAGGCGAGAATCGTTTCCGTCGCGCCTTGTACACCTTCCGCTATCGGTCGGTGCCATACCCGATGCTGCAAGCCTTTGACGCTCCCACCGGAGACATTTCCTGCGTCCGTCGCACGCGGTCGAATTCTCCGTTGCAAGCGTTGACGACGCTCAATGAAACCTTGTTCGTCGAATCCGCGCGCGCCCTGGCGTTGCAAGTCGTCAGCGAAGGCGGCGCGACGGATCGCCAGCGAGCAATTTTCGGATTTCGGCGTGTGCTTTCGCGTACGCCAACGGAGTCGGAATTGTCAGAACTGCTTGGTTTGTTCAATCGTCAGAAAGAACGATTTATGACTGGCGAATTGAATGCCTGGAATCTGGCGACGAACGATCCCGACAAAGCCTTCGCCCTGCCCAAAGGCGTGAAGATGGAAGAGGTCGCAGCGTGGACGGCGGTTACGCGCGTGCTCTTGAACCTGGACGAAACCATCACCAAGGAATAATCCCCATGGAACGACGAACTTTTCTGCAAAACTCTTTGGCCGCATTGCCAGCGTTGAATCTGTTCAACCAAAGCGCAGCCAAAAAAATCCGTTTGATTACCCGCGGAGATGATCTTGGGTGCGCGCGCAGCCTGAATCGCGCCGTTCGTGAATGTTACAAGCAGGGAATTCTGAAAAACGTCTCGGTGCTGGCGGCTTCGCCTTATGTCGAAGAAGCCGCCAAGTTGCTGGCGAAAGAAAAAGGCATTTGCTTCGGGCTGCACACCGACCTGACTTCGGAATGGGACAACGTCAAATGGGGACCGGTCGCTCCGCGCGAAAAAGTCCCTTCGTTGCTGGACAGCAAAGGCTTTCTGCATCAGACCAACGACGGCGTTCGAGCCAACGCCAAAGCCGAAGAAGCCTTGATCGAATTGCAGGCGCAACTGGACAAACTGCGCAAGCTCGGTTTCGACATTCGCTACGCGGATTTGCACATGGGAACAATTCAGGTCGTGCCGGGGTTGGCGGATTTGTTCGGCGAATGGTGCCGCAAGAATCGAGTGATTGATACACGAAAAATCGGCGGGCGATTGAAGCTGCCAGCCGCCAGTCCAGAAGATCGCAAACATCCCGGCGATTACGTCGCTGATGTGATGAACGCGCTGAAAACCTCTGCCGATGGCGAATACCTGATCGTCGGCCATCTGGCGTATGACGATGCCGAAATTCGCAACCTTGGCCATCCGGGATATCCAGACACATCGGTCGCTCACAATTTGAACTGGGAGCGACTGGCCTACGTTGATCCGCGCATCGTCAAATTCGTCCGCGAGTCCGGTGTGCAACCGATTCGTTACGACGAAACTGAAGCCGCTCGCGAGCAAGTGAAGCAGTTTCCGTGAAAACGAAATGAGTTTCGATTTTGGGAATGACGAATCCCGCCTGCGGACAACTTTCGCAACCCGCCTGTTTTCGCTAAGCACATAACCATTGCACCCTCAGCAATTACCGTGGCCGAATGGGTGGCACAGTCTTTGGTTACCTGCCTGAGGATCGGAGCGATCTTCCTGCAACAACTTTCAAAACTTTCAGAGGTGGTTTCCATGTCTGTGAACTATCGCTTTCTGTTCGCGTGCCTTGTGTTGCTGATGGCTGTCACATCGCTCGCGCAAGACACACCCGTCACACCAACAGCTTCGTTGCGAGACAAAGATGCGCAAAAGCAAATCATCAACCGGCTGGACGCGACCATTCCAAGATTGCTTGAGGAAGGATTGGTGCCGGGACTTTCCATCGCCTTGATCCAAAAAGGCGAATTGGTTTGGCACAAAGGCTACGGCGTGAAGAACGCCCAAACGAAAGAACCGGTTGTCGCGAACACAACGTTTGAAGCCGCCAGTTTGAGCAAGC
>DAOMFR010000159.1:0-7138 GCA_035429885.1 Blastocatellia bacterium
TGGTACACGGCTCCGGTTTCATTGACGACTCGCGCAGCGATGCTGTCACGGTTTGAAAACTTCGTCGAAATTGATCCCGGCGGAGTCGTTGATGCCTGGGGAATTCCTGTCTTGAAAGTTCACATCCAGCATTCTGACAATGAACGCGAAATGGGACGCGATGCCGCCGCCAGTGCCGCCGAGATTTTGAAAAGGGCCGGGGCCGAAGAAATCACCTTGAGCGAAAACCTGACGGTTCCGGGCAGAATCATTCACGAACTCGGCACAGCGCGAATGGGCGACAATCCCAAAACGTCAGTACTCAACAAATACAATCAGGTCTGGGATGCCAAAAACGTCTTCGTCACCGATGGAGCGGCGTTCGTCAATTCGGCCAATCAGAATCCAACACTGACGATTCTGGCGTTGACGATGCGCGCTTGCGAATACCTGACTGAAGAATTGAAACGCGGCAACATCTGAAAGAGGATTACCAATGTTTACCCAAACCAAAAAAACTACGTTGCGAAAACTCCATTCAGTGCACAGTTTGTTGGTCGGTCGCGAATTCGTCGGCGAGATTGAAAACGGAAAGACGAGACAGCGATTTACCTATTCGCCTTCATCCGTTGCTTTGGCTGGCGGCAAAATCGAATTGACCGGGCGGTTCAGCGTCAAATCAGCTGGCCAAACTCATAAGGCCGAAACCGTGAAGGCGATTTTGCTGGCAACACAAGGCAATATTCAGTCAGCTCCGCCAACGCCGTCAGGAGCCTCGGCTTCGATGCTGGGGCCGGTTCCGGCGAGTGGTAAACCGGCGACAGATGCCACCGGTTCGCGGTCTTCCGTCGGCGTGATGTATTTCAAACTGTCCGCTTTGGACGGCGCGAAACTCGGTGTGCCGTTTGATCTCAGCAACGTGCAGCTGAACGTCCGATTAAATCCGCCGGATGATACTGCGCGAGCCTTGCAGTTCTGGTTTTCCGTTGCCGTCGGAGCAGTGATGGGCGAAAAACAGGACTCCAGGTTGGCCGAGGAATCACTCAGCGCAATCAACAAAGTTTTGAAAGTTTAACTCGGCATCAAAAGTGAACAATTCACCCTCAATGGTCGTTTGAAGGTTCAGTTTTCAACCCCCAAAGTTCACAATACGTTGAAGTTTTCCGAATCAGAAGCGCAAGGAACAGTGGTTTTGGCGTTCTTCATTCGCCGTCCAAAGGGATTCTTGCATTTTGACCGGATCGAAGATTAGTATTCCGAGAAGAGGTGAGGCTGGAAATGAAAACTTGTCCAAAGTGTCAACAACAATATCCGAATGGGTTTCAGTACTGTCCAAACGACACTGAACTCCTAATGACAACTGAAGAATATGTGCGGCGCACTACGCCGCTCACGTCCGCATCTGTCAGTAACTCGGCTGAAAGTGCGGAAGTTGTGCCGATTACGGCGCCGCAGGCTAAGCAACCCGAGTTGGTAACGCCTCCGGTTATTGTTCAGAGGACGACCGAAACCATCAATCAGGCCGACACGACTTCAACGGCATACCGTAAAACAGAACCGATTCGTCCTTCAGAGCCACAAACCAAGCCGCAAGCGCCAAAAGAAGCTCCCAAACCGGAAATGAGGCAGGCTGCGGCATCACCAAAATCCGTCTCTGCTTCTCAACAACAATCATCCAAAGCGTCAGTTTCGACTGAACTGGCGGGGGCTTTCAGCCTTGCAATGCCGCAACAGCCGGGATTGATCGAAAACCTTCTCGCCAATTTGAAAAACATTGGCCAGATTTTTAGCAAAGGTGATTACAAGGCTGGCGTTAGCTCGAGCTTCTTGCTTCCTGAAGAATCGTTCAGCACGCGCATTGCGCGCGAAGTCGGCAGCGCAGTTGGTGAGTTCCGGCAAAACCCCAAACAGTTTGTCGTTGATCTGGCTCGCGGCGAAGGGTCGAACCAGCAACGCCGCAATTCCTTGCTGGCGGGTTCCGAACTGGCTTTGGCCGGATACACGACCGTTTTCTTTTTGATCTTGTTGCTTTTTACGCTGGCCAAAAATAACGGCTTGTTGTTGAACCTGGCCTTGATTGGCGGAGCGCTTTATCTGCTGGTTTGTTTTGCTGCCAGAAGTATTTTCCTGCGACGGTTGATCGGTCGAATTAACAGCAAGCTTGCTGGCGTCAAAATCGGATTCGAATTTGCCAACTGGATTCCGATTATTGTGTTGTTTCTGTTTGTTGGATTGAAAGGGAACTACAATCTTTATTGCCTGTTTTTCCCGAAAAAGTGCGTCCAGCAGGAAGAGGTGCCAGAACAGATTTTGCAGGACGTTGCTATGCTTGAGACCAGCAAGCTGGATTTGAAGCTGAATGAATCTGCCAAGGCCAAAAAAGAGATGTTGGGCGGCAGCAAGTCTCAACCGAAACAGGCCTCTGGCGGCGGCGGCGGCGGTCGTAATGAACCGACTCCGCCAAGTCAGGGCAGACCTCCGCAAATGGCTTTGACTCCACAAATTGTCATGCCTGACCCGAAACCTCCGAAAATCACCCCGGATTCCATGATTGTGCCTGCCACGATTTATGGAGATCCGAATATGATGCCCAAGATGAAAGGGCCAATTGGCGATCCTGAAGGTGTTCCGGCTCCGCCTTCCAGCGGCCCGGGATCGGGGGCTGGCATTGGCAGAGGGAATGGAACTGGTGTCGGTAGAGGCGGCGGCGGCGGACTTGGTCCTGGGCAAGGCGGCAATGCCGGAGGCGGCGATATGTCGCTTGGCGGTGGCAGAAGTGTTGAGCCGATGTCGGCCAGTTTGCGACCCACGATCATTTATCGTGAACGCGCCAAATACACTGAAGAAGCTCGCGCCAATAAGATTCAGGGAACTGTCGTCTTGAGCGTGGTCTACACGTTTGATGGCCGAATTACTGATATTCGAGTTGTGCGCGGTTTGCCAGATGGATTGAGCGAAAGCGCTATCGAAGCGGCGAAGAAAATTCGATTCCAACCTGCCGTCAAAGCAGGCCAGCCGGTCAGCGTCCGCGGAAATATCGAATTCAACTTCACGCTTTACTAAAGCCTGACAAAATCAGAACGCTGGCAAAGACGCCGGAAGATGCTGACAAGCGTTTTCCGGCGTCTTGTTTTTTGAGATGCTGGGCTTCTTAACACGGGAAAAATAACCAAACTTCGCTCCAGCCATAGCCAAAAATTCCGGATTTGCGTAAAGTGCGCCCCGCTATGACTTCCCCAAACAATCTGGCTGATTCCGTTCCAACACGTGCGCGATTTACTGTTCTCTGGCTGATTTTTTCTTTGGCCGTCATTACTTATTTGGATCGTCTGTGCATTTCCGCCGCGATGCCAAGGATTGCGGAAGAATTCCATTTGTCACCAACCCAAAAAGGCATGGTGTTTAGCGCTTTTACGCTGGCGTATGCCGCGTTTGAAATTCCAGGCGGCTGGTTGGGCGATCGTTTTGGCGCACGTGTGGCGCTGACGCGAGTCGTGATGTGGTGGTCGGCCTTTACCGCATTGACCGGAGCTGTTGTCGGCTATCGCTCTTTGTTAACGATTCGATTCCTGTTTGGTGCTGGGGAAGCAGGCGCATTTCCGAACATTGCCAAAGCCGTTTCGCGCTGGTTTCCGACCGCGGAGCAAGGCCGAGCCTTAAGCGCATCTTTTGTCGGGCTTTCCATCGGCTCGGCAATGACGGCTCCGATTGTGCTGACCTTGTTGGATTACCAAAGCTGGCGATGGACATTTGTGGAATTTGGCGTCATTGGCGCTTTGTGGTGCTTGGTGTGGAATCGCTGGTTTCGCGATCTGCCGGAGAATCATCCCTCGGTGAATCAAGCTGAGCTGAAATTGATTCGAGTTGATGCAATCGGGCAAGCAGTTGAATCCTCACACTCCATTCCGTGGAGAACGTTGCTGAAAAGCAAAAATTTGATTTTCATTGGTTTGATGTATTTTGCTTACGCCTATGGGCTGTATTTTTACATTACCTGGCTGCCAACTTACTTGCTTGAAGCGCGCGGGTTTTCAATCAATTCGACCAAGTTGTTTGCGTCATTGCCCTGGATGGTCAGCGCGTTAGCTAATGGATTTGGCGGATGGTTGACGGATCGTGTCGCAAGAACAGGTAGTTTGAAGTGGGCGCGTTGCGGTTTGGGAGCCATCGGTTATAGCGGCAGTGCCATCGTGTTGGTTGCCGTTGCTCAGGTCAAAAGCAATCTTGCCGCGGCATTATTGCTGGCGTTGGCTTTTGGACTTCAGACAATGACGGTCAGCGCTGCCTGGTCAGTCTGCCTGGATGTTGGCCGACGTTATGCCGGTGTTGTGACGGGATTTATGAACTTCGTTGGCAATCTGGGCGGAACGGCTGCTCCGTTAGTGTTTGGTTATGTCGTAAAACATTTTGGTTCGTGGTCGTTGCCGTTTTACATCATGGCCGGAGTTTTTATTCTGGGAGTGCCAATGTGGTTGTTGATTGATCCTCACCGCTCTGTCATCGAAGAACGCGAAGTGAACGTCGAAAAAATGAGAATGGAGCCATCAAGATAAGTATGAAACACAAATTGAGCCGTGCTGCGTTGGGAATTACCGGTTTGCTGTTGAGTCTGGCGAGCGCTGTTTGGGCGCAGCAACCGGTGATTTCGTTATATCCAGGTGTCGCTCCTGGGTCTGAAAACGCCAAACAACAAGAAGTTGAATTCACCAACGCCGACAAACAGCGTCGCATTCGCAACGTTACGAAACCGACTTTGACGGCTTTTTTGCCCGAACGCGGCAAGGCCAACGGAACCGCAATCGTCATTGCACCTGGCGGAGGCTTTATGCATCTGGCCATTGAAAAGGAAGGCAACGACGTTGCTCGCTGGTTGCAAGCACGCGGCGTGGCGGCGTTTGTTTTGAAATACCGAGTGATGAACTCGGGCACGGTCGAAGAGTACCAGGCACGCACCAGCGGAGCCGCCCGTCCCGCGCAAGCCAATGCGGCACCGGAAGCTGCGGAACGTCAAACCGTCATTGCTCAAGCCATTGCCGATGGCAGACAAGCCATCAAACTGGTTCGCCAACGCGCCACCGAATGGGGCATTGCGCCAAACCGCATCGGGCTGATGGGGTTTTCAGCGGGCGGCATTCTGACCATGGGCGTGGTGATGGAACACGACGCCGACAGCCGTCCTAATTTCGCCGCGCCGATTTATGGCGGCAGCACGAACGGTTTGCCCGTCACGGCGGATGCTCCGCCGCTGTTTATCGCGGTAGCGGATGATGACCAGATGTTTTCCGGCAGCAGCGCCAAACTCTATCTGGAATGGAAAGCCGCCAAGCGTCCGGCGGAATTACACATTTATGCCAAAGGCGGTCACGGGTTCGGCCTGACAAATCGCGGTTGGCCGGTGGACGGCTGGATTGATCGCTTTGGCGATTGGCTGAACACGCAAGGATTGTTGAAGCCGACTGACGCAAAGTAACGCCAAAAAATTCCAGAACACTTTCTCAGCCATTCAAGTTTTCTCTCCGTTTTTTCGCTTACCCAAGTGAAGGGAAAGAACTGCCGCTGATTCCTATGCTCGCATTGCGCGGGCCAACGCGGTTCTTTTGTGATCTCAGTCAACCCAAACGGAGAAATGTATGCCAAACAAAACGAAACTCAGTCCAACCAAAATGCTCGGCGGACTGTCGCTGAAAGCGCGGCTGATCCTGGCGGTGTTCTGCCTGGCCGGACTCGGCGCCGGATTCATGTTCCACGCCAGTTTGTTTCCAGCCGCCAACGCTTCCGGCAAGGAAAGCTCCGCCAGCAAACGTAACTCAGCCAAATTGCCCAAAGCCGCCGCGCAGGATCAGACTGTAATTCGTTCGGCGGACACCGAGCGCGCGTTTGCGGAACTGGCGGAAAAAGCGCGCGGCGGCAAACCCGTGAAAGTCATCATCGGAGTGAATTTACCTGTCGCATTTCGCTCTGAAGGATTGTTGCGGCGTCAGGAAGACAAAGATGCTCAGCACTTGCTAATTGCCCGTGCGCAAGAATCTTTGTTGAACCGATTGCAGGCGAATAGCCGCGAGTCGGTCAAACGATTCAAATACATCCCGTATCTGGCGATGGAAGTCAGCGCCGAAGAACTAGAACTGCTCAAGGCTTCGCCGGAAGTTTTCCAGATTCAGGAAGACGCACTTTCCAAACCGACGTTAAATGAAAGCACACGTGTCATCGGAGCAGATGCGGCTTGGGCGTCTGGATTTACAGGCGCAGGCCAAACCGTTGCGATTCTCGACACGGGGGTTGATGGCACGCACCCGGCATTGAGCGGCAAAGTTGTTTCCGAAGCCTGCTTTTCTACTGACAACGGCAGTGATCGGCGGTCGCTGTGCCCGGGTGGAGTGACTAGTTCCACCGCAGCCGGTTCCGGCGTCAATTGCACAGGCGTTGGCGGATGCGATCACGGCACGCACGTCGCAGGAATTGCGGCGGGCCGACCAGGAACGAATGCCTCTGGCGACACCCTGACCGGCGTAGCCAGAGACGCCAACGTGATTGCCATTCAGGTCTTTACCCGATTCACCAACAACTCTGATTGTGATGGCAGCGCTCCGTGCGTGAAGTCGTTTGCTTCAGACCAGATCAGTGGAATGGAGCGCGTGCGCGATCTGGCAAATATGGTGGATGGCGGTGGCAATCCGATTTTCCGCATTGCTTCCGTGAATATGAGCCTGGGCGATGACAGCAACAATAGTTCCAGCTGTAATGGAGATTCCCGCAAAGCTGCGATTGATAACCTTCGTTCGTTGGGAATCGCCACGGTGATTTCCGCCGGAAATGAAGGACATCGAGCAGGTGTTGGCGTGCCCGCCTGCATTTCCACCGCGATCAGTGTTGGTTCAACGGACAAAGACGATACGGTTTCTAGTTTCTCGAACAACGCTGGAATCGTCAGCATTCTGGCTCCGGGCGGTTCCATCGAATCAACGCTTTCTGGAGGCGGCTACGGGTTTAAGAGCGGAACTTCGATGGCTGCGCCGCACGTCACCGGAGCTTGGGCAGTATTCAAGTCTGCGCCCGGCCACGGCAGCGATTCGGTCGCGACTGTGCTGACGCAATTTCAGAACACCGGCGTTCCTGTCACCGATACTCGCATGCCAAGCCCCACGAATCTGGTGCGGCC
>DAOMFR010000159.1:7238-14876 GCA_035429885.1 Blastocatellia bacterium
CATCAACAACACGGCGACGATCAGTGCAGCAACTGTGGACCCGAATTCGGCGAACAACTCTGCGTCGGCTGCGACCGTCGCGCAGAATCCTCCGCCGATCATCGTTTGCCCGGTCAGCCGCGATGTCATCGCTCCGACTCCGGGCAGCACGACAGCTATCGTGACTTATCCCGACCCGGTCGTTGTCGACAATTGCCCCGGCGTGACGGTGGTTTGTGTTCCGGCTTCGGGATCCGCCTTCCCGCTGGGCCTGACGACCGTCACGTGCACTGCCACGGATTCTGGGGGAGCAACCGCTTCGTGCAGCTTCACCGTCACGGTCTGGGACGCCAGCATCCAAGATGAAAACAGTGGCGATTACTTGCTCTTCAACACATTCACGGGCGAATACAAATATGTTCGCTGCGGAGTGAATGGGTTTACGATGATCGGACAGGGTGAAATCACTCGCGTCGGTTGCATTGTCACGCTGCACGATGACAGCCGAGTCAACGCTTCGTTTGATCGCTGTTCGATTGCTCCACGAAACACTGGCGGCGCAACGATCAAACGTTTACAGCCGGACACAACGTTCGTGTTGAAGGATCGAAACATTCTCAACAACTCGCCGACCTGCCCATAAAGCGCGGCACGGTCTGAGCAGTTGACTTAAGTTTGCGAAGGCTGCGCCACGGCAATTGCGGCTCGGCAAAACGGGGGCGGGGCCGCACGGGGGCTACGCGCAGTCTTCGCAACACTATTTCCATCTTCAGCCTGCCTTTGCCCAAAATCATCTTTACTCTCTAAAAGAAAAGTTGTAAGTTCCGTGCGAAATTCAATTTTGTGAGTTTTATTTTTCAGCCGCGCGGACGACAGTAATAAATGGTGCCACAGCAATAATCATTTGGAAGCGTCCTGTTTGAGCCAGCACCGCCAACTTCAGCTCAATGTGGGAAGCCTGCCAACCTTAACCGAGCCATAAGAATTTAGGGACATGCCCTTTTCTGGATATTTTTGATTCAAACCTAATTCATCAGGAGCGTAAAACATGATGTCAGCTTTACCCCAAGCTGGAGTTCGTTCCCCAAAAGGCTTTCGACTTTTTGTCTGGCGAGAAATCTTGACGTGCATGTCTCTAGCCTTCCTTTCGCTGTCCGTTCTTGCCCAGGATGGATCTAAATCCACGGGGCCAAGCTCGCAACCAGATACAAGCAAACGTCTTGCAGTAGCCGAAGTTGATGGCAAGGCGATCTGGGCAAGTGAGGTCGAAAATGCGTTGGGAGCTCAATTGGCTCAATTGGAAGAGCAGGTTTACCAGCTTAAGCGCCAGCGGCTTGATGCCATGATTGCTGAAAAGTTGCTAGGCCAAGAGGCTGAACAACGTGGAGTAACGCTACAGGCGTTGCTGGAATCCGAGGTAAGGACAAAATCAGGCATAGTGGCAGAGAAAGACATTGAGACATTTTATGTGGCCAACCAGGCGCAAATCGGAGTCCTGGATGCCAACATGAAAGAGAGAATCAGAAGTTATCTGCAAAGCCAGAGATTCAATGTCCGGCGTGAAGAGTTCATACAATCACTCCGCTCAAAAGCGAAACTCAGTGTCAATTTACCGCTTCCCGCTATTCGCCTTAAAACCAGTGATGAAGGCGCTGTATTTAAGGGCAGAGCAGATGCTCCAGTAACCATTGTCGAGTTTTCAGATTTTCATTGTCCGTTTTGCAGTAAGGCGCAGGCGACGCTCGCTCAGGTATTGGCACGATATGGTGACAAGGTAAAACTGATTTATCGCCATTTCCCGATTGACCAGCTTCATCCGCAAGCACGCCGTGCCGCTGAAGCCGCCGTCTGCGCCAGTGATCAAGGCAAATTCTGGGACTATCATGATCTGTTGTATTCAGCCGGAGCGGATGCCAACCCCGATAGGTTGAAAGCGTTGGCGAAATCGGCGGGATTGGATGTTCCAGCCTTCGACCAATGTTTGTCCAGCGGAAAAAATTCTTTGACCGTGCAGAAAGACATTGACGAGGCAATCAGGTTAGGAATTACCGGTACGCCCGGATTTATCATCAACGGTCGTTGGCTTTCCGGCGCGCAACCGTTGGATAGCTTTATTCGTGTCATTGAAGAAGAGTTGGCTCAGAAACAGGCTGCTGAAGCGAAACGTTCTGTGCCAATCCACCATTGAAAACGCTGGGAATCGCCAGGCGGATTGCATTTATCACCTGTCTACGTTTCCTTCTTTTCAGATTACCAACAGCCATAAGGAGGTGCAATGCGACATCCACGACTGATAGCATTCATTTGCGTCATTGGTCTGTTGCTGGTGAATGCGCCAATCGCTTCACAGGCAATGCCTCAATTGACGAAGCTCACCATTCAACCATTCCACAGAACGGCGGGCAATGAAAACGCTCAATCTCCAAAACGAGATGCCAAAACAATGGAGTTTTCCTTGCCTGCAACAACCGCACAAATAAGCGACGCGGAATCCCGTAGCAAGAACAAGGAGCCCGAACGAGTTGCTACGGAACCATCACCGGTAAATTCTCGCGTGGACCAAACAGCAACACAGGCACAACCCAAGCCATTGACCGAGAAATTGACAATGGAAACGGAAGGCCTGACTCTGCGTTATCCAGCGGATTGGACTGTTGCGCCACACCGGCTGGGTGGGTTGACCGAACTGATCAGTGTTTCAGTCGGCAAACAAAAAGAAGCGACGCAGCTGATCGCCAAGATCAAGATCACAACAGAAAACCGATTGGATCATGCCGACGCCGTCCAACGATTGCAGGACATTCGACAAGGTCACGGGGCCAAGGTCTCAGACTTTACGATGATAGGAGGCTGGCCTGCCGTTCAGTTCAGTCGCCGCGAAGAACGTCCACAACCTGATCGCGGCCCCAAATTTGCCGACCCGATGATGGTGCGCGTCACCACTGCCATTGCTGTTGGCAAACTATTGCTGCGAATCGAAGGTTCGTTGCCTTCAGATGCTAACCAGGAATTGATCAGCCAGGTCGAAGCAATCAGTCGCAGCCTGATTTCCAAAGCAAAAAGCGATGATGCGCAATCCGAAAAAGAATTGCAGCAATTGCGACGCAATTCGCCAGATAGCTCGGCTTCCATTCCCGCCCCAGCCAACGTTGTCGGCCCTTTTCCTGGCCCGGAAAAATTTGTCAGTTCCGCGGAAGCAGCCAAAGAAGCCCAACCAGCTCCGGGCGCGACGCAACGAATCATTACTGGGCGTGCCGGAGAATTGGAAATCGCCGTTTCGCCCAATGGTAGGAATATTGTTATTGGCCAGCAAAGCGTTTTTAGATCGTCAAACGATGGCGGTCAGACGTTTCCGTTTACCGGCTTCATCCCATTTAGTGGCGGCGATCCTTCGTTGGCTTGGGGACAGAGCGGGAATTTTTATTACGCAGGAATTCGTGGCGGTTGTCAGCCTTCGGATACTGCCGGGCCGTTCGGCTATACCTGTACCGGGATGGCGCGATCGACGAACAATGGACAAACCTTTCCCACCATTTTCAATGCCGTGACTTGTCCCAATTCAGATCCTGATGCCAGTGATGGGGTTACACCTGTTGCCAATTCGTGCTTTCCCGACCAGGAACACATTGCGGCTGACCGTGTCACGGCTGGGTCCGGCGGCGACCAGGTGTATTCCACTTGGCGAAACTTCGACGCTACCGACCAAGACCCAGGTCTGGTTTGTTCGCAAAACAGCGGCGCAAACTGGACTTTGCCGATAACCGTTGGCTCAGGAGCGTTTCCGCGAATCAATGTTGGCCAGGATGGATTTGTTTATGTGGCGTATCTGGATGGCGGAAATTATCAGATTCATAAATTCAGTTCGTGTGCCAATGGACTAGTGCCTCAAGCGGGCTTTCCGCGTGTGGTCGTCGCGCGTGCGCCGGTGAATTGTCCCTTTGCCGGACATGATCGGTGCGATCAGAATCCATCCAGCCAGACGGTCGCAATTGATGATACGAATCCAAACCATATCTATTTTGCTTACGCTGAAAATGCCGGAGCGAACAACGAAGATATTTTGGTACGCGATTCCCTGGATGGTGGCAACACTTGGACCCCCGCCCGTGTCGTACGGGTGAATACTGCCGTAGTCGGTAAGCGAGTCATGCCGTGGGTTTGCACCACAGGCGGCGAAGCTTTTGTTTCCTGGTACGACCGCCGGTCGGCCACGCCTTGTGCCACTCCGCCATGCTTTGCCAACAATGATTTGACCGATTATTACAGTGGACGAGCGAGATTGGATGCCGGAGGTAATTTAATTGCTGGCGCGGAATCCAAGATCACGGAAGTTGCTGATCCGTGGTGTGCAGCTGGATGGGGCGGCGGAACGCGCAGCACTAACGACAGCGAATCTTGCTCTATGCAGCCTCAATTGGCCGGATTCTGTCGTGCAGTTGATGGGGCGGGAAATGTGACCGGACCTGGATCAGGCGCGCGATGTGATTTTTCCGATTCTCCTGCAACAGGGTCACCTCCGTGCGGAGTTGGAGAAGCCTGCAAGACAGATGGAGGAATTCCGAAATACGGCGATTACAATGGCAATGCTTGCGCCGCTGGACGATTATTCGCGGCTTGGGCGTCTGCCACTTCACCGCCGAGCATTTCGCCTCCGTCGAATTCAATAGACATTTTTACTTCGATCAAAATTGTCGGCAATGTGCCGCAAATTCAAATTCCTTCCGATCCACGTTTTGCCGATACTTGTGTCAGCACAAACTCCAGCGCAACGCTGAGCGTCTGCAACACTGGAAAAGCTGATCTGGAAGTGAGTTCAATTACTTCGTCGAATTCACAGTTTGCTGTGACTTCTCCTTCGGCGGGTTTTCCTGTCGTGGTTAGCCCCGATTTTTGCTTCCCATTCGAGGTACGGTTTACTCCCAACAGTATTGGCAGCAAAACAACAACGCTAACCATCAATAGCAATGACCCGTCCACGCCTGTGGTCACGCGGTTGGTGAGTGCGCAAGGAGAACAGCCGGGCATTGCCACCATAATCGCCGACAGTGGTAACTTCGGCGATGTTTGTGTCGGCAAGTTCAAGGACCTGAAGATCACCGTCAACAACAATGGAGGGTGCGATCTGGTAATTACCGGCATCAGTTCGTCGTCAGCTCAATTTCAAACCGCTGGAGTGATGTCATTCCCACTGGTTGTGCATCCTGGCGATTCATTGCAAATACCGATCCGATTTGCGCCTACCAGCTTTGGGGCAAAAAACGGCACAATTACCATTAACAGCAACGACCCTGTAAATCCGGCCAAAGTCATCTCGGTTACCGGGAATGCGCCAACGGCGACCATTGTCGTCAACGATCCCATAGTTTTCGACAAGACTTGTCCAGGAAATACCAACAACAAAGTTTTGACCATCGGCAACAGTGGCATGTGCGATTTGGTGGTTAACAGCATCACTTCCAGCTCGCTGGAGTTCAAAGTGATTGGCGTAGTTCCGTTCCCATTGGTTATACCGCCGGGAAGCACACGCGATGTGACAATCCAATTTATGCCAATGGGCTTCACGGTTGATCCGATGCGAATGGCTACGTTGACGATCGTGAGCAATGACTTGGTCACGCCGAACAAGGTTGTCAAAGTGATTGGCACTGTTCCGCCACCAGTGATTCAAGCGATGCCCGATCCGCTGGATTTCGGCAAAGTTTGTTTGGGGAAATCGAAAGAGTTGCCGGTGACGATCAAAAACAACGGCGAATGCAATTTGACTGTGTCGAGCATTTCATTCAGTTCGCCGGAGTTCAAACTTCTTCCGTTGCCGACGTTTCCGTTTGTCGTGCCGCCGGGAAGTTCGACGGTTGTGATGGTTAGCTTTATGCCTGTCGGAGCTACGGGGCAGCGAATGGCAACGATGTCAATCAACAGCGACGATCCTGCGACGCCGATCAAGATCGTCACACTGAAAGGCGAAGCACCGGTCAGTGACATCGCCATTTCCGGGCCGACGGATTGGGGCGATGTGACGGTTGGCAAATTCAAGGATCAAATTATTTATATCACCAACACGGAAGCTTGCGATTTAGCGCTAACGTTGGTTTGCGAAGTTCGCAACGGAACACCGATGCAAGCCTCTGTCGAATTCAATTTGGTCAACCCTCTCAACTATCCGGTTATCATTCCAGGAGGAGCGACCTTGCCGGTCAGAATTCGATTCAAGCCGGAACGGACAGGGCCGCGCACCGCGAATTTGTTTGTCTGTGGTTTTGACCCACAAACTCCGGGGGGGATGACGCCGGCGTTCTGTCCTCCGGGCGATTCCAACCTCAAACGGACGGTCGTGTTGACCGGCAAAGGGAAGTGAGTTCGGGGTAGATTGGAAGCTCGCTTGTAACCGCAAAGGGCGCGAACTCGAATGAGTCGCGCCCTTTCCTTTATTTTGATTCCCAAATCCAAGCTGAGCTTATTTCTTTTTTGTCGTTTTCTTGGTTGCCTTCTTCGTGGTTTTGGAGGTTGTTTTTACCACAGCCTTTTTCACCGCTTTCTTGGCCGTAACTTTCTTAACGGCTTTCTTAGACGTTGTCTTTGTAGCCGCTTTTTTCGCCGCTTTCTTTGTCACAGCTTTTTTCGATGCGGGTTGGGCCGGTTTCTTTTTGGCAGCCTTCACTCCCAACCCAGAAGTCTTTTTAGCCAGCTTACTACCAGATTTTTTTTTCGAGACGGCTTTTGTAGAGCCGTCATTGCCACCGCTGGGTGATGAATCAGTTGTGCCGAGAATTTCTTCTATCGCCTCTTGCCCACGGGGCAAGGTGTTTACGGTGGCTTTGGCTGCTTTGGGCGGTGTCGCCGTCTCTGCTGCGGCGAATGAGAAGCTGCCGAAGGACGATACGACGCCAAGCGCCTGTTTGGCACGTTCGTAATATTTTTCCCGGCTGGCTTGTCCATTCAAACCGCCGTTGATCCTTTTGGTAATCGCCGTGAAATCCGGAATGTCGGCAAGTTCATTCAACCCGTTCATTTTCCAAAACTGGGACGCAGTTTCAAAACCGACTTGTGTGGTCGAAGCCAAGTCGGGATTTCCTTCAAGGTCCAGCTCCAACAACTGCCCATATTTTCTATAATTGAATCTGCCTGTGATTTGAATTGGGCCGCGCCCTTTGTAACGTTTGCCGTCACCGGGCTTTGTGTTTCCTAAACGCGTCGCCAAATCGCTGGGAGGTTCGTAACGTTTCTGAGCTGATGTGGGCCCCCAGATTTCTTCCCAGAATTTCAACTCGCCGGATTCGTGTGCGATCTGTGCCAGAAAGGCTGCCTGGCGCATCGGAGAATTGATGTCGTACATTGGCATGATGTTATTCAAAAACGGCAGATACATCTGGCGCTTTTGCGCTGACAGCGTGGGCATAATCTGTTGCAGTTGGCCATCGGTAAGCATCTTGATTGTCCTCCTGATTGCCGGGGTCTCGCGGCAAATTCTCGTGTTGAATTGGTCCGTGGCTGGAATCGCTCGTTTGCGTTACCGGCAAATCACTGTGCCGGAATGGCGAGCGGCGAAATGTCTGTAAAAAGTAACGGGCGCCTTCTATTGAAGACGCCCGCGACAGGTTTTGGGAATGAGCCGTGGTGGACTCGAACCACCGACCCACTGGTTAAAAGCCAGTTGCTCTA
>DAOMFR010000160.1:0-14825 GCA_035429885.1 Blastocatellia bacterium
GTCGCCTGGAATCGCACGGTGACTTTCTGCTTCCCTTTTACCAAGTCCGCTGGAATCGCGTACTCAACATCAAAAAAGCTCTTGGTGGCGCTGCCGGGACGATGGCGCTCAATGCGCTGTTCGCCGATGCGGGAGCCGTCTACCAGAATCTCGAAGGTGCGGGTGGCACGCTCTTCGCCGTGATAAGTGGCGATGAGTTTCAGCGGATGCGCGGCGTCCACTGGAATGTCGTATGAAAACCATTTGCGCGCGCTGCGACCGGGGCGGCCTTGATTGCGCAACGGAGTCGTCTCTTCGCCTTTCTGATTGAAATCACGCTCGAAATACACTTCGCCTGCTTCGACGTAAGCGATGGTCGCGGCTTCGAGCTTGCGTTGGCGTTCCTGTTCGGCCAGCAACGCCGCCGCCTTCTTTTCCCATTCGGCAGGCGTGAACAGATCGAAGTACACCGAATATGTGCGGCGATGCAGGCGGTAAAACGGCACAAGGTCTACGTCTTGATCACGACCGACTCCGCTGGTGCGAAATGCGCCGGGCGTGCCTGCCACGGGTCTAATCCATCCTGAAGGTGTGCGTTCAGCGGCAACCAGCGAAGGAATTTTGATGACCTGTTGTTGCGCGCCTGCCTGCCCTGTTGCGCCACGACGGCGTTCCCGTTCCGGTCCCAGGTCGCCCGCCAGCACGATTGGTCCCCACATGATTGCGGTGATGCCTTTGTTGTCTGGCAGCGGTTCCAGGTGCAGCGATTTGACCAAGGCCAGTGAAACGGTGTCGCCCGATTTCCATTTGCGATTGAGTTCGATGTACGTGCCCGGCGCGGAAAGTTGTTTGACAGCTTGTCCGTTGATTTTGACGGTGAAGCCTTCGCCCGCCCACGAAGGACGGCGCAGCGCCAACGTGAATTGTTTGGCGGCTTTCATCGTCAGTTTCAGGGTCGCCGCGTCGCCTTCGGGAAAGGTGGTGTCCATCGTCAGGTCCACGTCGCGCCATTTCGCGGTCGAAGGCGCATAGATGTTCACCCACAATTTATCGCCCAGCTTTTTGTCCGAAGATTCGTAATACAACCCGTCCCCGTGCAGCGCGTGGCTTTCCATTCCCGTGCCGACGCAACAGGTGAAGCTGCGAAACATATCGGCGTATTCGCGCTGGACGCCTCGACCAACCGGAACCATGTAACAGGTGCGCCCATCTTCGCCATCCTGCGAACCGAGAATGTGATTGAACAGCGCGCGTTCGTGAAACTCGGCATATTTCATGTCGGGATGCAGCGCGAACAGTTTCCGCGTCATTTTCAGCATGTTGTAAATGTTGCAGGTTTCCGCCGTGCGCCCGTCAATGCGTTCGCCCATTTCATCCGCCGGGCCGAAATATTCGTCTTTGCCGTGACCGCCGGTGGCAAAGCTGTGGTGCAAGGCAACGGCATCCCAAAAGAAATGCGCCGCATCGCCATCCGTTTTATCGCCCGTGTATGCGTACCGCATCAGCAACCCATGAAGCTTCGGCACCTGCGTATTTCCGTGCAGCCCGTTCAAAATGTCCTGCTTGCGAGCGAGCGGGTCCATCACCGCGCGATGATCGAACCGGTGCGACAACGCCAGCCAGCGTTTGTCGCCCGTGTCGGCATACAAATCCGCCAGCACTTCGTTCATCCCGCCGAATTCGGTGTTGAGCATTTTCTGCGTCTGGGCGTCATCCAGCTTGGACATGATGCTTTCGCACCAGGCAGCAAATTTGATTTCGAGTTCCAGCGCCATGCGATTGCCCGTGTGCCGATACGCATCGCGCAATCCCGCATAGGTTTTGTGCAGGGTGTACCACGGCGACCACAATCCGTTCAGGTCAAAACTGGCCGAACGAATGTTGCCTTTGGTGACTTCCAGCATCTGTTCCTTGCCGTTTGCCAATGCGCCCAAATACCCGTCGCCCTGTTTGTCCTGCACTTCTTTCATTTCGCGAATGATGTAATCCACGCGCTCTTTGAACCGCGCATCGCCCGTGGCGGCGTACATCAAACTCGCGCCCGACAGATAATGTCCGGCAATGTGCCCGGTCAGGTTTTTGCCGTCGCCATCCCACCCGCCATACGGTTGCGCTTTGGGTTCCAGCCCGGCGCGTTTGCGGTAATAGGCCATCATCCGATCCGGTTCCAGCTTGAGCAGATAATCGGCGTCCAACTCCTGGGCGTGTTTCAGAGGGCCACCGGTCAACCGCACGGCGGACAAGGGCAGCGGACGCGCCACATCAGGCACGGCGGGAGTGAATTTCGGTTGGGGTTGTTGGGCGTTCGCGATGCCGGTTACAAGCAACACCGCAAGGACAAGTTTTTTGATAGACATGAAAAGCTCCGATGAGGCGAGTGAGTAACACAAAAGGACAAAGGATAAAGCCAACAAGAACCGGAGTTCATTCGCTTTGTTCCTTTGCCCCTGTGTTCTTTTGCGCTGAAATGCAGTCTTACACCAAACGCGTTTAGAAACTCAACGTTCCGCGCAAGTTGATCGTGCGGCTGTTGCCGGGTGCGCCCACCACGCCGAACGTCGTGCTAAACACGTTCGTGTCAGGGAATCCCCAGCGTGGATGGTTCAGCACGTTGTTGAATCCGCCGAACAATTCAAACTGCGTCTTTTCCGTGATGCGGAAGCGTTTGGTAAGCGACATGTCCCACTGATAGGTGTTCTTGTCGCGCAAGAACAGCAATTGTCCGAATTCGCCCGGCGTCGTATTCGGCAACAAGTATTGCGGATTGGCGCGTCCATCGGAACCAACCAGCGAGGGATTCACCGACAAGCGTTGCAAATCGGTGATGCCGACTCGGTTCAGACGGCTGCGCTCGGCGTCAAACAACTGCTGGATCTGTTCCAGCGTAACGCCGGGGGCCAGCCGCACGCCGTTCACGGCGGGGTTGTTGCTGGCGTTGACCGTGGCAAATCCGCCGGTCAATTGAATCGGCTGGCCGGTGTTGAACACCACCACGTTGCCAACCGTCCACCCGCCCAGCAGGTTGTCGAGCAGCTTGTTATTCAGCGAGAGCAACTTGCCACGTCCAATTGGCAGTTCATAGGTGCCGAACGCTTGAATGACGTGGCGAATGTCGAACGGCGACACTCGTCTGTTCAATCCCGGATCGCGCAACGTCACGTAATCCAGACTTTGGTTCTGGTTGTCCACCGCCAGATTGGTCAGGCTCTTGCTCAGGGTGTAATTCAAATTCCAGTTCAAGTCCTTCCCCAGACGCTGACGGAATTGCACCTGCAATCCGTTGTAACCGCTCCATCCGCCGTTATCCACGAAGTTCAAGCGTCCCGCGACATAGGGATTAAGCAGGAAAAAGTTGATCGGATATGCCCCCGCCACGTTGGCGGTGGGCAGCACGCGCGCGCATGGACTGAAGCTGCTGCCGAACATGCGGCAAACGTAATTCTGGTTTGTCGCCAAGGTATTCGCCAGCGAGCCCGCTTCGCCGTTTTGCAGGTTGGTGATGAAGGCCGTGGATTGATAGCCGTTGCCCGCAGCAATCGCCGCCAACCCGCCGCGCGCACCAAACGCCGCGTCGAAAATTGGCAACGCCACCTGCCCCGGCAGATTCCGATTCTGGAAGCTGGCCACGCCCGCCGCCTGATTGAGCGCCAGATTCTTTTGCGCGTTCTTGAACTCGTTCAGGAATCCGTTCTCAAAGATGTTTACTTCGTTCAGGTTGCTGGTGCGCCACGACAGCCGCGATTGGTTGCCGACATACCGCACTTCAAGCGACGTGTTTCTCCACAATTCGCGCTGAATGCCAAAGCTGTAATTTTGAGTGTACGGCGCGCGCAAACTCGGATCGAACCCGCTGATCGTGCGAACAAAGGTTTGGTCCGCCTGATTGATCGTCTTCTTGTATTCGGTCGTGGCGAACGTGAAGTTCGAGACGGTCAACGGATTGCCCACGACATCCGACAGCGTGTAGAAAGCCGGCAAGTTCGTCGCGCCCGGCGTGCCCGGAATCAGCTGGGTTGCTCCCACGGTTTTGCCCGCGTTACCACCCAGGTTGGCCGCGAAAAACTGTGTGCCTTCGTCATACACAATCATCGAATACGAAGCTCGGACGACGGTCTTTTGCCCGCCGAACAGTTTGCCCATCCAGCCTTCGGTCTTGTTCGGGTTCCAGGCGAATCCGAAATTCGGCGCGAAGTTTTTCCAGTCGGTGCTGAACGGCACGCGTCCGGCCTGAAGCGTCGGATTGTTGTTCCCGCTCAAATCTCCCGGCGTAAACACTCGCTTCGACGGGCCCAGAATGCTGGCCAGATCCGGCGAAGCGGTCAGCCCTTTGCCGTCTTTCATTGGGCCCTGAATTTCCCAGCGCAGCCCATAGTTCAGCGTCAGGCTGCGGCGAATGCGCCAGCGGTCTTGCGCGTAAACACCGCCCATCTTTGAGTTGGTCCAGGTGTAATTCTGTTCCTGCACGCCGTCGTATTGGAACGTGTCGGGATTCACGACGCGTGTAAAACTGGAGGACGCCACGCGGCCTGTCAGCAGGTTGTACAGCGCCAGCGGGTTCGCCAATTCCGTGTTGTTGATGCCGGGCAAAGTCGTCGTCGTGTAGGCCTGTGCAGCTTGCAACGGATCCCCCGATGGGGTGCCCGTGCCATACGTTGGAATCTGGTAGACCACGCCCACGTCATTCCACTTTGTGTTGCGGAAGCTGCCGCCGAGCGTGTAGGTGTGCTGCGCGCGATTGATCGTCAGTGTGTCAGAAATGGTGGTGATGAAATGGCGTCCCGTCACGTTCTGCTGGTCAATGAACGGAACCAGCGGCCCGAACGGCAGCGAAGCTCCGATGCGCAACGGTTTGCTGTTGAATTTGAAGTATGGACCGTATTCATCGCGCGTGTTGGTATCGCCGCTGTGTTGCACGCCGTACCGGAATTCGTTGAACAGGTTCGATGTGAACGTGGATTGCAACGCGCCGGAGTACACAAAGTAACCGATGCGGAACGGGTTCGTCCGTTCAATGTCCGGTACGGGAAGACGGCGCGCGCCGGGTTGCCAACTGTGATAGTAGTTCCAGGTAAACGACGCCTGTTGTTTGGGAGTGACGAAATAATCTACGCGCGTGGCCGGAAAGTATTGGGTCAGGTTGTTTTCCGCATCCCACGTGTAAGTGTCACGGTTCAGATCGTTGTCCGCAATCTGGCGAGAATATTTGGGAATCTGGTTATTGATGTTGACGATGGATTGCGCCACCGGGTCGAGTTTGACCGGCAGATTGCGCGCCGCAGCAAGGTCGAGCACGTTGGCAGTGCGCGTCTGGTTTGTCGTGCCGCTGACAATGTATGTGTAAATGCCGCGTTGCGCTTCCGGCGTAGGAATAGCGACTGTCGTCGTTACGAATTGCGGGTTGTAGCGTTTTTCAAAGTTGGCGAAGAAAAACAGCTTTTCCTTCCATTTTCCAAACGGCAGCAGCGGCCCGCCGAAATTGCCGCCGTATTCGTGGTTGCGGTTATACACACGCGGCAATCCTTGTGCATTGCGCGTCCAGGTGTTGGCGTTGAGCTGTTCGCTGCGCTGTTCGTAAAACCCGCTGCCGTGGTATTGGTTGCCGCCGCGACGCGTGGTGAATTTGATATTCGCGCCGCTCTGCGCACCTGAATCTGCGCCGAGGCCCACGGTTTCAACCGTCACTTCCTCGACTGCTCCCAATCGCACCGGCACCGTCGCGAAAAAGACCGTGCCACCGCTCTTGAATCCGTTCGACGCGTTGTTGATGCCATCCACCGTCACGTTCACCGCGCCGCCTGCCAAATTGTTATAGCGAGTGCTGCCGCCCGTCGGAGGCGAAGCGCCCGGCGCAAGCCGCGCCAGCGCCAGCACATTGGAGCGATTCGCAACCGGCAATTGATTGAGCGATTGCGTCGTCAAAGTGTTCGCCACCAACTGCGAAGAAGTTTCCAAAGTTTGCGCATCACCCCCATTGACTGTCACCGTTTCCGTTGTTGCACCAACCTGCATGCTGACGCGCACGTCGGTGGTCTGGCTGGTCGAAACCGCGACTCCGGATACGCGGGAATTTTGAAAGCCGGGCGCACTCACCGTAACTTCATAGGAGCCAGTAGCCAAATCCGGGAACAGAAATGTGCCCAGTTCGGTGGAGGTCGCACTCTTGCTGATGCCTGTTTTTTCGTCGCGCAAAGTGACAGTGGCATTGGCAACCACTGCGCCGGTCTGGTCTTGCACCGTCCCGGAAATCGAACCCACAATTCGCAACTGCGCGCGAGCGCTGGAAGAAGCCCAAAGCACCACGGCCAGCATTCCCACGATTCGGATCACAGCTAAAAATGTACTTGGCGTTTTCGCATGCGATTTCATAACAAATCTCCATCCGGAAATTAGGACCGAAAGGCCCTGTTCGATACGTTGTTTTATCTTGATCAATAAATGAGTAGCAGCGTGAATAAATCATCCACCAATTAAAGCGTCTTGTATCGGGTTAGGCAGGCTTGAATCGGGTTAGTGAAGCAAGCGCGGAGTGGTGATGGATACTCCACCCCGCCGAGCCATTTCTGATGTCATTAAGCAAGAACTTCCTTGATGACGCGGCCATGCACATCCGTCAGCCGCATATCGCGCCCGTTGAACCGATAAGTCAGCTTTTCGTAATCGAGTCCCAGCAAATGCAGGATTGTGGAGTGGAGTTCATAAATTGTCTTTTTATTTTCAACCGCGCGGTAACCGTATTGATCCGTTGCACCGACCACGGTTCCGCCTTTGACGCCGCCACCGGCCAGCCAGACGCTGAAACCATTGGCATTGTGATCGCGCCCGTCCATCCGTTCGGAAATCGGCAGGCGTCCGAATTCGCCGTGCCAGACGATCAAGGTGGAATCGAACAGGCCACGACTCTTAAGGTCTTTGATCAATCCGGCAATGGGCTTGTCGGTTTCGGCGCAATGTTGACCGTGGTTGGTTTTCAAATCCCAGTGCGCATCCCAGCTGGGTTCAAAGTTGCCGCCGCCGGAAAAGATTTGCACGTAACGCACGCCGCGTTCGACCAGACGGCGCGCCATCAATGCCTGTCGCGCAAAATAATCCGTCGGCTGTTCGCCCACGCCATAAAGTTTCTGCGTGGCGGCGGATTCCCTGCTGATGTCAATCGCATCGGTCGCGTGCGTTTGCATTTTGTAAGCCAGTTCGTAGGAATAAATGCGCGCGGACAATTCGCTGTCTTCGGGGTTGTGGTCGAGATGCTTTTCGTTGAGTTCGCGCAACAGGCGCAGCCATTTTTGCTGCTGTTCCGGCGTGCGATCTTTCGGCGGATGCAAATCCACAATCGGGTCGCCGCTGTCACGAAACGGCGTGCCTTGATACGCCGCAGGCATGTACCCATTGCCCCAATTCGGCGCGCCATTGATCGGGCCGCCGCGATAATCCGTGAAGACAATGAAGCCTGGCAGATTTTCGTTTTCGCTGCCCAGCCCGTAAGTCACCCAACTGCCTACGCTGGGATGCCCGGCCAGAATGCTGCCGGTGTTCATTTGAAAGAGCGCTGGACCGTGCGCGGGACTGAGCGCCGTCATCGAACGAATCAACGCCAGATCATCCGCGTGCTGGGCGACCTGCGGAAACAATTCGGAAATCTCCATCCCGCATTGGCCGTGTTTTTTGAACTGCCACGGCGAAGGCATCAACCCGCCCGGCGTGCCCATCGAAGCGCGGACTTCGCCGACGCCGGTCATCGTCTCGCCCTGGTATTTCAGCAGCGCCGGTTTCGGATCGAAGGTGTCCACCTGACTGACGCCGCCGTAACAGAAGATCGAAATGACAGCTTTGGCCTTGGCGGGAAAGTGCTGGGCTTTCGGCGCAAGCGGCGATTTCGATTGCGCCGGCGTCTGTGCAAGAAGGCCATTGCGATTCAGCAAATCTGCAAACGCCACGCCTGCAATCCCGCCGCCAAGTTGGGATAAAAGCTCTCTCCGCGAACAATACATAATGATCTCCGAATCAGTGCGGCACTTATTGCCGATACACAAACTCGTTTAAGTTAAACATCGTCTGGCAAAACTCGGCCAAGCCAGTGGGATTCCCACGTACAAAGTCCGCCGCTTTCGCCAATTCAAATTCTGTCGGCACGCGGCCCAACGCCAGCCGGAATGCGCGTTCGATCTGTGCCCTGACATCGTCGCCTGCGTCTTTGCGCAACCGCTCGGCAAACTTCTGCGATTCAAAAATCACGAAGTTGTTGTTCATCAGCAGCAAGGCTTGCGGCGCGATGGTCGAACGGTTGCGGCGTTCGCAGGAGTTAATCAGGTTTGGCTGGTCGAAGGTTTCAAACAGCGGATAACGGATGCTGCGCTTGGAATAGACATACAGGCTGCGCCGCCACGTCGCGGGATCGTCATCCGGTTTGCCCGGCCAGGTGCGTTTGGTGCTGGATTGAAATAGCTTCGGATCAATGTACGGATAAATCGCCGGGCCGCCCAACGTGCGATCCAGATTTCCCGCAACCGCCAGAATCGCATCGCGAATGATTTCCGCTTCCAAACGCACGCGCGGCATTCGCCAGAACAAACGGTTTTCCGGGTCAAGCGCAACATTCGCGGCAATATCATCGCTGGCCATTTGATACGCCTGCGAAGTCATCATCAGCCGATGCATTTGTTTGATGCTCCAGCCGCGAGCAACAAATTCCGTCGCCAGCCAATCCAGCAGTTCGGGATGCGAAGGCGCTTCGCCCATTTTTCCGAAGTTGCTGGGCGTGCGGACGATGCCTTCGCCGAAATGATGCTGCCACACCCGATTGACCATCACGCGCGCGGTTAACGGGTTGTTTGGCGCAACCAGCCATTCGGCAAAACCGCGCCGACGCCAACTGGATTTGGCATCCGCGGGCGGCGTTGGGAATTCGTATTCGCCATCGCAAGCCACGGAAAGCACTCCCGGCGTCATCAGGGAACCTTTGGTATCCACGCTGCCGCGATGCAAAAAGTACGACGGCTGCGCGGTGACGCCTGCTTCGCCGATGGCACGCGCCGTCGGATACGGTTTCGGTTTCTGCTTGTCCAGTTCGCGAAGCTGCGCCTTCAACGCATCGTGTTTGGCCTTATCTTCGGCGGGCATGCGAGCCACGATGTCTTTTTCGGTCAGCTTCATCGAAAGCGTGTCGTCTTCCAATGTCTTTTTGATTTGCTGGACGTTGAGCTTTTGGCCGGGCGTGCGTTTTTCGGCAGGCGTGTTCCAGGCAATCTGCATGTATTCGGGCAAACGGCTGACGGCTTCATCCACCAGCATTTTCAGGTACGGCGCTTCGAGTTCGGTTTTGGCTTTGCGAATGGGCCGTTGCAGCTTTTCGATGCGTTCGGTTTCGGCTTTGTGCGCGGCGACGATTTCAGGCGCAACCAGCGGATGGCTGACCGGCTTGGTCGAATAAAACACAGCCTGAAGGCGGTAATAATCCTTTTGTGGAATCGGGTCGAACTTGTGGTCGTGGCAGCGCGCACAACTGACGGTCATTCCCATAAAGGTCAGCGTGCTGGTAGAGATGATGTCATCAAGCGAATCTTGCCGTCCGCGTTCGCCGCCTCCGCCGCCTTCCGGCCCCAGGCGCAAAAAGCCCGTCGCAATCATTTTGTCCTGGGCGTTCGCGGTGTCCTGGGTGTTCGAGGAGTTCTTGGTGTTCGGGGCGTTCGTGGTGTTCTCGGCATTTTGGTTCTCCGTCAGGTATTCGTCACCGGCAAGCTGTTCCTTGACGAATTGGTCGTAAGGCTTGTCGTTATTAAAAGATTTGACCACGTAATCGCGATAGCGCCAAGCGTCAGGCCGATCCACGTCGAATTCAAAGCCGCCCGAATCCGCAAAGCGCACCAGATCCAGCCAATGCCGCGCCCAGCGTTCGCCGTAATGCGGACTGGCCAGCAACTTGTCTACAAGCCGTTCCCAGGCATCGGGCGCGTTGTCTTTTTCAAAGGCCGCGACTTCTTCAGGGCTTGGCGGCAACCCGGTCAAATCCAGATACGCGCGGCGAATCAAGGTTCGCCGATCCGCGCGCGGCGAAGGCTTCAGGCCTTTGGCTTTCATCGCAGCGAACAGAAAAGCGTCAATCGGATTTTTGTTCCAGGCAGGTTGCGCGGCGCGCGGTGGCGTCACGCGCTTCGGCAATTGAAAGGCCCAATAGGCGCGCTCTTCCGGCGTGATGGGACGATCTTCCAGTTTGGCGAGTTCCGCCTTCGCCTTGTCCGGCGCCGCAGCAGTGGTCTTTTCAAACCCATCAAACGAAGCGCCCGCTTCAATCCATTGCCGCAGGATTTCGATGTCTGCATCAACAAGCTTTTTGCCCGGCGGCATTTCCGGCTTCAGTTCATGCGTGACCAGCTTGATCAGCTTGCTGGCCTCATCATCTCCCGGAACCAGCACGGGCCCGTTTTCGCCGCCTGCCAGCAACGTTTCCGCCGAGCGCAAATCCAGCCCGGAAGTTTTGGCCGCGCCGTGACAGCCCATACAATTTTTCTTCAGGACGGCGTACGCCTGCTGCGACAGGTTTTGTGCCTGATTCCCTGACGCTGGCTGCGGCAACCAGGCGGAAAACGCGAGCAAGGTTCCCGCGCCTGCCAGACAAACAAGTTTTGCGTACCTGTGAATGTTCATTCTTACTTCTCCTGCGCGAAGCTGCTGGAGCGGGGCGACTTGGTGCTCACGAATTGAGCTACGCTGAAAGTGTCAAGTCGCGACCGCTCCCTGTACTGCCCCGGTCTCACAGACCTGAAGCTCAGAAAGATTCCGTGAATCATTCGCCGGAATTGGTGGCCAGCACGCGCGCCGGTTGAGTCAGCTTTTTCTCTCCAACTTGCAGCGTCACGGTGTATTCGCCAGCAGGCACGGTTCGCAATCCAGCACCGGGCCGAAATTCACCGCCTTGCCCCGGCCCGCGTCCGCCTTCGCTCATTTCCCAAATAACACGATTCAGTCCGGCCTTTGCTGCAGGCTCAAACGTGCGCACAACCTTTCCGGTTACATCCGTCACCGTCAGCGTGACTTTCTCTTTTGGCGGCTCTTTCAGATAAAAGCTGAATGTCATCCCGTTAGGTTCGTTCGGCGTGATCATCAGCCGGTCGCCATACAACCGATAATTTCCAAGCGCGCCTTCGCGGCGACGCGCTTTTGGTTCGATGGCGAACAAATGCGCATCCATCGCCAACGCTTGATTCAGTTCGCGCAGCGGCGTGATGTCCGTAATCCAAATCCCGCGCCCGTAAGTTCCCACAACCAAATCGCCTTCGCGCAGATGCACCACCAGATCGTGAACCGGCACGGTGGGCATATTGCCTTTCAGCGCAGCCCATTGGTTTCCGGCGTTCAACGAAACGAACACGCCCGCGTCGTTGCCGACAAACAGCAAGTCCGAATTTTTCTGATCTTCAAACACGACATTGATCGTTCGTGTGGGCAAACCATCGGTGATCCGCGTCCAGGTCGCGCCAAAGTCCGTGGTTTTGAACAGGAACGCGCGGAAATCATCCTGCCGATGCCGTGATTTGGCGACATACGCCGTGCCTGCCTGATGTTGCGAAGCAAACACACGCGTCACCCAGGCGTCTTCGGGACCGCCAACTTGTGCAATTGCTTTGGTCACGTCATTCCAGGTTTTGCCCGCGTCTTTGGTCATCTGCACTTTTCCGTCATCCGCGCCAACCCAGATCACGCCCGCTTGCGCAGGAGATTCGGCAATGGTCGTGATGGTGCAGAACTGAATGGCTGCGCCCGGCGGACTGATTTTCGCGGGATCATTGCTGGTCAAATCCGGGCTGATTTCTTCCCAGGTGTCTCCACGGTCGCGCGAACGGAACAGCACCTGCGCTCCGGCATAAATCGTTTTCGGATCGTGCGGCGACATCCGCAACGGCGCTACCCAGTTAAAGCGAAGCATCGGCTGGGTTTGTGGACGAGTCGGCGCAATGATTTTTCGCTCCTTGGTCTTTTGATCCAGCCGCGCGTGGCGTCCGAATTCCTGAGTGTTGTACACCCAGCGGCTGTCGGTCGGATCAACCTGGTTGTACATGCCATCGCCGATGCCGACCGTGGTCCAGTCTTCGATCCCGATGCTGCCCGACCAGCCGTTGCTGGGACCGCGCCAGGATTCGTGATCCTGCAATCCGGCGTAAATGTTGTACGGCGATTCCATATCCACGGTCAGCGCGTACACCTCGCCAAGCGGCAAATTATTCAAATGATCGCAGGTTTTGCCGCCGTCATAAGAAAGGTACACACCGCCGTCGGAACCGGCGATCATTCGTTCCGGATCTTGTGGGTCCAGCCACAGCGTGCGGAAATCGCCGAATGCGCGCCGAAACGGGCGGTAGCTTTGAAAGCCTCCCGCCGCCAGTCCTGCCCAGGTTTTGCCGCCATCCGTCGTTTCAATCAGGTTTGATCCCGTGATGAATGCGCGGTCAGGATTGTCCACCGCCACCCGAATCTGATTGAACGCGTAGCCGGATTTGCGGCTGACATCGTCTTTGTCGGCGCTGACTTTGCGCCACGAAACGCCACCATCATCCGTGCGATAGACTTCGCCGCCGATCAACGCCGGACGATTTTCCGTGCCCGCTTTTACGTTGCGGTTATCCACTACGGCATACAGCGTATTCGGATTTTTCTGGTACAAGTCCAATCCGATGCGGCCAATCGTGCCGCCCGGCAATCCGGTTTCCAGCTTTTTCCAGTTCGCGCCGCCGTCCGTCGTCTTGTAAATGGCGCTTCCCGGTCCGCCATCCTGAATCCGCCACGGATCGCGCATACATTCGTACATCGCCGCATAAAGCACGTTCGGATCGTTGCGGTTGATGACCAGATCAATCGCTCCGGTGCGGTCGTTGACATACAAAACCCGTTTCCAGGTTTTGCCACCATCCGTGGTTTTGAAAACGCCGCGCTCTTCGTTGGGCGAAAACAGATGCCCCATCGCCGCAACGTACACGACATCGGGATTCGCTGGATGAACAATGATCCGCGCAACGTGATGACTGTCTTTCAGTCCCGTGTGTTGCCAGGTTTTCCCCGCGTCCGTGGATTTATACACGCCGTCGCCCCAATACGCGCTGCGCGCGCACGAAGCGTCACCCGTTCCCACCCACACGTGATCGGCGTTGGAAGGCGCAACGGCCAACGATCCCACGGCGGGCATGTTCTGGCCGTCAAACACTGGCTCAAAGGTGGTTCCGTTGTTGGTCGTCTTCCAAACTCCGCCGTGCCGCACGCCCACATAAAACGTGTACAAATGCGCCTTCGTCGGCGTTTCAGGCACGGCAATTTCCGAAACCCAGCCGCCCACGCGAAACGGGCCGAGGTTTCGATATTGAAACCCATCGCGCAGCAAATCGGTTGCCGGTTGCTGGGAACTCGCCTGTAACGAAAATGTGAGGAGAAAGATTGCTACCCAGGGAATCAGTCGTTTCATAAGTGTATGTAATTTATTGTTTTTCGATCGTTGCGCGGATGATGAAATCCAGTCGGGGAAAGTGTTCCTTCAGCCAGACGTTGCCGCCCTCGAACAGCGGCGCTTGTTTTCCTGCGCGAATGCCTCCGCCGGAACTTTCGCCATATTCGGCATAGAGTGTCTCGGCAACGTCCATGCCTTCAATGATTTTGCCGAATGGCACAAATGGCTCTTTGTCGTGCGTCGCGGAGTTGTCTTTCAAGTTGATGAAGACCTGTGTCGTGCGCCCGTTCGGAACGGCGAAGGCAAAGGCGACGGTTCCACGCTGATTCGATTCGCGCGGAGGATCGTCGGGAGCCGTTCGCGTTCGCCAGGCCGTGGAAATTTTCGGATCGCCGTTGATTCCGAACTGCGCCCATTTGTCTTTGATCACGCGGTGGAATCGCACTTGATCGTAATAGCCTGCTCGCACCAGATTGTAGAACCGATCCGCGCCCAGCGGCGCCCAGTCGCGATGGACTTCAATCAGAATGGTGCCTTTGCTGGTTTCCAGCCGCACGTTGAACAGGTTCGGCGCACGGCGATTCATTTCCGGATCGTCGGGATTCAGCAATGGCGCGCGGGTTTGCCCTTGCATCAGAAAAACCGGCAAGACAAACAGTGCCATCAAAATCAGAATTGTTTTCATTGACCTCTTTGAGCAAACACTTTCAGCCAAATGGCTGTTCAATCAATCTGTTTTGCAGGGTGAACAGTTCCGAGCCTTGTTCAGTAATGTAAGGGCAATCTTCCTGGCGAATACGGAATTCGCCGTAAATGACCATCATCGGTTTGCCACTGAATCTCACATCGGGTTGCAACTTGGCGTTCTTATACTACGCACGAAATTCGTCCAAGTAGAGCAATGAAGTCAGTTCACGAAGCCTGAGGGTCCGCATGATTGGCGTAATAAAGCAGGTGGCATACAACTGGTCTTGAAGGAACAAAAGGTGAGTTGGACCTGATTAGGGCTAATTGACTAGCCAGATATTCTGTCGGTAGGTATGTGTATCGTGCCCAGGCTACAGATGGCTCTAATGAATGATGGCATCCATCAGATTTCGAAGCGATCTCTCTTGCAACAACAGAACGCTGAAGCGGCGAGACAGGAGCTGAAACAATCGGCGAGCACATTGCTCGAATCAGGCTTTCCTCTAACCTCCGAGTTGCTGCTTTTGAAATCGTTCACCTTGATTGGTGATGCTTGCTCGCTTTGCCCACCATTTTTCGCCTTACTTGAATGGCGCAGCAAAGCGGCGGACTGCAATTGAGCTTGGGCAGAATGAAAACGGGCATCCTGAAGATGCCCGTAAGTGATTAAAAGTAAAAGTCGGGACGGCGAGATTCGAACTCACGGCCTCTTGCACCCCAAGCAAGCTCTGCC